>DASYID010000061.1:0-18715 GCA_036252775.1 Solirubrobacteraceae bacterium
AACGCCAACAACATCTCCCTGATCAGCGGCAAGGGTGTGCTCTACCGTCTGTGCGGGCTGGGCCCCAAGTGCGCAATCGACCAGGGCAAGGCCTCGACCCAGCGCCACCTGCTCCTGCGCCGGGAGGCCGTCGAGCTGGCCCTCTACAGCTTCCGCTACATCTCAGACGTCAACCAGGTGGTCGTCTTCCTTCCCCCTCGTGCGGGCCAGGACCCCAGCCAGGCCGTCTTCTTTCGCCCCGGCGACGTCGCGTCCGAGCTCTCGCAGCCGCTGCGCGACTCGCTGGCTCCCGCCGCCCCCTCGGTGACCGGCGTGACCCGCTCGCCGGACGCTCCGCTGGTGTCCCGGCTGACCGCCACGACGCTCTACAGCTTCAGCCTGACCCAGTCCAACCAGGACGCCAGCGTCTATCTGGTGCTGCGCCCACCGGTGGCCGCCGGACCGGCGCCGCCGCCCGCGGCCACTGCTCCGAGCTCCCCGCCAGCGGCGGGCGGCGGCAGCACCGGGGCGCCGGGCGCCGCCGCGGGAGCTGGCAGCACTCCTCAGCCCTGACTGCTGGCGCGCACCTCGAAGCCGTGGCAGCTGATCACCGGCAACCGCGGATAGCGCGGGTAGAGGTCAGCCTGGCTGCGCGAACGTTCGCACAGCGAGAACACCGACCCGCGGGTGTTGGGCACCAGGCGCTGATGGGCACAGCCATCGCACAGTCCGGCCGGTGGACCGGTGGGGGATTGTCGGGGCCGGTCGGGTCCGCGACGCTGCGGCTGGTCGGGTCCGGGGGGGCGGCTCGCGGGCACGGCCAAGGATTATGCGGCCCCTGACGGGGCCGAGATGATTGAGCGAGCAACTAGACTAGGAACCTGATGCCCATCTTCCGCAGGCTGCTCGGGTTCCTCAGGCCCTATCGCCGGGAGGTCGTCGCCTCGGGCGTACTGGCCGCCCTGGCCATGGCGGCCACGGTGGCCATCCCCTATCTCACCGGCCGGGCCATCGACGCGATCCGGACCGGTCATCGCCACCTCGGCGCGCACCAGGATGCGTTGACTTCCCAGGACCGTCACACGCTCCTGATGCTGGGCGTGGCGATCGCGGGTGCCGGGGTCCTGCGCCTGGCCCTGACGCTATCCCGGCGGCTGATCGCCGGCCGGGTCTCCCTGGGGGTCGAGTACGACCTGCGCAACCGCCTCTACGGGCACCTGCAGGCGTTGGAGTTGGAGTTCTTCGATCGCCAGCAGACGGGCCAGCTGATGTCTCGGGCCACCGTGGACCTGCAGGCGGTTCGCTTCTTCTTGGGCTACGGGCTGATCTTCATCATGCAGTCAGCCCTGACGATCCTGCTCACCGCGGTGGCCATGTTCGCGGTCAACCCGGGCCTGGCGGCGATCTCGCTCATACCCGTGCCCTTCGTCGTTCTGATCGCCCAGCGCTACGGGCGGCGTGCCCGGCCGGCCATCCAGGAGGTCCAGCAGCGGATCGCCGAGCTCACCGCCGACGCCGAGGAGAACATCTCGGGCGTGCGGGTGGTCAAGGCCTTTGCGCGCGAGGACCGCCAGCGGGCCCGCTTCGGGCAGAGCGTTTCACGCGTGTTCGAGCAGGCCATGATCTCCACCCGCCTGCAGGCCTTCTTCAGCCCGCTGATTGGGTTTCTGCCCCAGCTCGGGCTGGCCACGGTGCTGTTCTTCGGGGGCAGTCGAGTGGTGCACCACTCGCTCACCCTCGGTCAGTTCACCGCCTTCTACACCTATCTGCTGATGCTGCTGTCCCCGATGCGCACGCTGGGCATGGCCCTGGGGATGTCCCAGCGGGCCACGGCCTCGGGAGCCCGCATCTTCGGGCTGCTAGACCGTGCCCCCCGCATGGAGGTCGACCCGCGGGCCCCCGCCCTGCCGCCCGGACCCGGAGCGGTGAGCCTTCGCGACGTGACCCTCACCTACGAGGGATCCGAGCGCCCGGCGCTGCGGGAGGTGTCCGTCGACTTTGCCGGCGGGCGCACGGTCGCCCTGGTGGGCGCCACGGGCTCGGGTAAGACGAGCCTGGCCGCGCTGCTCGCGCGCCTGTATGACCCGCAGCGCGGTCAGGTGCTGATCGACGGCGCCGACGTGCGCAGCGTCTCGCTGGACTCGCTGCGCCACTCGGTGGCGGTGGTGGATGACAACCCCTTCCTGTTCTCGGCCACGGTGCACGAGAACATTGCCTATGCGCGCCCCCAGGCCACCCCGGAGGAGGTGCGCGACGCCGCCCGCCGCGCCCAGGCCGAGGCGTTCATCGAGGAGCTGCCCGACGGATTCCAGACGCGCGTGGGCGAGCGCGGCCTGACCCTGTCGGGCGGTCAGCGCCAGCGCCTGGCCATCGCCCGGGCGGTGCTGTCCGAGCCCCGGATTCTGATCCTCGACGACGCGACCTCATCGGTCGATGCGTCCACCGAGCGCCAGATCAAGTCCGCCCTGGCCGCGTCGATGGTCGGACGCACGACCTTCATCATCGCCCACCGCCTCTCGACCATCGCCCTGGCCGACGAGATCGTCGTGCTGCAAGAGGGTCAGATCGCCGCCCGGGGCACCCACGAGCAGCTGCTCGAGGTGTCTGACCTGTACCGCGAGATCGTCGAGAAGGGCCTGCCCGACCAGGTCTTCCTGACCCGCAAGCCGCGCGAGCGCGAGGTGGCCGGCCTGTGAGGCCCCCGGCGTCTGGCGCCCCCTTCGCGTCGCCCGGACGGATCGCCGACGTGCGCCGCCGCCTGGCCGGGACCCGGGGACGGGGGCGCAAGCTGCGCGGCCTGCTGGCCCTGCTGCGTCCCTACCGGGGCCGGGTGATCCTGATGTTCGTCGCGCTGCTGGCCGGCACGGCCGCCGCGTTGGCGCCGCCACCGCTGGCCAAGCTGGCTATCGACCAGGGGATCGTGCCGGGCGACATTGGCACGCTGAACCTGGTCGTGCTGGCCTTCGTGGCCTCGGCCCTGGTGGTGTGGGTGGCCACCTACTTTCAGACCTACCTGGTGGGCTGGGTCGGCCAGCGGGCGCTGGCCGACCTGCGCCTGCAGATCTTCCGCCACCTGCAGGAGCAGCCCGTCGGCTTCTACGAGCGCCGGCCGGCCGGTGTGCTGATCTCGCGCATGACCAACGATGTCGAGGCGCTGGACAGCCTGGTCACCGACAGCGTCGTGACCCTGTTTCAGTCCTCGCTGACGCTGCTGGGCACGGTGGTGATCCTGGCCGTCCTGGACCTGCGACTGGCGCTGATCACCTTTCTGATGTTCCCCCTGATGGCCGTCGGCAGCCTGGCCTTCCGGATCGCCTCGGCCGATGCCTACCGGCGCACGCGGGAGACGATCGGCACGATCACCGGCTACCTGCAGGAGACGCTGTCAGGCATCCGCGTCATCCGCTCCTTCGGTCAGGAGCGTCAGCACCTCGAACGCTTCGCCCAGCTCAACGACTCAAACCGGGCGGCCAACTTCACCACCGTCAAGCTCAACGCCGCCTACTTTCCGACCATCGAGATGGTCTCGGCGCTGGCCACGGTGGCAATCCTGCTCTACGGCGGCTATCAGGCCATCGACGGCCAGGTGACGATCGGGGTGCTCGTCGGGTTCATCGCCGCGTTGAACGGGTTCTTTGAGCCCATCCAGCAGCTGTCGAACCTCTACACCACCTACCAATCGGGGATGGCCGCGCTGGACAAGATCTTCGAGCTGCTCGACGAGCGCTCCGAGCTGGTCGAACGCGAGGACGCGATCGAGCTGCCTCGCCTGCGGGGCCAGATCACCTTCGAGGATGTGTCCTTCCGCTACGCCCCCCGCCGACGCAGCCGAGCTTCGGAAGAGTCCGCGGCGGCCATCGATCTCCCGCCCCAGGACGGCGAGGACCCTGCCGCGCTCGAGGCCGGCGCAGGTCCCGCCGCGCCGCTGCTGGCCCTCGACCACGTTGACCTGGAGATCGCCCCCGGCCAGACGGTGGCCCTGGTCGGGGCGACCGGGGCGGGCAAGTCCACCCTGGCCAAGCTCGTCGCCCGGTTCTATGACCCCAGCGACGGGCGCGTGCTCGTCGACGGTCACGACCTGCGCGACGTGCGCGCCGACAGCCTGCGCTCCCAGATGGGCATCGTGCCCCAGGAGGGGTTCCTGTTCTCCGGCACGGTACGCGAGAACATTGCCTTCGGGCGCCCGGACGCCACCGACACAGAGCTTCGCGCCGCCGCCGCCGCGGTCGGAGCCGAGGACTTCATCGCCGCGCTTGCCGATGGCTATGACAGCCAGGTCGGCGAACGCGGCGTCCAGCTGTCGGCCGGCCAGCGCCAGCTGCTGTCCTTCGCCCGCGCCCTCGTCGCCGACCCGCGCATCCTGGTCCTGGACGAGGCCACCTCCAACGTCGATCTGCACACCGAGGGCAAGATCGAGGAGGGTCTGCGCCGTCTGCTGGCGGGGCGCACGGCGATCGTGATCGCCCACCGCCTGTCCACCATCCGCCAGGCGGGACGGATCGTCGTGCTCGACCACGGCGCGATCGTCGAGCAGGGCACCCACGACGAGCTGATCGAGGCCGAGGGCGCCTACTGGAGCCTGTATCGCGACTGGGCGGAGCAGGCCGCGGCGTAGGGCTTAGCGGTTCCCGAGCCGGGCGACTCCGGGACAGGGATTCGAACCCCAATTCCGCGCTCCAGAGGCGCGTGTCTTACCATTAGACGATCCCGGAAGGCCCCCACAGGATAGTGGGAAGACGGTGAATCGGAGAGCCCCTACCCCTGCCCGTTCGTCGCCGTGAAGTAGGACGTGATCGCCTCCTCCACGCCGGGGTCCAGGACCAGCAGGACCTCGTCACCGGGCTGGATGACGGTGTCTGACTTGGGCACGAAGCCGCGGCCGTCGCGCAGCACCGAGATGATCAGGCTGCCCTCGGGCAGCGCCACGCTGGCCACGCTCTGTCCGGCCGCCTGTGAGTCCGAGGCGACCTCGACCTCGATGATCTCGAGACGCTCCTCCTCCAGGGCCAGCAGATGCACGAGTCCGTAGCGCGGCACCTCGTGCTCGATCAGGCGCAGGATCAGGTCGGTGGCCGAGACCACCGGCTGGATGCCCAGCAGCTTGAAGTGCTCCAGGTTGCGGGGGTTGTTCACGCGAGCGATGATCCGCTCGCACAGGTACTTCTCCTTGGCCACCTGACAGACGAGCATGTTGTCCTCGTCGTCCCCGGTGACCGCGATGACCAGGTCCGCCCGCTGGACGCCCGCGCGCTCCAGGACCCACAGCTCGGTTGCATCCCCGTACTGGGCGCGGTACTCGAGCTCCTGCTCGACCTTCAGGTAGCGGCGGCGGTCGGACTCGATCAGGGTGACCTCGTGGTCCTTTTCGATCAGCTCGCGGGCCAGGTTCCAGCCCACCTTGCCGGCGCCGACCACGATCACGTACACGGCGAGGGTCTCCTCACGGGGCGCCGACCTCGAGCGCCTGCTCGAACATCTCGATCGCATGCTGGGTGGGCGAGATCGTCTGCAGGCCCTGGCCCGAGTACCACGCCGCCCGCGCCGGGTCCATCACGCGGGCGATCACCTTGGCCACCCCGAAGCGCCGTTGGGCGATCTGGGAGACCGTCAGGTTGGTGTTGTCGCCATCGGTCGAGGCGATGAACACGTTGGCCTGTTCGATACCCGCCTGGATCAACGCGTCGGTCTCGAGCGCCGTGCCGACGGTGAACTGGCCGCCAGCGTCCTCCCACGTCCCGGCCTGAGCCTCGTCCAGGCGCTCGTGGGAGAGCGGGTCCTCGTCTAGCACCGACACCTGGTGACCGGCGGCCAGAGCCCGCTTGGCCACCGCCGAACCGACCCGTCCCGCCCCCACGATGAGGATGAACATGGCGCGGACTCTAGACGATCACCGGTCGACCGCCGACGCGGTGTCGAATGTGGCTAAACGCCCGCCGAATCGGGGTCGGAGGCGCCCGCCGGCTCGGCCTGGGAAAGCAGCGGCTGGCTGGGCGGGGCGGTCAGGATCACGCGACAGGACGCCTTGGTCACGACGTACTTGGTCACTTCTCCGACGAAGTTCTCCGAGCCGCCCAAGCCGCCCAGCAGTGCACCGCCGCGGATGCGCGAGGGCTCTTCGGCGGCCAGCACGATCGCCTCCACGCCCCGCCGGCGAGCCTCCTCCACGATCGCCTGACCGGCGCGGCGGGCGCGAACCGTCGCGGTGGCCACCTCCACCCCCGCGTACTCCTCCCCCACCTCCTTGGCCCGAGCCAGCGTGCTGCGGGCCAGCTTGAGCTGGGCCTCGGGCAGCCGGGCGTCAATCGGCAGGGACATCGGTATCTCGAACACCCACAGCGCCTCGATCGTGGCGGCATCCAGCTCGGCCTTGTCGGCCTGCTCGGCGCTGACCAGGCGTGCCGCCGTCTGCACGATGTCGTCATCGAGCGCCTCCGCGAACAACGGCACCAGCACCGAGCCGTACTCGCCCTCCGGGCTTTCGGAGCGCTCGGCCCGCAACGCCTCCGCGGGAACGGTGATCCGACGCAGGAGCGTCTTGCCCTGAGTCTTGCGGTAGATCACGTACAACGCTAGGCCGAACAGCATCCAGAACGAGCCGACGTAGCGCGCCCCCCCGTGGAAGATCAGCACGCTGACCCACGCCCCCACTGAGGCCAGCGCCCCGATCAGTGCCGGCAGCGGCAGATCACCCCCGCGAAAGCGCAGCGAGAAGGGGATTCGATAAGGACGGTCACGATCGGGCTCGCGGTAGCGCAGGGTGATGATCGACAGGTGGGCGATGGTGAAGGCCAGCAGCGCGCCGAAGGCGTAGATCCCGACCAGGAACTCCAGGTCGGCGGGCGCTACCAGCGCGGCGGCGATCAGGGCGGCGATGGCGATCAGCACGAACGGCGTGAAGCGCCGCGGGTGCAGCGCCCCCAGGCGACTGGGGATCTGGCGGTTGGTGGCCAGCGAGTAGGCCAGGCGTGACAGCCCGAGCATCGCCGAGTTGGCCGCCGCCACCAGCGTGGCCACGGCGGCCGCGGCGATCGTGAACTTCAGGGCGTCCGATAGCCAGACGGGATGGATCCGGGCCACGATGCCCAGCACCGGGGCGTTTACGTAGCGATCGCCCAACGGCGTGTGGCCGCCGACCACCGGCAGCGCCGTCACCGCCACCAGCGCGATCCCCACGTAGACCACCAACACCGAGCCGGCGGCGCTGCCCAGCAGCCGGCGCAACCCGCGGCGGGTGACCCCGACCTCCCCGGCCAGCCCGGATGCGGACTCAAGCGAGGTGAAGGCGACGGTCCCGACGGTCAGGGCGAAGATGAGATCTGACCAGCGAGGGGCCGAGCCCAGATGGATCGGGCTGGTGAGCTTGTCGAGGTTGAAGAACAGGACCAGCCCGATGACGATCAGCAGCAGCTGCAGGGCCAGGTCGGTCACCACCAGAGCGCCGATGCGGCGGGTACGCGTGGTGGAGAAGCCGCGCACGTTGCGCACGGCCACGTACAGGATGATCCCGAAAGCGACCACCAGCTCAGCCGATCCCCGTCCCAGCGGAGCCCAGAAGGCGGCCAGATAGTGGGTCGCCGACAGGGCCGTGACCGCGATCAGGATCACGTAGTCGAGCAGGATCGCCCAGCCCGCGACGAAGCTGACCAGCTCGTTGAACGCGTAGCGCGCGAAGACGGTCGAGCCGGCTCGATCCTGGTGCAGCGAGGCCCCCTCGACGTAGGTCGCGCCGGTGACGATGAAATACAGCCCGGCGATCAGGAACACGAGCGGGGTCAGGCCCAGGGCATGGTGGGCGATCACCCCCAGTGAGAAGTAGATCGCGCTGGCCAGCGAGGTCCAGACGATCGCGAACAGCTGCGGGGACCCCAGGCTTCGGCGCATGCGCACACCGCTGCGCGCGGATCCGGCGATCAGGCGACTGCTCGACGCGCTGGTCACCAGGCGGCTGTGAGCCGCCCCGGCGATCAGCCGCGAAGAGGCGTCGCGAATGCGCTCAGGACGCGGGCGGTCGGGCATCAGGTCGCGCCGCGCCGAAGCGCCCACAAGCGGCCGGCGCCGGCCGCGATGAATAGCACCCCCAGCACGACGCCGATCACCCCCGACCCCCCGGCACCCGCCAGGCTGCGCACGATCAGCGCGACACCGATCACGACCATCGCTCCCGAGAGCACCCGGGTGCCGGTGCGATGCAGCTGGCTCGGGGCAGGCACGCGGACAAGCTTAGGCACCGCCCCGGGCGGGGCGGTGCCGGCTCTCATGCGATCAGGTGATCAGGGGAATGATCAGGATGGCGACGATGTTGGCCACCTTGATCATGGGGTTGATGGCCGGCCCGGCGGTGTCCTTGAAGGGGTCCCCGACCGTGTCGCCGGTCACCGAGGCCGCGTGGGCCTCAGACCCCTTGCCTCCGTGAGCGCCGTCCTCGATCAGCTTCTTGGCGTTGTCCCAGGCCCCTCCGCCGGCGGTCATCAGCACGGCGAAGAAGAACCCGACCACGATCACCCCGATCAGCAGGCCTCCGAGCGCCTGCTGATCGATCAGCCCGACCACCACGGTCAGGCCGATGGGCAGCAGCGAGGGCAGGATCATCTCGCGCTGGGCGGTGCGCGTGACGATGTCCACGCAGGCGGCGTAGTCGGGCTGGTCGGTGCCCTCCATGATGCCCGGCTTCTCACGGAACTGGCGGCGCACCTCTTCGACCACCGCACCCCCGGCCCGGCCCACGGCCTCCATCGACAGCGAGGCGAACAGGCACACCATCAGACCCCCGAGCAGCAGCCCGATGAGCACCGCCGGCTCGTTGATACCGAAAGTAATGTGGACACCGTTGGACTTGTCGGCCAGCTCCTGTTGGAAGCCGGCGAACAAGACGACGGCGGCCAAGACCGCGGACCCGATCGCATAACCCTTGGTCACCGCCTTGGTGGTGTTGCCCACCGCGTCCAGCGGGTCGGTCACGTTACGGACCTCCTCGGGCAGATCGGCCATCTCGGCGATCCCGCCGGCGTTGTCGGTGATCGGCCCGAAGGCGTCAAGCGCCACGATCAGACCGGTCAGCGACAGCTGGCCCATGACCGCCACGCCGATCCCATAGATGCCCGCTAGCTTCCACGAGCCGAGGATCCCCAGCACCAGCACCAGCGCGGGCAGCGCGGTGGCCTGCAGTCCCGAGCCGAAGCCCTGGATGATGTTGGTGGCGTGCCCGGTCTCCGATGCCTTGGCGGTCTTTCGCACCGGGGAGAAGCGCGTCGAGGTGTAGTAGTCGGTGATCAAGAACAGGGCCGCCGTGACGACGATGCCGATGAGCGAGCACAGATAGAAGTCGCCGACGCTCGGGCTCTGGGAGGGTCCGGTGGCCGACGTGAAGGTCAGGTCCTTCATCAGCCAGTTGGTGATCGGGTAGAAGGCACCCGCCGCGATCAGTCCCGACAGCGCGAGGCCCTGGTAGAGGGCGCGCTCCACGTTGCCCGAGCGTGAGCGCACGGCAAAGGTCCCGATGATCGACGCGACGATCGCCGCACCACCCAGCACCAACGGGTAGAGCACGACCCGGGTCGACTCGTGGAAGGTGAGCACGCCGAGCAGCATCACCGCGACCGCCGTCACGGCGTAGGTCTCGAACAGGTCGGCGGCCATGCCGGCGCAGTCCCCGACGTTGTCGCCCACGTTGTCGGCGATCACGGCTGGGTTGCGGGGGTCGTCCTCCGGTATCCCCGCCTCCACCTTGCCCACCAAGTCGGCCCCGACATCGGCGGCCTTGGTGAAGATGCCGCCACCCAGTCGGGCGAAGACGGAGATCAACGAGCCCCCGAAGCCCAGGCCGATCAGCGCGTCCACCGCGCTCTTGTCGCTGTAGCCCATGAAGCCGGTCAGCACGCCGTAGTAGCCGGCCACACCCAGCAGGGCGAGCCCGACCACCAACAGTCCCGTGACCGCGCCGCCGCGGAAAGCGACGCTCAGGGCGGCGCTGACCCCCTGGCGAGCGGATTCCGCCACCCGGGTATTGGCGCGCACCGAGACATTCATGCCGATGAACCCGGCGGCGCCGGACAGGATCCCGCCGATGGCAAAGCCGACCGCCACGCGGATGTTCTGGACAAAGATCAGGGCGATGAACAGCAGGACACCCACGCCGGCGATGGTCGTGTACTGGCGCGTCAGGTAGGCCTTGGCCCCCTGCTGCACGGCCAGCGAGATCGCCTGCATGCGCTCGTTGCCGGGGCTGAGCGCGAGCAGCGACCTGGAGGTCACCAGGCCGTAGACGACGGCCAGGCCGGCGCAGACGAGGGCAACCACGGCCCCGTGGTTGGTCAGAAAGTCAGTCAACGGATCCTCCGAGGTCTCTTGCGCGCCCCCGCATCAGCGTGGGCACAAATATGCCGGGAGGCCGACGGCGTCCCGGCTTCAAAAAAAGCGCGCGGAGTGTATCGAGGACACGGACGGCCCGCGCCCTGCGGTGGGCGCAAGCTCCGGGCCACCGGGCCGGGCGCGACGGTTATTGGCCGGGGATCCAGAGCCGCCCGCTGGACTGGGCGGGACCTGGTCCGGCGCCTTCGCCGCGCCCGGGCTGCGGTGGCGCCGCCGCCTCTCGCTCCCCTTCCCCCCCGCTACTGGCCAGGGGCGCGCCGGGCTCTGGCGCGGCGGAGCCGCGCTCCTTGGCATAGGCCATCTGCAGTTGGGACAGCGCCCCGCGAATTGGCCCGAGGTCGATCTCGGGGTCGCGCTCCAGGACGGGCAGCAGGCTGCGCACCGCGTCGATGGCGTCGCGGGCCTGGTCGGGGTCGCGCTCCTCCTCGGCTCCGGGGGCCAGTCCGAGCCGCCGGCCGGCCAGGTTGATCAGCGTGACGGCCGTCTGCAGGACGACATCGGCGACCCGGATCCGCTTCAGCTCGGCCTCGTAGGCCGCGCGCAACTCCTCCTCGCTGGGGGATGGGCCGGGCTGGTCGGGCGTGCTCATACGGGCACCTCCTCGGAATAGGTTTGTCTTGTCTCGCGCACGGAGGCACCGAACACCTCGTGCATGCCCACCCCTGCGTCGATCATGCGTCGTTGGCGCTGAGCGCCATTGAGATCGGGCAGGACGATGTCGATTCCCAGTTCAGCTCGGATCGGCTCCGTCCAGGTGACGAGCTCCTCCACAGCGGTCGGAGCCGGCTGCTCCACCAGGCGCTGGAAGTCGATCAGCCGGCCGTCGCGGCCGTGGCGGATGGCGCGCCACATGTTCTCCTCGATGAGGCGGGGCGCCGGATCCACGAACGGCACGCCGTCGTCGACGTCGCGGGCGGCCTGCGCAACGCAGGCGACGGCCAGGCTGGCCAGTCCTTCGGACTCCGCCGCGGTGGCCTGGGCGTCGCAGATGCGCACCTCGACCGTGCCGAAGGCGAAATGGGGACGCACCGACCACCACACCTGGGTGTATTCGACGATTGACCGGGTCCGCACCAGCAGCTCGATGTAGTCGCGATAGGCCTGCCAGCCTCCGAACGCGTCCGGCACGCCGCAGCGGGGAAAGCTCTTGGTGAAGCTCTGAGTGCGGGCGGAGTGCAGGCCGCTGTCGCGCCCGTCGAGAAACGGGGAGTTAGCCGAGGCGGCCAGCAGGGTCGGGAGCACGGGGCGCAGGCGGTCGCAGACGCGGATAGCCCGATCGATGTCGCAGATACCGACGTGAACGTGAAGGCTGAAGGTGTTGTTTCGCCAGGCGACATAGCGCAGGCCGTCCTCGACCCGGCGGTAATGCTCAGTGTCGATGATCGGCTGCTCGCGGTAGTCGGCCCAGGGGTGAGTGCCGGTGGCCCCCAGTAGCGCGTTGTGGGCAGCAGCCAGGGCAAACAGCCGCCGACGGCGGTCGCGCTGGCGCGCGATGGCGTCGGCGAGGTCCGCGGCGGGGCCGGAGATGATCTCGATCTCCGAGGAGATCAGCTCGCCCGTGATGTGCTCCTGCAGCAGCGGGTCCGAGGCGGCTCCATCGCGCAGCTGCTCAAAGCGCGGCGCCAGATCCAGGGAGCCCGGATCGAGAATCTGGAATTCCTCCTCCAGCCCCACCGTGAAGTCGCGGGCGCGCGCGAAGGTCTCAAGGGCCTGGTCGAGGTCGAGGGTCATGGGGAGATGGGGCCGAAGCGAGCGTCGTGCGAGAGGCGGCTGGCCGTTAGGTCAGATAGAAGTACAGCGCGTAGAGCAGATCCACGGCCGGGCTGGAGGTGTGCACGGTCACCTCGGGCGGCACCTGCAGCAGCGACTCGGAGTAGTTGAAGATGATCTTGACGCCAGCGTCGACGAGATCGTCAGCCAGGCCCTGCGCCGCCGTGGTCGGTACGGCTAGGACCCCCACGACGATCTCCTCCTCCTCCACCACCGAGCGCAGCTCGGAATTGTGGCGGACCACCTGGTTGCCGACGCGCCCGCCCACCTTGCTGGCGTCGGTGTCGAAGATGGCGACGACCCGGAAGCCATGGTCGGCGAAGATGTCCGACGAGGCAATCGCCTGGCCCAGGTGTCCGGCGCCGAACAAAGCGATGTTGTGCTGTCCGGCCGTCCGCAGGATCTTGCGGATCTGGGAGACCAGCGAGTCCACGTTGTAGCCCACGCCCCGCTTGCCGAACTTCCCGAAGCCGCTGAGATCCCGGCGTATCTGGGTGGAGTTGACGTGGGTGTAGTCCGACAGCTCCTGGGAAGAGATCGTCTCCTTGCCCATCTTCTTGGCTTGGGTGAGCACCTGCAGGTAACGCGATAGGCGGGCGGCCACGCCCAGCGAGAGACGCTCGCCGCTGCCCGCGGTGGGCTCCTGCTGGTGCCCGGGCGGCGAGCCGATGGCCTCGCGGTAGCTCATCTCAGTTGACTCTAGTGGCTCTCTGGCCGCCGCTGTCTCATCGCCGAGGTGCGCTGCGATGCCGGGTGAGGGCGTCGCGCAGGCGGGCCTCGTCGACGAAGTAGTCAGACAGCTCCTCGCCCTCCAGCGCGATCACCGGGATGCGCTCGAAGTAGGCGCGATGCAGATCCTCGTCGAGCGTGATGTCGCGCTCGACGATCTGGAAGCCCTCGCGTTCGGACATGGCTCGCAGCAGCTCCAGGGCCTGGTCACACAGGTGGCAGTCGGGCTTGCCGAAGACCGTCACCACCGGGACCTGGGAGCGCTCAGCGCCGCCGGTCACCGGGCCGCGTGCTCGGACCAGCCGGTGGCGTAGGCCTCGAGGTCGAGGTACTGGGGATAATCCAGCACCGGTCCGTAGCGCGCCGCGCTGGCGATCATCGCCGCATTGTCGGTGCACAGCTCGCGGGGAGGAACGTGCACCGGGATCCCGAGCGCTCCGAGGCGGGAGCGCAGCAGGGCATTGGCCGCCACCCCGCCGCCCACGGCCAGACACTGGGACTGCGTGCGTTGTAGAGCGGCCTGCGTCCGCTGGGCCAGGGCCTCGACGATGGCGTGTTGAAAGGAAGCGGCCAGATCGGCCCGCCGCCGCCTCACCTCGTCGTCAGAGAGCTCGCGTAGCCGGTAAAGCAGCGCGGTCTTTAGGCCTGAGAACGAGAAGTCCAGGCTGGCGGCAAACGCGCGTCCGCGGTCTGCGCCACCGCCGGGGGCGGGGAAGGCGAACGCGTGCGGATCGCCGTCCTGGGCCAGGCGCTCGAGGGCGGGCCCCCCCGGGTAGGGCAGTCCGAGCATGCGCGCCCCCTTGTCGAAGGCCTCCCCGGCGGCGTCGTCGAGGGTGGAGCCCAGGACCTCGTAGCCGTGATGGTCCTCGACCGACGCCAGGAAGGTGTGACCACCGCTGGCCACCAGACACAGGAAGGGCGGCTCGAGCGGGTCGGGGGCGAGGAAGTTTGCGGCGACGTGGCCCTGGAGGTGATCGACTCCCGCTAGCGGCAGCTCGCGGGCCGCGGCCAATCCCTTGGCCGTCGCGATCCCCACCAGCAACGCGCCGATCAGCCCCGGGCCACGGGTGACCGCCACCATCCCGATGTCCGCGAGGTCGACTCCGGCCTCGCGCAGAGCCTCATCGACGACCAGGTTGACTAGCGCCAGGTGGTGGCGCGAGGCGATCTCGGGCACCACTCCGCCGAAGCGGTCGTGCACGCCCTGGGAGGAGATGACGTTGGAGCGGATCTCCCCGCCGGCGGTGACCACCGCGGCACAGGTGTCGTCGCAGCTGGTCTCCAGAGCCAGGATCACGCCCAGCCCACATGCCGGGTTGGGTCCACGGCGGGGACGTCGTCGAGCGAGCCGGCCAGCGTCGCGGGGGTCCGCCACATGATCAGGGCGTCCTCGCCGTTGTCCTGGTAGTAGCGCTGCCGGATCCCCGCGCCGCGAAAGCCATCGCGCTCGTAGAGGGCGATAGCCACGCGGTTGGAGGGCCGAACCTCGAGCGTGTAGCGCGCGTCCTGGCCGGCCTGCTCATAGAGGCGCGTCAGCAGCGCCGTGGCCACCCCGCGTCGAACCTCGGCGGGATCGACGGCCACGTTCATCAGGTGCCAGACGGTGTCATAGCGCGAGCAGATCAGGTACCCCAGCAGGCGGCGCTCGCCCGTGCTGCGGCCCGGTCCGACTGCGGCCAGGCAGATCCCCGACGGCTTGGACAGCTCGAGCACGAACATGGCCAGCGACCAGGGCGTAGGAAAGGCTCGACGCTCGATGCCGACCACCTGCGGCAGGTCTGCGTAGCCCAGGCGACGGATGTCCACACCGGCGTCGTTCATCGCTCGGAGTCGATCATCGAATCGTCGGGTGCTCGCTGGAGCAGGGCGATCTCCGCATCGGGCATTCGAACGTAGTCGGGCACGACCGCCTCGCGGTCGGCGCCAGGTGCCGCTGCGGCCAACTGGCACAGCACGCCGGCATCGGGGCGGTGGGTCGGCGCACCGTCCGGGTCGACCGTGATCCCCGCCGACTCGAGTTGTTGGCGAAATCGTAGCGCGCCATCGCCGACCGCCCGCCACGGCGCCGAGGCCAGACGAGGCAGCTCTCGCTCCGCTAGCCCGACCAGCTGCTCGGGTCCGACCGCGAGCGGTCCGATCAGGGCATCTCCACCGCTGTGAGCCGCCACGAAGGTCTCCCCCCGGCGAGCGTCGATCGCGGCCAGGACCGGGGATTTCGCCCGTGCTCCAGCCCCATGCGCGAGCACCCACAGGGTCGAGACCCCGACGATCTCCGCCGCTATCGACTGGGTCAGGGCGCGCGCCGTGGCCACGCCGATGCGCAGACCGGTGAACGTCCCGGGGCCAGTACCCACAGCGAGGCGATCCACGTCCCCCCACCGAGCGCCGGTGCGCTCCAGGAGCTCGCGCGCCAGTTCGAGTACCACGGTGGTGTGACCGGGCCGCTGCCCGGCCTCGGGCTCGTGGTAGGCCGTCAGCGGCGGGCTGGTGCCCACCATCACGCCCACCGCGGTGGCCGTCGTGGCGGTGTCGAAGCCGACGACGACGCGCCCGCCAGCCTGACTCACCGGCTGCCCTCGGTCACCTCGATGAGCCTCCGATCGCCGCCCCGGTGGGAGAGCGTGATCGAGCGGGTGGGGCAGGCCAGCTCCGCGGCGGCTCGGTCGGGCCATTCGATGAACGCGATCCGGCCCGGACCGAGGTAGTCGCCGAGCAGGTCCGGGTCCTCGCGGTCCAGGCCGGCCAGCCGGTACAGGTCCAGATGCGCGACTGCACCCACCGCTGACTCGTACAGGTTGCCGATGGTGAAGGTCGGGCTGGTGATCGGCCCCGTCACCCCCAGGGCGCGGCAGGCTCCCCGCACGAGCGTCGTCTTGCCCGTGCCCAGGTCCCCGGCCACGAGCACCACCGCGCCCGGGCGCAGGTCGCCAGCCAGCTCGGCGCCGGCCCTCTCGGTGTCACCCGGGCCAGAGCTCTCGATGATGCGTGAGCCCGGCGACCGCTCAGAAGCGGCGCACATCGATGGTGCGCAGCCGCAGTCCTACACCGCAGACGAGCAGCCCCGCGCCGAGTAGCGCGATGGCGGGCAGGTCAAAGCCGGTGCTCGGCAGACCCTGCCGTCCGATGGAGGCCGCGGGCGGGGCGCCGGCGGAGCGCCGGTGGAGGGAACTCGGGGAGCCCTGGCCCCGGCCAGCGGAGCCCGAGGCTCCAGAAGTACCCGGCGACCCGGAGCCCGACGAGGGGCTCGTGGGCGGAGCTGGGGTGAGTGTTGCGCCGCTGGGCACGGGAGTGGAGACACTGGACCGGTAGGAGCGATGACGAACCCCCGTACGGCCGGGGAGGATCGAGGGGTGGCGGGGGCCCCGCTGGCCCTGCCCCGAGGGGTGGCGGTGGCCAGCGGGTCCGGAGGAGCCAAACGGGTCTCGGTACTGGTTGTCGGCGGCACCGGATTGCGCCGCCGCGCCGGCGGGCACGGCCAGCACGAGCAGGCAGACGGGCACGGCGACGTGGCGCAGCGTGGACACAGGCCCGAACTGTAATGGACGCCCCGGGCGCCTTCGGCTGGCCGAGTCGGGGCCGTGCGATAGCTTCGCCTCAGTGACGAGCGCGCCGGCTGACATTCGTCCCCTCCACATCCTCATCCTGACCGACCGCGACTGGACCCACCCTCAGGGCGGGGGCACCGGAACCAATCTCTACGGTCAGGTGGCCCGGTGGTTGCAATGGGGTCATCGCGTAACGGTGATCGGTGGGGCTCACCCGGGCGCCCCGCGCTGTCAGCGACCCCACGCCCGGCTGACCCTGTACCACGTCGGTAGCCGCCTGACCGTGTTCCCCCGCGCCGCTTGGCTGGTCGCCCGGGGGGTGGGCCGTGACGCCGATGTCGTACTCGAGGTCATCAACGGCATCGCCTTCTTCACCCCACTTTGGCCGTGGCTGCGCCGACCCCGGGTCGCCCTCGTACACCACGTACACCAACACCACTACGTAAGCGAACTGGGGCTGCAAGGCCGGATCGCCGCCTGGCTGCTGGAGCGCTTGCCGCTGCGCTACCTGTACCGGTCAACACCGTTCGTGACGATCTCGCTCGCCGCGCGGGCCGACCTGGTGGGACTGGGAATCCCGGCCGAGCAGGTCCACGTGTCCTATCTCGGCGTCGAGCCGTCGCAGTTTCGCGACAGCCGCCCCGCCACCGAGCCGACCCTCCTGTATCTCGGTCGGCTGAAGCAGTACAAGCGCATCGAGGTCGTGCTCGACGTGCTCGAGGCGGTGCCTGAAGCACGGTTGGAGATCGCCGGGGAGGGCGACCACCGCGCCTCGCTCGAGCACGAGATTGAGCGGCGGGGCCTGAGTGGCCGGGTACGCCTGCACGGCTTCGTCGACGAGGCCGACAAGGCCGAGCTGTACGCACGTGCCTGGGTGGCGCTGACCGCCTCCTCGGCCGAGGGATGGTGTTTGACGGTGATGGAGGCCGGGGCCTGCGCCACCCCCAGCGCCGCCCTGAACGTGGGGGGGCTGCCCGAGTCGATCGTCGACGGGCAGACGGGGCTTCTGGCCGATACCCCCGCCGAGCTCAGTGCGCGGGTAGGGGAGCTGATCCGGTCGCCCGCCCGCCGCGACGAGCTCGGCCTCGCCGCGCAGGCCCGCGCCCGCGGGTTCAGCTGGGAGAGCACCGCTTCGGCCACCCTCGGCGTGCTCAACGATGCGGCCGAGGCCGGTCGCTCGCCGCTGCGCACCCGGCTGGCCGGGTCCGGATTGGCCAAGGCGGGGGGCCTGGCCGGAGCGACGTTGGTCAACAACGCCATCCAGGTGCTGTTCACGGTGGTCTTCACCCGCCTGCTCGGGGTGTCGGGGTACGGATCGCTCGCCGCCCTGATCTCGGCGTTCCTGATCCTGCTGGTGGGCGGCCAGGCGCTCCAGGTGGCAGCCGCGCGCGAGGTCGCCCTGCACCGTCTCGGCCGCCCCGCCGAGATGGCCGCCTCGATCCGGGGGTGGACGCGCACGCTGCTGGCGGCCACGGTCGCCCTCGGCGGTGCGGCCATGCTGCTGCGAGCTCCGCTGGCCGAGGTCGTCGGAGTGCCACAGCACGCCTGGGCGGCCGCGGCGATCGTGCCCACCGCGTCACTGTGGCTGCTGCTATCGCTTAAGCGCGGCGTGCTTCAGGGACTTCACTCCTACGCCGCGGTGGGGGCGAGCATCGTGCTCGAGCCCGCGGGCCGGCTGTTCATCGGGCTGGCGCTGGTGCTGGCCGGGTCCGGCGTGACGGGCGCCTACCTGGGCACCCCCCTGGCCATGTTGCTGACCTCCAGCGCCCTGGGCTGGCTGCTGCATCGTCGCCTGACCATCAGCGACGCCACGTGGGTGCCGGCGGGGGCGTCGGGACCCCCAGCCGAGATGCCGGCCACCGCCGCGTCGGGATCCCCAGCCGGGGTCCCGGCGGCTGGGGCTTCGGCGGGCGGTCGGCCCGCTCGTCCGCTTCGCAGCCTGGTGTCGGATGCCTGGCTTCCCCTGGTCGCGCTCACCCTCCTGGCCCTACTGCAGAACGTCGACGTGATCGTCGTCCGCCATCAGGTGGGGGGCTCGCGGGCGGGCTCCTACGCGGCCGCAGCGGTGGCGGCCAAAGCGGTGGTGTGGGTAGGCATCGGGATCAGCCTCTATCTGCTGCCCGAGGCGGCCCGACGCGCCGCCGCCGGCCTCGATCCGCGTCCCGTGCTGCTGCGCGGGCTGGCGGTTCTGGCCCTGGTGGCCCTTCCCGAGCTGCTGGTGTTCGCCCTGGCTCCCGACCTGCTGCTCTCGCTGGCCCTTGGCGCCGCCTACACCCAGGCCTCCGGAGCCCTGGTGCTGCTGGGCCTGGCCATGACGCTGCTGG
>DASYID010000062.1:0-3502 GCA_036252775.1 Solirubrobacteraceae bacterium
TGATCTACCGCTCGAGCAGATGTACCGGTTCGCGCGCGGAGCGCGCTTCTATGACGGTCCCGACGAGGTCCACCGGCAGTCGGTGGCCCGCCAGATCCTGCGCGGCCACCAGGCGCCCCCGGACGGGGTTCCGAGCGAGCACATCCCCACACGGCGCACGGCGGCCCGCCAGAAGTTCGCCGAGCTGCTCGACGTGGTCACCCAGAACGACTGAAAGGCGCCTCGGGCGCCCTCGGCCCACCAACAAATGGTGGGTGACCGGCTCTGTGATCTCGCACCGTCCCAACGCGGTGCAGAAGCTGTTGCTCGCCGCGCCGCGCGGGTACTGCGCCGGCGTGGATCGCGCCGTGCAGACCGTCGAGCGTGCGCTGGAGCTCTACGGGCCGCCGGTCTACGTGCGCAAGGAGATCGTCCACAACAAGCACGTGGTGGCCCAGCTGCGGGCTCGCGGTGCCGTGTTCGTCGACCAGGAGACCGAGATTCCCGAGGGGTCGACGACCGTGTTCTCTGCCCACGGCGTCTCGCCCGCGGTGCACGCCAACGCCGCCGCCCGCGGCCTGTTCACCATCGACGCCACCTGCCCGCTGGTGACCAAGGTCCACGTCGAGGCCAAGCGGTTCGCGGCCGACGGTTACACGATCGTGCTGATCGGCCATGACGGCCACGAGGAGGTCGAGGGGACGATGGGAGAGGCCCCGGAGCACATCGTGCTGGTCGAGACCGAGGAGGACGTCGAGCGCCTGCAGGTAGAGGACCCCGAGAAGGTGGCCTACATCTCTCAGACCACGCTGTCGGTGGATGAGACCCAGGCGATCATCGAGCGTCTGCGCGAGCGGTTTCCGCGCATCGTCGGTCCCCGCACCGACGACATCTGTTACGCCACCACCAACCGGCAAGCGGCGGTCAAGCAGATGGCCGGGGAGTGCGACCTGGTGCTGGTGATCGGCTCTCGCAACTCGTCTAACTCGGTGCGTCTGGTGGAGGTCGCCCGCGACTACGGAGCGGAGTCGCACCTGATCGACAACGAGACCGAGGTGCGCGAGGCATGGCTCGAGGACAAGCGGGTGGTGGGGATCTCCTCGGGTGCCAGTGCTCCGGAGGAGCTCGTCCAGCGGCTCGTGCGTTTCTTCCGCGAGCGCGGCGTGGAGGACGTCTCGGAGTTCGAGATGATCAAGGAGGACGTCCGCTTCATGCTGCCCAAGAAGATCCGCCAGGCCGCCGCGCCGCCCGGCGCGAGCTAGCCGCCGCCGCGGCGCCGAGACCGCTGATGGGCGAGCGCACGGTGGTGGTCTCAGACCTCCACCTGGGGTCCTCGAGCACCCTGCTGGGTCAGCCCTGGGCCCGGGCGGCGCTGGCCACGGCGCTGCAGGGAGCCTCCAGGGTGGTGCTGCTGGGGGACACCATCGAGCTGCGCCAGGGGCCCGTGCGCACTGCGGTGGGTGCCGCCCGAGAAGTGCTGGCCGAGCTCGCTGGCGTGCTGCGGGGCGTCGAGGTGGTGATCGTCGCCGGCAACCACGACCATGCCCTGCTGGCGGGCTGGCGGGCGCGCCGCAGCGCCGCGCCCGACTCGCCGGCGCCGCTCGGGCTCGAGCAGCGTCTGACCCCGGCGGAGGCCTCCTGGCCGGCGCGGGCACTGGCCGAGGCCCTGCCCACCGCGGCGATCTCGATGGCCTACCCCGGCGTGTGGCTGGGCGAGCGCGTGTACGCCACCCACGGCCACTACCTGGACTGTCACAGCACCCTGCCCACGCTGGAGCGCCTCGGGGCCGGACTGATGACCCGGCTGCTCGGGGCGCTGCCGGCCGGCCGCCTCGAGCCCGAGGACTATGAGGCACGCCTGGACCCCATATATGCCTGGATCCACGCGGTCGCCCAGCATCGTGACCGCCATCGGTTCGCCTCCGACGGGGGCTCGGCCCGGGCCTGGAAGACCCTCTCGGCGCCCGGGCGCCGGCCCCTGCGTGCGCGTGCCCTGACCGGGTTGCTGCCCCTCGGGATCCGGGCTCTGAACCGGGCCGGACTCGGGCCGCTGCGGGCTGACCTGTCGCCGGCCGAGGTGCGGCGGGTGGGCACCCGGGCGATGGCGCAGGTCGTATCGCGCCTGGGCATCGATGCCGACCATGTGATCTTCGGCCACACGCACCGTGCCGGTCCGCTGGCCCAGGAGCCGCCGGTCGAGTGGCGGGCCGGTGACGCGGCCCTGGTCAACAGCGGTTGCTGGGTCTTTGAGCCTGGACTGCTCGCGCGTGGGCCCGACAGCCCGTTCTGGCCGGGGACGTGCGTGGTGCTCGACGGGTCCGCACCCCCGGTGCTGAGCCGCCTGCTCGGCGGTTCGGCGGCGACCGGGCCCCGGCCAGCCTAGGTTCTTAGGCCTCGGGGGCCAAGCCCGGGGTGAAGCAGATCGCGTGACAGACCACCCCGGGGCCCGCCTGCAGGTCCAGGGACGCCGCGGTGTGGCGCTCGTGCTCGATCAGCGCGACGGCGCCGGGCTGGCTGACCGACCGCGCGGTTGCGTTGACGACGATCTCCCCCCGTCCGCTCAGCACGGCCCACACCCCTCCGGCCTCGTAGTCCCCCGACCACGGGCCCTCGTGGTCGGGGGACGGCGCCACCAGCGGGGCACCCTCCACGTCCTCGGGACGCTGCGGGGCGACGGGCTCGCGGCTCACTCCCAGCAGCTCCTGGATGGCCCGCTCGGTCTCGGCGTAGGCCCCCTCGCCGTAGTGGTAGTGCGTGAGCATCCCCCGCCCGTCGAACAGGTAGCGGGCCGGCCAGCCGGCATTCTCATAGAGTCGCCAGACATCGAGCTGGGAGTCGATCAGTACGGGGTGGGCGATCTCCAGGCGCGAGACCGCCTCGCGCACCGACTGCTCGTCGCGCGAGGGCTCAAAGCCGGGGCTGTGAACGCCCACCACGCGCAGGCCCTGGGCCTGATAGCGCTCGTGCCAGGCTCGGACGTAGGGCAGCGTGCGCAGCGAGTTGGGCCGGCAGAAGTCCCAGAACTCGACCAGCACCGGTCGGCCGAGCTGTTTGTCCATGCGCAGCGGGGCGACGTTGACCCAGGGCAAGCCCGTCGGCCACGGGGGGGCGGCGATGCTGTCGACCGGGGGACGCAAGGCGGGCGCGACGCTAGCAGCGGACGCGCGGGACAGCGATCCGCGAACGCTATTGGTCGGCACGGCGTGGTCAGTCGCACCTTTGCCGGCCCGGGCGGGTTACAGTGGCCAGTAAGAGAGATACCTACCGCCTGCCGTCCGGGTCCGGCTATCCGATCTGGACGACAGCCCCATCACCACAGGAGGAAATTTCCCCCCCATGCGAATGCTGCGCATCCTTGCGCTCGCGCTCGCCGGCGCCCTGGTCTTCTCGGGCTCGGCCTACGCGGGCAGCAACTCCAACGGAATCACCGGCTCGATTTCACCGAAGACGAAGAACGCCCCGGTGACCGAGTCCTTCAACCTGACCAACAACTATGCCGGTGGCCTGGTTCCCGACATCGCCT
>DASYID010000063.1:0-19278 GCA_036252775.1 Solirubrobacteraceae bacterium
CCCGCCTGCACCGGGCCGATCTGCTGCAGATAGGGGTGCACGTGCGCGTAGCCAGGGCTGGCCGTGCCCAAGCCCAGGGCGTCGAGGGCCGTCAGCAGGGGGCGAGGGTCCAGATAGAAGGAGGGATTGAGCCCGCCGCCCAGCGTGCCGAGGATGGCGGCGTAGCCTGCCGACGCGCTGAACCTGCGGGTGGGGCGCAGGGCTTCCGCCAGGGCCGAGGAGCCCAGCGCCAGCACCAGCCTGGAGCCCGCAGCGGCCACGTCGACGCCCACCGGCAGGGTGCGGCTGCGCGCGGTGAAGCCCAGGTCGACGCCGCGGGCGGTCAGGGGACCCAGGCGCACCGTCGGCAGGTGGGCCAGCCGGGAGCGCAGCCGGGCCACCCAGGCTCGAACCCGAGCGGGCTGGCTGGAGGTGATGACGATGGCACCGTTGGTGTCCAACAGGGAGCTCCCGCGGGCAAAGACGGCCAGATCCTGCCCCCACTCACCGAGGTCTCGCAGCAACGCCGCGTTGGCGCCCGAGGTCACGCCGCCCAGCAGGCGGCCGCTCAGACCCGACACCGCCGGGCGGCTCGAGGGACCGGTGGCTCGTGTCTGGCTGAGAGACCGCATGAGCACCAGGCCCTGGCGCAGCCGCGCCCCCCACCCGCTGGCGCCCAGAGCCAGCCAGGAGTCGGCGGGCAGAGACGAGAGGGCTGAGCTCGACGAGCTCCCGGAGGGCGCGGGGCCCAGCGTCACCGTCTCGAGGCGCAGGGCATGGGCATCGAGTCCGAGGGTGACCGCCGTGGTTCGGGGGCCGGCGACCAGCGGCGCGAGAGCGGTGAGGGTGGAGCGGGGCGCGGCGGTGGCGACGAGGCGGGCGATCGCGCTCGAGTCGGCGTAGACGGTCAGCAGACCATGGACCGTGAGGGCGGAGCGGGCCCGTTGGAAGGGGGCGGAACGCGAAAGTGGGTGTCCGCGCCGGCTGTCCAGCGCGGCCCGCACGGCGGTGTCAGAGCCGATCACCGCAAACGGACCCACCACGGCCAGTGCCCGGTGGCGGGCGGAGTCGAGCTCCAGGGGAACGCCGCCATAGCTCTCGACCGTGATCCGGGAGCCGGGCCGGGCCCGCAGCGCCCGGTCCAGGACGCGTCGGGCGCGGGGGCCGTCGGTTACGTCGACCACCACAGCGCTCGTGGCGCCGCCCAGCCCCCGTGCGGAGGCGGAGGCGGAGGCGGAGGCGGTGCCGTCGGACGCGGCCTCGGCGAACAGGCCGGCCCGTGGTCCAAGCCAAGGTTTGACGTCGCGCTGGTAGGAGAGCCCGTGCGTGCCCAGGGCGGCTTGGAGCAAGCCGCTTAGGCGGGAGGCGGGATCAGCGGTCGCCAGGAGCTTGCGAGCACCGGCGTCGAAATCGGCTCTCAGCTGCCCGTCGGGGCGGAGCACCGCCTCCACGTACAGCGCCGCAGAGCCGGGAACGAGGCTGGCCGGATCCGGGCCGAGCCCTCCCGCCGGCTGGGACCCGCAGCCCGACAGGCCGACGGCGATGGCGGCTGCGCCGAGCAGGCCAACCGTTCGCGGGGGGGAGGGGAGGAAGGACATGCCCCTGCAATTTGACATCCGATCGGCTCTCTTGCAGCGCCGATTGCGGCGACTCAGGCCCGCGGGAACGGCTGCCCCGGACGCCAACTGGCCCGCGGGCACGGGCGATTAGCCCTTCCAGCACGTTCCGGGTGGACGAATGTGGGATGAAGTGTGGGATTTAGCTTGCATAGTGGAGGAGAGTGGGGTAAGACTTGCGGCAGCGAACCGGGGTGGAGGGGCTCCTCCCACTCCTCCACCTCGGTTCGAACTCTTTCCCCGCACCCATCTCGTGGCTTTCCGCGGCACCTTCGACCACACCCTCGACGCCAAGAATCGGCTAACCGTTCCGGCCCGGTTTCGTGCCGCCCTGGCGGAGGGCGTCGTGCTCGCCTCCCAGCCCGATGAGAGCCGGAGCCTGTCTATCTGGCGCCCCCATGACTACGACGCGCACATCGAGCAGACGATCGCCGGGCTGCCACCCAGCTCTCCCCAGGCCGCTCACCTACGGCGGTTCTTCTACGCCAACTCCTCGGAGTCCGAGGTGGACGGTGCGGGCCGGGTGATCGTGCCCCCGGCGTTGCTGCGACGGGCTGGACTGGGGCGCGAGGTGGTCATCGCGGGTGCCGGGCAGTTTCTGGAGGTGTGGGACCGCAACCAGTGGGCGGAGTACAACGAGAAGCTCTTCGATCAGGTCGGCGACCTCACGGCATCCCTTGGCCAGTCTGCTTGACATGACCTCCACTCACGTTCCGGTGCTGGCCGGGGAGCTGATCGAGCTTCTGGACCCGGGTCCGGGCGAGGTCGCCGTTGACTGCACCTTCGGGGGCGGCGGGCACGCGCGGCTGGTGGCCGACCGCATCGGCTCCTCGGGCACCCTGATCGGGATCGACCGCGATCCCCTGGCCGAGGAGCGCTTCGAGGCGCTCGCCTCGGAGGTCAGCTGCCAGACGCGATTCTTGCGGGCCAGCTTCGTCGAGGGATTGGGCACGCTGCTGAGCGAGCGCGTACGGGCTGATCTGGTCTATCTCGACCTGGGTATGTCCTCGATGCAGGTCGACACGTGGGAGCGCGGCTTCTCCTACTCCTACGAGGCGCCGCTCGACATGCGCATGGACACCGATCAGGAGCTGACGGCCCGCCAGATCGTCAACGAGTGGGACCAACGGCGGCTGGCCTCGGTCCTGCGCCAGTTCGGCGAGGAGCGCTACAGCACGCAGATCGCCGCGGCGATCGCTCAGGCGCGCCAACGCGACGAGTTCGTCAGCACCACCCAATTGGTCGAGGTGATCAAGGCGGCGATTCCGGCTCCGGCCCGCTTCGCGGGTGGCCATCCGGCCAAGCGGGTCTTCCAGGCACTGCGCATAGCGGTCAACGACGAGCTCGAGCAGCTCGATCAGGGTCTTCCCCGGGCCTGGGAAATCCTGCGGACGAGTGGCCGTTTTGCAGGGATTTCCTTCCATTCGCTTGAAGACCGCCGTGTGAAGCGCTTCCTGGCCGACCGGGCGCGAGGCTGCGTGTGCCCTCCCGAGCTGCCGGTGTGCGGGTGCGGTCGGGTCCCGCAGGCTGAGCTTCTCGGCCGGGGTGTGGTCCCCACTCCGGGCGAAGTCGCCGCCAACCCGCGCGCCGCCTCCGCCCGCCTGCGAGCCGCGCGCAAGATCGAGGGGCCGGCGTGACGCCCCCGGCCACCGCCGCGGCACGCACCGGCGCTCTGCCGCGCTCCCGTTCCGGCGCCGGCCGCGGCCTGGATGCCCGGCCGGTGGCTCCTCGCCTGCCTCGCCGGGTTTCCGGACCCGCCCGCCCCCAGCGCGCCCGCCGGACTCCCGTCCCCGCTGCACCCGGGAGCGCTCTGGGCGTCCGTGTGGTCCGGGGGCTGGGCTCGCTGCCCGACCTTCGGGTCCTGGACCGCCTGATCTCGGGCCGCTTCTGGATCGCCCTGATCGCCGGATCGCTGATCGGGATCGTGGGGATGCAGGTCTGGCTGCTCAAGCTCAACACCCAGATTGGGCAGTCCATGCTGCGCGCGTCCAACCTCCAGCGCGACAACGCGTCACTGCAGGCTGAGATCTCCCAGCTGTCCTCCGGAGATCGCATCGAGGCGCAGGGAACGCGACTGGGGTTGGTCATGGCCCTGTCCAACGGCTATCGCTTCCTGCGGGTGGGCTCCGGCGACGCCGCCCGCGCGAGTCATAGCATCCGTCCCGCCAGCGCGCAGACGCTCGTCTCGCTGCGAGCGGCATCTCGCGGTACGCGCCGCAACGCAGCCGCGACGACGACCGACACCGCCAGCCCCTCCCCGATCGCCTCGGGCTCTGGCTCATCCTCTGACGCGACGGGCACCGCGGCAGGGGTCTCGGCGACGGATTCGAGCACCGGGCAGGGGCGCTAGCCGATGGCGCTGATGCAGCGCCGAATCGGATTCCTGTTTGCCTTCTTTGTCTTCGCGCTGCTGGCCGCTGGCGTGCGCACCGCATATCTAGGGACCCTTCAGGGTGGCAAGCTCTCCCACGCCGCGGCCAGCCAGCAGCAGACCCTGGTCACCGTCCCTGCTCAGCGTGGGCTGATCAGCGACCGCACCGGCGTCGAGCTCGCGGTCTCCCAGCCCGCGTCGGACGTGGCCGCAACGCCCTACCTGGTCCGTGATCCGGTGGCGGCCGGCCGGGCCCTGGGCCCGCTGCTGCGCCAGCCGGCAGACACGCTGACGGCCAAGCTCGCGCGCCGCAAGACCGGCTTCGTGTATCTCGCTCGCCAGGTTGCGGCCCAGCGCGCCGACCAGATCCGGCGCCTCACCATCGCCGGCGTGCAGCTGATCCCGACCACCTCGCGCACCTATCCCCGCGGCTGGTTGGCCGCACAGGTGCTCGGCACGGTGGGCATCGACGGCCGGGGGCTCTCGGGGCTGGAATATGCGCACGAGGGCGAGCTCGGGGGCCACGCCGGGCAACGACGTGTCACCTCCGACGCCCTCGGTCACGCGATCGCCATCCAGCAGATTCACGCCGAGCGGCCCGGCCGCCCGATTTCGCTGACCCTCGACGCCACGCTGCAGACCCGAGTGGAGGACGTGCTCTCCCGGGTGGGGCGAATGTACCGGCCCAAGGGCGCTACCGCGATCGTGATGGACCCCCGGACCAACGAGATCCTGGCGATGGCCAACTGGCCTCGGGTGGACGCCAACGACGTATCGGGGGCGCCGTCGTTTGCCCGCGAGAACCGATCAATCGCCTTCAACTACGAGCCCGGCTCCACGTTCAAGGCCTTTACGGTGGCCGGTGCTCTGCAGGAGGGAGTGGTAACCCCCCAGACCAACTTCGATCTGGCCCCGGAGATCAAGGTGGCCGACCGGACGATCGGGGAGTCCCATCCGCGCGGCGCGGAGACGCTCAGCACGGCGCAGATCCTGGCTCAGTCCTCCAACGTGGGGGCCATCACGATCGGGTTGCGCCTGGGACGAGCCCGGTTTGACTCCTGGGTCAGGCGCTTCGGGTTCGGCCGGTCCACCGGGGTGGACCTCCCGGGCGAGGAGCGCGGCCAGGTACTGACGCTCGACAAGTACTCCGGCTCGTCGATGGGAAACCTTCCCATCGGCCAGGGAGAGTCAGTCACCCCGCTGCAGATGGCCACTGCCTACTCGGCGATTGCCAATGGCGGCATCCTGCGCCCTGCCCATGTGGTTCGCTCGGTGGCCGGACATCCGACCGCGCCGCCAGCCGGTCACCGCGTGATCGCCCCCCAGGTGGCGGCTGAGCTGCGTCAGATGCTCAAGGGCGTCTTCGCCCCCGGCGGCACGGCCAGCGAGGTGTCGATCCGGGGCTATCAGCTCGCCGGCAAGACGGGCACGGCCAACAAGATCGACCCGTCCACCGGTCAGTACTCGAAGTCGCGCTACATCGCCTCCTTCGTCGGCTTCGCCCCGGCGCGACACCCCAGGCTGCTGACGGCGGTGATGGTGGACGAGCCTCAGGGGGCGATCTACGGTGGGGTGGTCGCCGCTCCCGCCTTCGGACAGATCATGTCCTTCGGTCTGTCCTATCTGCGCATCCCGCCGTCCTAGGACACAGCGTTAGCCGGGGCCGCCCGGAGACGCCCGGTGCTTGACGGTCAAGTTCGGTGGCCCGTTGGTCGATAGCCCGTGTCAATGTCCTCTGCATCGGGAAGCAGGATCTAGATGAACGTCGTTCGCCATCGCCGGACCGGATCTGCGGTCACGGCCGCCCTGCTCGGGTGCCTGGCGCTGGCGGTGGCTCCCACCGTGGGACACACCCAGGGCCTCCCCGGCGTCGTCGACGTGACCATCCCTCCCAACCGATCGGTCGAGCCGATCGTGCTGACGGGCGCCAACTTTCCCGACTGGGCGGCACCGGCCAACCAGACGGTGAAGATGCCGCTGACCGACCTCTATGAGTGTCAGGCCCAGACCAAGAGCGCCAACACCGACCAGTGCGCCCATAACCACTACGCCAAGCCCGAGGCCGACACCGGCACCTACCAGGGGCAGTTGCCCATCCAGGGGACACCGGTCGATCGTCTCCTCGGCTACAAGTGGAACGGCAAGCAGTTCGTGCAGATCCCCTTCCAGGTGGACAAGATGTTCACCCGCTACCTGCAGAACGATGCCTCGGGCTTTGCCATCTACTCCGGCGCTGACCAGCACACGACCTACCAGTACGACCGCGAGGGCTTTCGCTTCACTCAGAACGGCCCGGACTCCAACCCCTGCCAGGCCCAGGCCGATTCCAAGCCGGCGACCGACCCCATCCAGGGGCTGGACACCAACGACGAGCTGGCCTTCATGGCCTCTGACGCGGGAGTCCAGGCCCCCGCCAAGGCGCCCCTACCGGCCGGAATCGCCGGGGCCAAGGAGGTGGCGGTCGCCGACCCTTCGGCGCCGGGCAAGACCGTCTACGCCTATGTCATGAAGGCGGACGCCAGCGGCCCCAAGACCGCCTTCCACGCCTCCAACGGCTACGTCTCCTACACCCGGGACGCCAACGCCGGCTTCTTCGAGGCCTCCCAGTCGGACTACTCCAACTACGGCAACGCCGCCGTGGGCACCGTCTGTGACGCCCAGGGCCACGTCATCAACGGCCCCAACGGCAAGCCGCTCCAGGCGCGCCGGCGGCCGCGCGACTACGCCACGATCACGACACCGCGCTACAAGTTCCGCTACGACGGCCGCTGGCTGCTCACGGGCATCAGCATCTCGCCTGACAACGGCAACACCTTCGGCCCCAACCTGGTCGACCGCTGGAAGGCCCGCGCCTTCCAGCAGGACCCGAGCTCCAAGACCCCGTGCTGCGGCTTTGAGGAGGAGGACACCCACTGGGGCGGCTCGAGCACCCTGCTGGGCGAGCGCGTCGGGCCGGTCCGCGCGATTCGTGAGACCTGGGGGGCGGACTCCGGGACCAACGTGATCCGCCGCGAGTCCTTCTACCGCGACCAGGTCCGCATGAAGACCTGGCTGCGGGTGCACGTCATTCCGCCCCTGGACGGCATCTACGCCCAGTGGGACTTCGCCGCCGGCCGGGTCGACAAGTACTACAACCCCAACGTGCCCAACGGCGTGGCCGTCGACGGTCAGAACGACACCGTCTTCGGCAATCTCGACGACCCCTGCAACGACAACTACAACGCCAATGACCTCGGCAAGGTCAAGGGCACCGGCACGCCGCTCGACGGCCAGGATCTCAACCAGGCCTACCGGCAGCTCTACAAGGCGGCCATGCTGTGCCAGTCCGGCGGCAAGCCCCCTTGGTGCCCGCCCAGTGCGCCCAGCCCGGCGCCGGGAACACCGTGTGCCATCGGTGATCCCTACCACCAGAGCATCAACATCGCCGACCCCACCTTCTCGTCGGCCAACGCCTCGCTGCAGTGGAATGAGGTGACGGGGGACTCGGGGACGATCATCGACCGGACCCAGGTCGATCAGGCGACCGATCTCACCCCGGGCGGCCTCGCCCAGTCGATCACCGCCGTGCCGTATTACCGCGACGACTCCTGCTTTGACGACGGCACGGGCAACGACCCGGGCATCCGCGTGAACCCGGGCAAGTCCGACGAGCCGCGCAAGACGAGCACCGGCCAGGATCGCAAGTGCTGGAGGCCGTCGGACGGCATTCCCGCCCCCGGCAAGGACCGCTTCTTCCAGGGTGACATCGGCACCCACGGCCTTCACCTGCTCTTTCAGGCCGAGTCCGACAACGCCCGCCTGACCGTTCCCGTCGACGAGATCGTCTCGGAGAACCGGATCGTGATGGTGCCCGGCCGCCAGCCCAACGTGGGCGAGCAGTACGGCCGCGAGTTCGAGAAGCCCCAGGTAGCGACGGTCAACGACTACACCGGCGGCCCACCGGCTTCTGGTGGGGACGCCACCGGGGGCGGCGGCGGCACCGGCGGTGCTACTACCGGCGGTACTACGCCCGGCAGCGGCAGCGGCGGGGGCCAGACGGCCATCCCCGCCGACGGCGCGCACAGCGGCAAGGGCAACGACCAGGGTGGGGACCAGATCAACGGCGTGAGCGGCCCCAGCAACGGCGTCAACCATGTCGCCGGGTTCTCCAGCGGCCGCGTGTCGGCCGCCAACCCGCTTGGGCTCCCCAGCAATCTTCGCTGCCAGACCTCGCACGGCTGGCGTCTACGCCTGCATGCCCCCCGCGGCACTCGCATCGTGGCCGCCAGGGTCTACGTCGACGGTCGCCTGGTGGCTCGTGCCCACTCACACGCCGTGCGTTCGCTGCTCGTGCCCCGTCTGATCCAGGCCAGCCAGACGATCAGGGTCGTGGCTCTCACCGACCGCCACCGGCGGATCGTCAGCGTGCGCTCCTACCGCGGCTGCCTGCCCCGGGCGCCGCTCGCCGGCGCTCGGCGGCACGCCCGCCACCGCCCGCGCCGCCGACACCTCTGACCCCGGTCCGGCGCCGGCCTCGGCGCCGGCACCCGCGCCGTGAGCGTCCGGCCCGCTCATAGACTGCCTGCGATGAAGCTGGGCGAGCTGATCGATTCTGCGCCCGGAGACATCGGCGGGACGGAGGTGAGGTCCCTGGCCTACGACAGCCGTCAGGTCGGGCCCGGGGCATTGTTCTTCTGCGTGCCCGGCTACGCCAGTGACGGCCACGACTTCGCGGCCGCCGCGGTGGCGTCCGGGGCCAGCGCGCTGGTGGTCGAACGTCCCCTCAGACTTGGTGTGCCCGAAGTCCTCGTGCCGAGCGTTCGCACGGCGATGGCATCCGCCGCGGCGAGCTTCTTCGGCCACCCGTCGCGCTCGCTGCGTATAGCCGGGGTGACGGGTACCAACGGCAAGACCACCACCGCCTTCTTGATTCGCTCGCTGCTGGAGGGGGCCGGACGCTCCTGCGGGCTGCTGGGTACGGTCAAGTCGGTGGTGGGGGGAGTGGACCGCGAGGTGGCCCGCACGACGCCAGAGGCGATCGACCTGCAGGCCTCGCTGCGGGAGATGCTCGAGGCAGGCGACCAGTACTGCGCCATGGAGGTCTCCTCGCACGCGCTCGAGCTACGCCGAGTCGATGCCATCGAGTTCGCGGTGGCCGTGTTCACCAACCTCACCCAGGACCACCTGGACTTTCACCCAAGCATGGAGGCCTACTACCGGGCCAAGGCCCGCCTGTTCGAGGCCACCGCAGTGTCGGTGGTAAACGTCGATGACGCCTACGGGCGTCGCCTGGCGGGCGAGCGGCTAGGCGCGGTCACCTTCGCCATCGATTGCCCAGCTGACTTTCGGGCCCACGATCTGGCCGTCGACGCGCACGGATGCCGGTTCACCCTGGAGGCCCGTGACCGGCGGGTGCCACTGGCCTGCCCACTGCCCGGGCGCTTCAACGCGCTCAATGCTCTGGGCGCCCTGGCGGCCGGTGAGGCCCTGGGGCTCGAGCTCGAGCAGATGGCGGACACGCTCGGCACGGTGGCACGGGTCCCGGGGCGCTTTGAACCGGTGCTCGAGGGTCAGGATTTCACTGTCCTGGTGGACTATGCCCACACACCGGACTCGCTGGAGAACGTACTGCAGGCCGCTAGGCCACTGACCGACGGCCGGCTCGTCTGCGTGTTCGGTTGCGGGGGCGATCGTGATCGAAGCAAGCGGCCGCTCATGGGCGAGATCGCCCAGCGTTTGGCCGACGTGGTCATCGTGACCTCCGACAACCCCCGCTCCGAGGTCCCGGAGGCGATTATCGAACAGATCCTCGTCGGCGCTCGGGGGGATCACGTGCTGGCAGTGACAGACCGGCGAGAGGCGATCGAGCGTGCGGTGGACGCGGCCGCTACCGGGGACGTGCTCGTCATAGCGGGCAAGGGCCACGAGCAGGGCCAGGAGTTCGCTGACGGTCACAAGCTGCCCTTCGATGACGTCGAGGTGGCGCGGGCGGCGCTGCGCGCAGCCGCCCCGCCTCGTCCCCGCCGCGGATGAACAGCTGGACGCCCGCGCGCGTGGCCCAGGCGGCCGGCGCCCAGCTGGTCAGGCCCGGGACCAGTGGCGAGGGGCCCTCCCGGGCGGTCATCGACTCCCGGGGGGTGTCCCCCACCGAGCTGTTCGTGGGTCTGCGGGGGGCACGGGTCGACGGTGGGTCCTTCGCCCGGGACGTGCTGCGAGGGGGAGCCTGGGGAGCGTTGGTGTCGCCCGATCACGCCGCCGGGCTCGCCGACGAGCCGGGTGTCGTGCTGGCCAGCCCCGACCCGCTGGACTCGCTGCAGAAGCTGGCGCACGAGTGGCGCCGCGAGCTCGGAGCGCGGGTGATCGCCATCACCGGCTCGACGGGCAAGACCTCAACCAAGGACATCCTCGCCGCCCTGCTTGGAGGCGCATTAGTGACCGTGGCCAGCCGGCAGAACCTCAACACCGAGATCGGCCTGCCGCTGGCGATTCTCGAGGCCCCGGCCGGCACCGAGGTGCTCGTACTTGAGCTGGCCATGCGCGGTCGCGGCCAGATCGCCCAGCTGACCGAGATCTGCGAGCCGGATGTCGGGGTGATCGTCAACGTGGGGCCGGTGCACCTGTCGCTGCTGGGGACCGTCGAGAACGTCGCGGCGGCCAAGGCCGAGCTGATCGCGGGAATGGCGCCGGGCACCACGGCGGTGCTACCGGCGCGCGAGCCGCTGCTGGATGCTCATCGTCGGGCCGACCTCGACCACATCACGTTCGGGAGCGGCGGTGACGTGAGCCTCGGCGCCCGCCATGATGACGGTCGTGTCACGGTGCTCGCCCCGGGGCTCGAGCTCGAGCTCGAGCCTGCGTTCTCTCAGGCCCACAACCTGGACAACCTCCTGGCCGCGGTGGCCGCGGCGCTGGCGGTCGGCGTCACGCCCCGGGGACGTGTAGACGTCACCTTCTCGGCCCTGCGGGGCGAGCGCCTCACCCTGCCCGGCCGCATCATCCTCGTCAACGACTGCTACAACGCCAACCCGATGTCGATGCGAGCGGCCCTGGACGATCTCGCGGCTACGGCCGATGCTCGTCGCGTGGCGGTCCTAGGCGACATGCTCGAGCTGGGCCCCGAGGAGCTGCGGTTCCACCGCCAGGTGGGTGAGCACGCCCGACGGGTGGGAGTGGATCTGCTGATCACGGTGGGAGCGCTGGCGGGAGAGATCGGCCGGGCCTTTGGACCTCACGCCCACGCCGTGAGCGACGCCGAGCAGGCGGCACAGCGGCTCAGGGAGCTGTTGCAGGAGGGAGACACCGTCTTGGTCAAGGGCTCGCGGGGCGTCGGTCTCGAGGTGATCGCCCAGGCGTTGACCGCCTCGCGGGCGGATCCCTGATGGGACGGGTCCTGATCGCGGGAACGGCCGCGCTGCTGATGAGCATGTTCCTGAGCCCGAAGTTCATCTCCCTGCTGCGCCGAAAGGAGTTCGGACAGCACATCCGTGAGGAGGGTCCCGAAGGCCATCACGAGAAGGCCGGAACCCCAACCATGGGCGGGATCATCATCTTCGCCGCGATCGCCACCCCGTTTCTGATCCTGTCGGACTATGACTGGCGCTCGATCGGCGTCTTCGCCGTAGCGGTCGCGTGCGCCATGCTCGGCTTCGCCGATGACTACGTCAAGATCGTCCAGCGACGCTCGCTGGGGCTGCGCGCCCGCACCAAGCTGGTCGTGACCATCGTCATCTCGCTGGGACTGTGGTGGGTGGCCACCCACCAGGCCCATCTGCCCAACACCCTGCGCTTGCGGCTGATCGACTACCAGATCGATCTCGGCGTGTTCTACCCGGTCCTCATCTACCTGGTGGTGGCGGGAACTACGAGCGCGGTCAACCTCACCGACGGACTGGACGGCCTGGCCGCCGGTTGCACGGCCATCGTGCTGCTCGCCTACATCGGGATCACCTTCATCACCACCGGTCAACGCGACCTGGCGCTGTTGTGCGGCTGTCTGGTGGGCGCGTGCGTGGGCTTTCTGTGGTTCAACGCCTTCCCGGCCACGATCTTCATGGGCGATACCGGGTCGCTGGGACTGGGCGGTGCGATCGCCGGACTAGCGGTGATGACCAAGACCGAGGTCCTGCTGATCCTGCTGGGAGGTATCTTCGTGGTCGAGGCGCTGTCGGTCCTGATCCAGGTTCTCTCCTTCCAGACGCTGCGCAAGCGGGTCTTTCTGATGGCCCCCATCCATCACCATTTCGAGCTGCGCGCCTGGTCAGAGACGAAGATCATCCTGCGCTTCTGGATCGTGGCGGCGATCTGCAGCGCGATCGGGTTCACCCTCTATCAGCAGGGCATCCACTAGGCCGCGGTGAACCCCCGGCCGCCTCTCGACCCGGGTCCCTATCTGGTCGTCGGCCTGGCCCGCTCCGGACGCGCCGCCGGCCTGGCTCTCGCGGCCCGGGGAGAGACCGTCCTGGGCGTCGATGCCGGTCACCCCGACGTGAGCGACCTGCTGGCCGGCGGGGTGCAGGTGGCGCTCGGAGACTCTGGGGTTGACCTCCTGGCCGGGGTTCGGACGGTAGTCAAGAGTCCGGGGGTGCCCGCGACCGCGCCCGTGTTGGTCGAGGCGGCTGCTCGCGGCCTGCCGATCGTGGGGGAGCTCGAGCTGGCCTGGCGGTTGCTGCCCAACGAGTTCATCGCCGTCACCGGCACCAACGGCAAGACCACGACCACCGAGCTGATCGGGCACATCCACGCCGTGGCCGGCGAGCCGGTGGCGGTGGCGGGCAACGTGGGCACCGCCCTGGCCTCGCTGGTCGGTCGGCTCGACGACGCCGCCACCGTGGTGTGCGAGGCCTCCTCCTTTCAGCTCGAGGACGCCGTCCACTTCGCCCCGGAAGGCGCGGTCCTGCTGAATCTCAGCCCCGACCATCTCGATCGGCACGGGACCTTCGAGGCCTACCGCGCCGCCAAGCTACGGGTCTTTGCCCGCCAAGGCAACGATGACGTGGCCGTCGCCCCCATCGGCATCGGGATCGAGGATCTGGGGGGCTGCGCGCGCCGTGTTTGCTTCGGAACCACTCCCCAAGCCGAGCTGTCGTGGCAGTCTGAGACCTTGTGGTGGGACCACCAGCCGCTGATTGCCGTCGACGAGGTCCGGCTGCGAGGAGAACACAACGTCCACAATGCGATGGCGGCTGCAGCCATCACGCTCGCCCGTGGGCTCGAGTCAGAGGCAGTCGCCGAGGCGCTGCGCAGCTTCGCGGGTGTCGCGCACCGCCTCGAGGAGCTTGCCCCCCAGGAGGGTGTCCTGTACGTGAACGACTCCAAGGCCACCAACGTGGCCAGCGCCGTCGTCGCCCTGGCGAGCTTCGCGCCGGCGAGCGTGCACCTGATCCTCGGAGGCGAGGGCAAAGGCCAGGACTTCACCCCGCTGCGCAGTCCGGTGGCCCGGGCGGCCCGGGCCGTTTACCTGATCGGCCGTGACGGGCCGCAGATCGCAGCGGCGCTGGCGGGCAGCGAAGTTCCGGTGATCGAGTGCGTGGACCTCGAGCGGGCGGTCGAGGAGGCTGCCGGCCGGGCTCGCGGGGGGGAGGTGGTGCTGCTCTCCCCGGCGTGCGCAAGCTTTGACCAGTACCCGGACTTCGAGGCCCGGGGAGAGCACTTCCGCACGTTGGTGGCGCGCAGGCGTGTAAACCGGTCCTCCGCGGGGTAAGGCCCGTCGGCCCCACCCCGGGGTAAGGCATGTCGGCCCCGCCCCGGCGTAAGGCCCGTCGGCCCCACCCCGGGGTAAGGCCCGTCGGCCCCAGCCGGGGGATCACCATCTCGAGGAGGAAGCCATCTTGAACGCTCGTCGCATCGCTCTGCTGTGCCTCAGTGCCCTCGTCGTCGCGCTCACCGTCATTCCCGCCTCGGTGGGTGAGGCAGCGACGCGCCAGCCGGCCCCGCCCAGAAGCGGCAAACTGAAGGTCGGGGTGGAGGTGCTGCGCTTTGCCGCCGCCGGCCGTCAGCTCCGTGCCACGGGGCTGGTGACGGCCAACCTGACCGACAACGCCGGACATCGCAGCACCGCCCATGCCGCCGTCGCCCTGACCGCCCAGGCGGGGGGCAACTGCCGTGTCCTGCACCTCTTCCTCAACGAGCTCACCCTGCACCTGCTGGGCCTGAACGCCCATCTGGACAAGGTCACGCTGGACATCACCGGCAACCGTGCCGGCGGGGTGCTCGGGGCGCTGTTCTGCCGGCTGGCCAAGGCCAAGGTCGCCTCCGCGCGGACGGCGAACGTGCGGGCGCTGAACGCCGCCATCCGCCATCGGCGCACCCACGCGCTGCGCTTCAGCGCGACGCTTCGACCCCAGGCCCACGCCAGCCAGGCGCCAAACGGCACGATTTGCCCGGTCCTGGACCTGGTCGTGGGCCCTCTGAACCTCCAGCTGCTGGGGCTGGTGGTCAACCTCCAGAAGGTCCACCTGGTGGTGACGGCGACCAAGGGCGAGGGCAAGCTCGGAGACCTGTTCTGCGGGCTGGCCGACCGATGACGCGCCCCCGCGCGCCTCGTCGGTAACTGCCGTAGGGGGGCGCGGACGGTGACGTCCGCGCCCCCCGTGGCGGCCATCGGCGGTCGCGTCCGCCGGAGGGTGAAGGCTTTGGCCGATCACCGTCGAACGACGTTCAGATATGTCACGCGATCCGGTGCGAGGCGTCAAGCGCCGGCCGCCCCAGCCCCTCGAGCAGCGCATCCTGCTCACCGCCACCCTCTGCCTGTTAGCCGCGGGCGCGGTGATGGTCTACAGCGCCTCCTCAGCGCGCACGTTGCTGCAGGGCCAGGGCGACGGCACCGGTTATCTGATCCGCTACGTGGTCTACGGCGGGCTCGGCCTGGTCGCCCTGCGCCTGCTCTCGCGCGGCGGCCTGCAGTTCATCCGGAGGATCACGCCTTTGCTGGTGGTGGCTTCCTTCGTGCTCGTCATCGCCGCTCGTTTGCCGGGAATCGGGGTCCGCGTGAATGGTGCCAGCCGTTGGATCGGAGCCGGTTTCGTGCAGTTTCAGCCGTCGGAGCTGATGAAGCTCTCGTTGCTGCTATTCGCCGTCTCGCTGATCGCCGCCGACCCGAGACGGGTGCAATCGCTGCGCACCCTCACCAAGCCACTGCTGCTGGTGGTGGGGGGCGGTTGCCTGCTGGTGGCCGTGCAGCCCGACCTGGGGACCGCTCTGGTGATCGCCTTCAGCATCGCGGCCCTGCTGGTAGCGGCGGGAATGCCGATGCGCTACCTGGGAATCCTGGGTGGAGCCGGGGTCGTGCTGGTATTGCTGTTCGCGCTCGCCGCCCCCTACCGGGCGGGCCGCCTGACCGCCTTCTTGAACCCGTGGGCCCATGCGGGGTCGACCGGCTTTCAGGCTGTCCAGGGGCAGATCGCCATCGGCTCGGGCGGATTGCTCGGGGTGGGGCCCGGCCGCTCGGTCCAGAAGATCTTCTATCTGCCCGAGGCCCACACCGACTTCATCCTCGCGGTCATCGGTGAAGAGCTGGGAGTGCTGGGAGTCTCGGTACTGCTGTTCCTCTACGGCCTGATCGCCTATGCCGGGCTGCGGGCGGCCAAGGCTGCCCGCAGCGCCTACGCCAAGCTGCTGGCCGCGGGGTTGACCTCGATGATCATGTGCCAGGCGACGCTGAACGTGTTCGCCGTCCTGGGACTGGCCCCGCTGACCGGGGTTCCGCTGCCGTTCGTCTCCTATGGGGCCAGCAACCTGGTCATCCTGCTGGCGGCCATGGGCCTGCTGATCAACATCGCCGGTGGGGGCGAGCGCGAGCTGCGTGTGGTCCCGAGCCGGCGCCGGTCGGCCGACACCTCGGGCCGCCACCAGCCACGATGGGAGGATGCAACGGCAGCGGGTGCACATCGCGATAGCCGCCGGCGGGACCGCGGGGCACGTCGTGCCGGCGCTGGCGGTGGCGCAGGCACTGAGGGCTGAGGGCGCCGAGGTCAGCTTCATCGGCGGTCAGCGAGCCGAGGCCGAGCTCGTCCCCGCTGCCGGCTTTGTCCTGCATCCGATCGTCGTGCGCGGCCTGGACCGTGGCAACCCATGGCGGGCGGCCGGAGCGGCGGCACTGGCCGCCCGCGCCGCAGTCGGCGCGCGCGGCCTGCTCGGCCGACTGCAGGTCGATGCCGTGCTGGGGGGCGGGGGCTACGTGGCTGGGCCGGTCGGCCTGGCGGCGGTGACCCGACGCCTGCCGCTGGTCCTGACCGAGGCCGACAGTCATCTGGGGCTCACCAACCGCCTCCTGGCCCGCGCCGCGCACAGGGTGTGCCTGGCTTTCCCGATCCCCGGGTGTGAGCCGCCGCGCTTTCTGGTTACCGGACGCCCGGTGCCCTCCCCGGCCACCGACCGCGCCGGGGCACGGGAGGAGCTCGGGCTGGCCGAACAGGATCGCCTGGTGATGGTCTTCGGTGGCTCGCTGGGGGCACGCTCGATCAATGCCAGCGCCGCCGAGGGCCTTCCCGGTGGCCCGTTCCGGGTACTTCACCTGGCCGGTGCTCGCGATTACCCACAGTTGGCCGGACGCGACCTGGGTCCCGGATATGACCTGCGCGAGTACATGGACAGCGCGGACTTCTCCCGCGCCCTGCTGGCCAGCGACCTGGTGGTGGCGCGCGCCGGCGGTTCGATCTTCGAGGTCGCTGCCCACGGCCGTCCGGCGATTCTCGTTCCCTACCCCCATGCCACCGGGGATCATCAAACACTCAATGCCCGCTGGATGGCCGAGGCCGGCGCGGCCACGGTGATCGCCGACGGCGACCTGACGCCCGCGCGCCTGGTCAGCGAGGTCAACGGCCTGCTCAACGATCAGCGGCGTCTGGAGTCCATGGCCCGGGCGTCAGCGGGGTTGGCGGCACCGGACGCAGCCCAGGTGGTGGCGCGGACGGTCATGGAAGCTATCGGGGAGGCCCTGTGAGCGGCGGACAGCCGTGGACGGGTCGCCGGCTGCATTTGATCGGAGTCGGCGGGGCGGGCATGAGTGCCTATGCGCTGGCGGCGCACGCCCTAGGGGCACAGGTCAGCGGATCAGACCGCGCCGAGTCCGCCTACAGCCGGCGGTTGCGTCAGCGGGGCATACTCGACGCGAGCATCGGCCATGACCGGGCTAACGTGCCGGCCAGAGCGGACATCGAGGTGGTGTATTCCAGCGCGGTACCCGCCGAGAATCCCGAGCGGGTGGAGGCCCGCGAGCGCGGCCTGCGGGAGCTGAGCCGCGGGCAGCTGCTCGGCGAGATCAGCGCCCTGCGCCGAACGATCGCCGTCGCCGGAGCGCACGGCAAGACCACGACGGCCAGCATGATCGTCCACGCGCTGCGAGGTGCCGGGTGCGACCCCAGCTACCTGGTCGGCGGGGTGGTGGGGTCGACTCAGAGCAACGCGGGCTGGGGCAGCGGCGAGTGGCTGGTGATCGAAGCCGATGAGTCGGATCGGTCGATGCTCGCCCTGTCGGTGGAGATCGCTGTCGTCACCAATGTCGAACTCGACCACCATGCCACCTTCGGCTCGCTGACCGAGCTGCGCGACACCTTTCGCCGGTTCCTGGCCCGGCCGGCGTGCGCCGTGCTGTGGGACCGGGCTGAGGTGGTGGCGCTGCGCCAGGGGCCGACCGTCGCCTATGACTTAGACAGCGGGGTTCGGCTGAGCGCGGACGGGTCACGCTTTCGCTGGAAGGGCCAGGAGGTGAGGTTGCCCGTGCCGGGCGCCCACAACGCCCTCAATGCCGTGGGCGCACTGGAGGCGTGCCTGGTCGCCGGCGCCGACGCCGAGAGGACCGTCACCGCCCTGGCCGATTTCCGCGGTGCCGGACGACGGTTCGAACGTGTGGGCCGGACCCACGCGGGAGCCGAGGTCTATGACGACTACGCCCACCACCCCACGGAGATATCCGCCACCGTGGCCGCCGCCCGCACCCTGGACCCTGGTCGGGTGGTGGTCGTCTTCCAACCCCACCTGTACTCGCGCACGGCGACCCTCCATCGCCAGTTCGGGGAGGCGCTGGCGGGCGCCGACGTCGTCATCGTGCTCGACGTCTACCCGGCCCGTGAGCGTGCCGAGGACTTCCCGGGCGTCGATGGCCGCCTCGTCGCCCGGGCGACGGCGGACCGAGCCGGAGGGCGCCCGGTCTACTGGCTGCCCCGCTTCCAGGACGCGCTGGGGGTGCTGGATGGCCTATTACGCGGCGGCGACCTGTGCCTCGTCCTGGGGGCGGGAGATGTGGATGGCTTCAGCCGGACGCTGGTGGGGGACGCGGACGGCCGCGGTCGGGCGGACCCGGGAAAGGGGGTGCCGTGAGTGTTCCGGCGGGCGTCGAGCCTGGACTGACCATGTCGAGGTTCACCACGGTGCGCACCGGGGGGCCGGCCGAGCACTTTGCTCGGACGGGGCAGGAGCAGCGCCTGGCTGAACTGATGCGGTGGGCGACCGGCGAGGGCCTGGCCGTCAACGTGGTCGGGTCGGGCTCCAATCTGCTGGTGGCCGACCGCGGAGTCCCGGGGCTGGTGGTAAAGCTCGACGGCGAGCTCGCAGCGATAGAAGCGCATGGTCAAACGTTGCAGTGCGGGGGCGGCGCTCGGCTGCCTGCGGTCAGCGCGCGGGCCGCCCAGCTGGGACTCACCGGCATCGAGTTCGGCGTCAACATCCCGGGGACGGTGGGAGGGGCGGTGCGGATGAATGCCAACGCCTACGGCGGCGAGCTGGCCCGGGTGCTCGACTGGGTGGAGGTGGCGGGTGCAGACGGACTGCAGCGCCTGGGGCCAGATGAGCTGGGCTTCGACTACCGCAGCTCCAGCCTGCGACCCGGGCAGATCGTGGTGAGGGCGTGCTTTCGCCTAGAGGCTTGTACTCCCCAGGAGGTCAAGCAGACGCTGGCCACCATGCGCGCCCAGCGCCGAGCCGCCCAGCCGTCGGGGATCAAGACCTTCGGCTCCACCTTCAAGAACCCGCGGGACGAGCGGGCTCGCGGATTGACCGCGGGGCAACTGCTGGCCCGGGCGGGTTGCGGCGGCCTGGCCCGCGGCGGGGCGCGACTCTCGCCCAAGCACGCGAACTTCGTCGAGAACGACGGTACGGCCAGCACGGCCGATGTCGTCGCGGTCATGAGCGAGGGCCGCCAGCGCGTCCTGGAGCAATGCGAGGTCGCCCTGGAGCCCGAGGTCCAGGTCCTGGGTGAGTTGATCTGGCCGTGGGCGGGCAAGGGTTAGCGGGCTCGGGGGCGAAGTACTGACGGTGACCTCCGTGAGCTTGGGCCCCGTCTCGGTGCTCCGGATCATTCCCAGACGCCTGCGGCGAATGCTCGCGCTGGCTCTGATC
>DASYID010000064.1:0-9323 GCA_036252775.1 Solirubrobacteraceae bacterium
CGTGCCGGGAGAACTCTCCGCCTGTCCGGGGGGGTGGGGGCTCGCCGGCAAAGAGGTCCTCGACCTTCTCCGGTGCCTGCCCTTCGGGGGGGGACGGCGCGAGGTTCTCCGGTGCCTCCCCCTGGGGAGCGGACGGCGCGACGCGGGGTGGGTCCTCAGCGCTCATGCACGTACCTCGTGGGCATCAGTATGGGCCACCGGCCTGTCGGCAGGCCGGGGGACGTGGATGAGCGCCGAGCACGACGGAGCGGTCTCGATCCTGTTCGTCGGGGATCTGGTCGGTGGCATCGGCCGCCGCACGTTGCTGGCGTGCCTGCCCATCCTGCGCGAGCGTCACCAGCCGACCTTCGTGGTCATCAACGGCGAGAACGTGGCCGGTGGGCTGGGCATCACGCCCAAGGCGGCCGACGAGCTCTTCGGTGCCGGCGTCGACGTCATCACGCTCGGCAACCACACCTACCATCGGCGCGAGATCTACCCCTATCTCGACGACCATAAGCCGATCCTGCGCCCCGCCAACTTCCTGCGCAGCCAACCCGGGCACGGGTCCTGCGTGGTGGAGCGCGACGGGCTGCGCCTGGGGGTGGTCAATCTCTCGGGCAACCTGTACCTCAAGGCGGGGCGCTCGGCCTTTGCCGAGATCGACGCGGTGCTGGCCGAGCTGCGGGGCCGCGTGGATCACGTCCTGGTGGACATGCACGCCGAGGCGACCAGCGAGAAGGTGGGCATGGGCTGGCATCTGGACGGGCGAGTGACCGCCGTGGTGGGCACCCACACCCATGTCCCCACCGCCGACGCCCGGGTCCTGCCCCAGGGGACCGCCTACATCACCGACGTGGGCATGACCGGACCCCGAGGGGGCGTGATCGGTGTGCGTCGCGAGCAGGCGCTGGAGTCGCTGATCACCCAGATGCCCGTGCGGTTTGACACCTCAGACGACGACCCCTGGCTGATGGGAGTCCTCGTTCGCGCCTCCCGGCCGCTGCGGGCTGACTCGATCGAGCAGATCCTGATGCCCGCGCCCGAGTAAGACCAGCAGCACCAGGGGAAGAAACCACACCAGGTAGAGGTAGAACCAGTGCGTGACGGCGAGCTGGAGCGCGATCAGCACCGCGGCGGACATGGCCGCCAGACCGATCACGTCCGGGCGGCGCGGAATGACGGCGGCCAGGAGAGCGAACAGAAGGCCCGCGACCTGTACGCCGAGCTGCACGTCTGACAGGCCATACAGACCCCAGACCGAGAACGGCGATCCTCGCTCGGACTGATAGGCGATCGTCTGGTCATAGAAGCGCCGCAGGTCGTCCCCCAGCAGCACCGGTGCCATCACCAGCGCGCCGGCCAGCAGAAAGCCGGCCACGAACAGAGCCAGGGCGCGCCACCGGCGCGTGGGCCGGCCGGGGCCCTCGCCGGGACCGGAGGCCTGCTGCGGTGAGGCGCGCACGGCGGTGAGCCCATGGGTGGCCATCAGCGGTGCCAGGGCCAGCGGGGCGAACTTGGTCAGGCCGGCGACCGCCGCCAGCGCCCCACGAGCAGCGGGCCGCGCGGCCACGATCAGCGACCCGATCAGGACAGCGGCGACCAGGCTGTCGTTGGTGTTGGTCTGGGCGGCGAAGAGCGTGAACGGGTAGGCCGCCCACGCGTAGGCCAGCGCGATGCCCAGCGTCGGCCCGCGCACCCTCCGGCCGAGCCAGTAGAGCAGGGCGACGCACAGCAGGTCAAAGACGATCGCGGCGGCGTGGGCGGCAGGCAGGTCGTCCCAGGTGCCCGTCCAGCCCAGCGCCTGCTCGAAGGGGACGTAGGCCTCATAGACGGCCGGGCCGTAGGTGTCCCCGTGCTGGTTGTTTTGAGGGAAGTGGCCGTAGATCGCCTGCCCGTGGGCGATGTGGTCGGCTCCGATCACCCCCGCGTAGCCGACATCGATGACGTTGGAGTCAGTGACGTTCAGACCGACGCGAAAGCCGAGCAGGAAGATGACGCCCACGGCCAGCCATGAGGCCGGTACGAACAGGCGCAGCGGGTCGGGCGGCGGTCGGTCGGGTCGCGGACGGCGGGCCGCCCACAGCATGCGCCCGAGCAGATACACCAGCGGCGGGTAGGCCAGCGGCACCGAGGCGTCGATGTTGCCCTGGTTGAAAAACGCCAGCGAGACCGAGAACGCGCTGAGGACGAGCAGATCGAGGTGCAGCAACGAGAACAGCCGGCGCGGGTTCACGAACGGCACCACGAACAGCAGGCTGAGCGTAATCCAGATGTACAGAGAGTTGGCCTTGCGTCCAAAGGCGCCCGGGTAGCCGCGGGCCATCGACCACGCCACCTGGTGGCCCGTCCAGGACTCGAGCACCTTGCCGCTGGCGTCGTCGATGAGCACCTGGACGATCTCCTGGTTGTGCGCGAAATAGCTGACCTGCCAGCGGAGTGGACCCTTCAGGTAGGTCACCGGGTAGGCGCCGTGATGGCGGCGGACCGCGTCGCGCACCTTGGGGATGGCGGAGGCGATGGCCTGTGCGCGCAGGCCGGTGAGGCGGTGCTTGGCGGGCCGCTTGTGCATGCTGGGCGGGGTGTTCAGAGCGTTGGGGTCAGAGGTGGTGAGAGTGGCAGGGGCCCTGGGCGATGCGGCCAGGCCGGAGCCCGTGGGGCGGTGACCGGCCAACGCGGACCCGGCGCAGGCCAGCACCAGCACCAGCACCAGGACCAGGACCAGCGCCAGCGTGCGGAGCAAGGCCGCGGGGCGAGGGGCGGGGGGCGCCAGCACCAAGGCTGCGGGGCTAAGGGTGGGCCGCCTGGTGGCTCGCCTCATGTCCCATCCTCCCCGAGACCAAAGTGGGCGCCGATCAGCGGCTGGATGTCGGCGATCGACCACTGCTCGCCTCCGGGTGGCCGCGGATCGGGTATCCCCGTGACGATCAGCGGCGCGAGCGAGTCGCTGCGGTGCAGCGAGCCGTGGGCGCCACCCCCCACGTGAGCGACCCCACCCCAGTCGGCGAACTCGTAGCCGGGCGCGGCCGACAGCAGCACCTCGCCCGCGTTGGGGCAGTTCAGCGCCGACCACACCCTGGCTAGGGCGTCGGGGTAGGCCTCGCAGTAGAGGCGGCCTTCCTCCAGGCGGCCGTCGATCACGTCGAGCTCGCCCTGCACCAGCCACCGCTGTCCACGCAGATCGGATACGTCGCCACCGGGGGCAAAGTGCAGCCGTGCGTCTCCCCGGGCGATGACCGCCGAGGCCCCGTCGCGCCACATCACCATGTCGACACCGGACGACGACAGGGCGCATTCGACGATGCGCGGCACCAGCTCGGAATGGCCCCGCGCCTCCAGCGCATAGACCATCGCCGAACGCTGTGACGGGCACAGGGCGATCTCGGCGTCGCCGGCGCGGCGACCGCTGGGAGCGAGCACCGAGAACTCCCCGAACAGCTCGTGCAGCTCGATGGCCTGCTCCACCGAGGCGTGGGAGTGGTCGGCCATGACGATCACCGCGTGGTCGGAGAGGAAGTCGTCGGGTCCTCCGCCGGCATGCACGAGACGCTCGAGCTGACGGTCTGCCTCGGAGATCGAGGCCACCTGCGCGTGGGGCCCGTTGCGATGAGAGTAGGCGTCGTTGTCGGGCAGGGAGAAGAGCAGGAAGTCAAACAGCTGGTGCTCGACCAAATGGGCCCCAACGCACCCGGTATGCCGGTCGCGGACTCCAGGCATGCCCAGCTGGGAACGGCATCCGGTGCGGCGACTGGCGAAGATGTCGGCGTAGAAGAACTCTCGTGGCCCCATGACCGGGTGGCGCATCACCGTCGAGGCCAGAAGCGAGAGTGCCGTGTCGCGCGCGACCTCGTGCCGGTGGCGCCCGCGATACATCAGATAGGTGGTACCGGCGGTGCGCAGGTCGGCGTCGTCGAGCATCTCAAACACCGTCTCGACGTCGGGCGAGAGGTGGGCCCGGTTCATGTTGTAGACGGTGTCGATCAGCTGGCGGGAGATCCCGAAGCGCCGCGAGGCGCTCAGGCTGGAGCCGTATTCGACGTAGCGGGCCTCCTCCCGGTGATACCAGTTCATGGCCGGAATACGATGCCGGTCAGGGCCAACTCCGGTGGCGATCGTGGCCGCGCACACGGGGGTTACGGACGGATAGGCGGCGACGCACTGGTCGCTGTACATCCCGCGTTGCATGAGCATCGCCAGGGTGGGTGCCTGGCCGGAATGGGCAGCCCGTTCGAGCATGGCCGGCTTCATGCCGTCGATGACGACGAGCACGAGCTTGGCCGGGGCCGGCATGGTCAGCGGAGGATCCGCAGACCGGCGTAGCGGGCGCCGTCCTGGCGCCGACCCGCGAGCAGCAGACGGACCAGCACGGCGAGGGCCAGGAGCGAGACGGGAGGAGCCAGGATCGATACCGCCGCCAGAGCCAGCGCGACCGCCTCGGCGTACAGACCCAACGCCCGCTGAGCCTGAACGTCGGTCAGGCGCCGGCGCGCCCGCGACAGCACGCCGCGAGAGACGACCTGCGCCAGGGCCGCGCAGGCCAGGCCGGCCGGGAGCCCGATCCAGCCCAGGTCGGAGTGCTGGGCCAGTGACCCGGCGAACAGCACCGCCCCCAAGCCCAGGGCCAGTCCTCCCGCGGCGGCGGCCACCGGACCCTCCTCCACGCTCTCCGGCCGCGCCCGCAGGGCGTGGGCCCAGGCGGCAACGAGCACAATGACCACGATCGCCAAGAACCAGCGGTGCTCGAGAAAGGCAAACGAGCCGTGGTCGAAGTCCACGCCCAGATCCGAGGAGGCCAGAGCGCCCGCCAGCAGCGCGGGCAGGAAGGGGCGCAGACCGGCGGCGGTGGCCAGCCCGATCCCGAGGGTGATGTCAAGGAAGAGGTCCATCGGCGCATCGGCTGAGCAGCCGTCGCTCTGCGCTACGGTGAGCGGGGCATGAAGATAGACGACACCCCTCGGCCAGGGGGCAGGCGTGGGCCGGGCGACACCCCGCCCAGGGGCGCGCCGGCCGAAGGCGAATCAGTGGACGTGGCCCAGCGGCCCCCGCAGCCCCGACCCGCCGCACGCGATCTCGAGCGCTATACGCGTCTGTTCGCGGTGCGCACCCGTGACATGAAGTCATCGGCAATGCGCGACCTGATGGCGATCACCGAACGTCCCGAGGTGATCTCACTGGCCGGCGGGTTGCCCGACACATCGACGTTCCCGCCCGACAGCTACGCGTCGCTGATGGCGACCGTCGCCCGTGACTCCTGCGCACGCGCCCTTCAGTACGGCCCCACCGAGGGCGTGGGGGTGCTCAAGGACCGGATCGTGGAGGTCATGGCGGCCGAACGGACCTTCGTCGACCCCGACGACGTACTGGTGACCACCGGGGCCCAGCAGGCCATCGACCTGATGTGCAAGGCACTGATCGACCCCGGCGACGTCATCGTCACCGAGGCTCCCACCTACCCCGGGGCGATACCGGCCTTTCAGGCCTATCAGGCCGATGTCGTCCAGGTGGAGATGGACTCCGACGGACTGCGCATCGACGAGCTGGAGGTCACCCTCGAACGGCTGGAGGGCGAGGGTCGCCGGCCCAAGTTCCTCTACACCATCCCCACCTTCCACAACCCGGCGGGCGTGACCATGTCGCTCCCGCGCCGCCGACGCCTGGTTGAGGTGGCCCGTGAGCGCGAGCTGCTCGTGCTGGAGGACAACCCCTACGGCCTGCTGCGCTTCGAGGGCGAGGCGCTGCCCACGCTGCGAGCGCTGGACGGCCCCTCCGCGGCCGAGGGCGCCGGAGGGCTGGTCGTCTACCTGGGTACGTTCTCCAAGATCCTCTCGCCCGGGATCCGCCTGGGCTGGGCGGTGGGGCCCGGGCCGGTGCTAGACAAGCTGCGAATCGGCAAGGCCTCGGCCGACCTGTGCTCGTCGTCGATGACCCAGTACTTCGTGGACGCCTACTTTCAGGCGGGACGCTGGGAGGACTACCTGGGCTCGCTGCGCGAGCTGTACCGTGGCCGCCGCGACACGATGCTCGAGGCCCTGACCGAGCGGCTCGGACCGGAGGCCAGCTGGACCCGCCCCGAGGGCGGCCTGTTCGTATGGGTCACCCTGCCCGACTACATCGACACCACCGACCTGCTGGCACGAGCGCTGCGCGAGAACGTGGCCTTCGTGCCCGGTGAGGCGGCCTATGTGGACGGCCGGGGGCGCTCGTCGCTGCGGCTGAACTTCTCCGGCGTCAACGAGCAGGACATACGAGAGGGCGTGCGGCGCATCGGAGGCGTGATACGCGAGCAGGTCGGGCTCTACGGCACGCTCACCGGCGCCCAACCCCCGCGGGCCGGGCCCGACGCGCAGGCGGGAGCCCGGCCCGGCAAGGGCGCCGCGCAGACAGGGGCCCCGGCCGGAGCGGGCGACGAAGGACTGGCCGACGTGGTCGCTCTGCCGCCGCGGCGTGAGGGCCCTCACGGGCGGGCCCGCGGCGTCCACGAAGACCGATGAGCCGCGTGGTGGTCCTCAAGGGCGGGCGCTCCTTGGAGCGCCAGGTGTCGCTGCGCTCGGGCGCCCGCGTACAGGACGCGCTCGAACGGCTGGGCCATGACACGGTGGCCATCGATGTCGGGCACGACCTCGTGGCCCGCCTGCAGGAGGCCTCTCCGGACCTGGTGTTCGTGGCCCTGCACGGACGCGATGGCGAGGACGGGACGGTCCAGGAGCTGCTCGAGGTGCTCGGCCTGCCCTACACCGGCTCCGGCGTCTCGGCCTGCATCCGCTGCGCCGACAAGGTGCTGGCCAAGCACCTGATGCTCGACGCCGGCATTCCCACGCCGGCGTTCTACGCGTTCAACGAGACCGCCTTCAAGGAGCTCGGGGCGGCCGCGGCGCTACCGGCCATCGAGGAGCGCCTGGACTTTCCCATCGTGGTCAAGCCAGCCGGACAGGGCTCGGCTCTGGGGATCAAGTTCGCGCGCACCGCGGCTGACGTGCCCGCCGCCCTGGTCGCCGCCTTCTCCTATGACCACAGGGTCCTATTGGAGCGACACGTCTCCGGCCGCGACCTGGCCGTGTCGATCCTGGACGGCGGCGACACGGGTGTCGAGCCACAGGCCCTGCCGGTGGTCGAGGCCGTCCCTCGGGGTGAGGACTTCTATGACTTCGAGGCGCGCTACCAGATCGGCCGCACCCAGTTCGTCTGTCCCGCCCAGCTGCCCGGGGACGCTGCCGAGCGTGCCCAGGCACTGGCGCTCGAGGTCTACCGGCTGTTCGGGTGCTTTGCCTTCGCCCGCGTGGATCTGATGCTCGACCCCGAGGGCCAGCTCCACGTCCTCGAGGTCAACGCCATCCCCGGCCTGACCGAGACCAGTCTGCTACCCCAGGCCGCCGACGCCGCCGGGGTCGGCTTCGATGAGCTGATCGAGCGGGTGGTGGCCCGCACGAGCGCGCGGGCATCGGCAGCCGGGGCCCCGAGGCCAACCTAGCGCCGGGACTCTCAGCTCTCGCCGGCGGCGAAGTCCTCGGGCGTGACGTGGTCGAGGAACTCCTTGAACTTCTCCACCACGTCGTCGGTCTCCTCGACGTCATGCTCAAACTCGATTGCCGACTCGGCAATGACGTCTTCGGCGGCATAGATCGGCGCCCCGGAGCGGACGGCCAGCGCGATCGCATCCGAGGGGCGCGAATCGATCTCGAGCTCGCGCCCGTTGACGCTGAGCGTGATCGAGGCAAAGAAGGTGTTCTCGCGGAGCTCGGTCACCGCCACCTGCGTGCACTTGACCTCGAGCTCACCCAACATCTCGCACAGCAGGTCGTGGGTCATCGGGCGAGGGGTGTTGGCGCCCTGGAGCTTCATCAGGATCGAGGCCGCCTCCGGGTGACCGATCCAAATGGGCAGGAACTTGTTGCCGTCGACGGTCTTCAGGAGCACGATGGGCTGCTTGCCGACCATGTCGAAGCTGACGCCGTAGATGACCATCTCCTGCACGGGGCGCTCCTCGGGGGAGTAGGAGGCGCTGAAGTATAGGCGCGGCCCCGAGCCTACCGGGGACCCCGGGATCCCTAGCTGGCGCCCTCAGCGGTCAGGGCGCGGGCGCGTCGGCGACCTTCGGCCGCGTTGATCTGAAGGGCGATCACTCCCGCCAGCACGAACGGCAGGAAGTTCAGCATGTGCAGCACGATGGCATAGGGCAGTGCCGTCTCCTGCGCCTTGCCGTAGGCGTCGAGGGCCAGCAGCGCCGCCGCCTCGAACACGCCCACGGCGGCCGGCGGCGAAGGCAGGATCATGGCCAGGCCCAGGGCCACCACCACCAGCACCCCGGCGTCGAGACCGAGGTGCAGCCCAAAGGCATACGTGGCCAGCCACGCCGATATGGCCGACAGCAGCCAGGCGATCAGGCTCCAGGCCAGCGCGGCGAAGGCGACGCGGGGACGGCGCAGGCCGCTGAGACCCTCGACGAGCTCGTGGCCCAGGGCTTCGACCCGCTCGATCGAGAGTACCGGGAGGCGGCTCAGTGGTCGCAGGACGAAATGCAGGGGTCGATCGCCGTAGACGGCGAGCACCACGATCACCGCGCCGAGCGCGACGGCGAGAACGATGGCCGCGATCGCCGCTCCGCGAAACCAGGACACGCTCGGCAACCAGGGCGCAGCGGCGAAGAAGATGACGAGGATCGACAGCACGTCGAAGACCCGCTCCACCACCACCGTCCCCAGCGCCTCGGCGGGAGGGGTTCCCGCCCGTTTGGTCAGCGCGACAACGCGGGCTGCCTCGCCGGCGCGGGCCGGCATGATGTTGTTGAACAGGTAGCCCACCAGCATCGCGTTGGTGACCGCGCCCAGGGGTGGCCGGCGCTCCGGGGCGAACAGGGCCCGCCAGCGGACCGCCCTCGCCACCGTCGCGGCGGCGAAGACCACGAGGGCGGGGATCAGCCATCCGTAGCTGCTGTACCGCAGCGCGTGCCACACGCGGTCGAAGTTGAGGTCGCGCAGAGCTAGATAGGAGAAGGCGATCGTCGCCGCGGTGACCAGGACGTACAGAGCCGTCCGCAGGCGATGGCGATGAGACTCGTCGGTGGTCACCGAGGAGGTCTCTGCGGGGGCCTCGCCGGGCCTCTCCGGCGCCCCCGTGGGGACCGGGGCGTGGCCGGCCAGGCCGGTCTCGGTCTGGCGAATAGGAGGGTCGAGGCTCATGGGAGGGCGGCGCGGGGAGTCGGCGCACCCCAGATCGGTCCCGTCGCGCTCTGGGGCGGCGCCTCGCCAGGTTCTGTCTTTACAGCCAGCCCGGGCGCTCCGCGGCGTCCAGGCATCCGCGGTCCCGACCTTAGCTCAACTTCCGAGCACACTCAAAGCGCTCGCAGG
>DASYID010000065.1:0-16009 GCA_036252775.1 Solirubrobacteraceae bacterium
GACGGTCGAGCACGACACCGACGACCCCACCGCGCTGCTGGCCGAGCTGACCACGGCGGCGCTGGAGCGGGGCGAGCGCCTGGAGGAGCTAAGCGTCAGTCGCCCCTCGCTGGAGGACGTCTACCTGGAGCTGACGGCCACCGCGGGTGAGGGGCCCGCCGCGGGTGAGGGGCCCGCCTCGGGTGAGACCGCCACTCCGGGTGAGACCTCCGCCGCGGGCCAGACCGTCGTCGAGCCGGAGGGCGCGGGTGTCTGAGGCGATGGTCATGGGCTGGCGCCAGTACCGCCTGGAACGGCGGATGTTCTGGCGCAATCCGACCGCGGCCTTCTTCAACTTCCTGTTCCCGCTGATCCTGCTGGCCCTGTTCGGCGCGGTGTTCTCAAACGACCAGGCCGTCCTGAACGTGATCGTGCCGGGGATCGCCGGCATGAGCGTGATGTCCACCACGTTCACCGCGCTGGCACACAACATGACCTACCTGCGCGAGGAGGGCGTGCTCAAGCGCATGCGGGGCACGCCGCTTCCGGCGGGCTCCTACCTGGCCGCGATCGCGGCCAACGCCGTCACCAACAGCGTCCTGCAGGTGGGGATCATCGTGGTCAGCGGCAAGCTGTTCTTCGGCATCCCTTGGCCCCGGGACTTCCTCGAGCTGGCCGTGTTCGTGGCGGCCGGGGTGGTGTGCTTTGCCTCGCTGGGCGTAGCGCTGTCGCACGTGATCCCCAACTTCGAGTCCGCTCCCGCCTACGTCAACGCGGTGTTCCTACCGGTGATCTTCATCTCCGGCGTGTTCTACGACGTCCACCACATGCCCGACTTCCTGCGCACCATCGGCGAGGTGCTGCCCCTCACGCACCTGATCAATGGGCTGCGCGGAGCGATCGTCAGGGGTAGCGACCTGCGCGTCAATGCCTCGGACCTGGCGGTGATCGCGGCCTGGGCGCTGCCGGCCATGGTGCTCGCCGCGCGGGGGTTCTCCTGGGATCAGCGGCGCACATGAAGCGCCTGGCCGAGGACCTCTACCAGCTGCGCGGCTTTCCCCGCCACGCCATCAACGTCTACCTGATGGGCGACGTGATCGTGGACGCCGGCACGCGCCACGCCGAGCGGCGCATCCTGCGCCAGGTGGCGGGTAAAGCGGTGACCGCGCACGCGCTCACCCACGCCCACCCGGACCACCAGGGCGCCAGCCACGCCATCTGCGAGACGCTGGCCGTCGAGCTGTGGTGCGGTGAGCAGGACGTGTGGGCCATGCAGACCCCGGGCGGGATCTCGGCCAGCACGCCCCCCGGCCTCGTCAACCGCCTGCAGGAGCGCCTGTGGACCGGTCCCCCTCACCCGGTGGCACGCCGCCTGCGCGAGGGTGACGAGGTGGCGGGCTTCCGGGTGCTCGACGTGCCGGGCCACTCACCCGGACACGTCGCCTTCTGGCGCGAGGCCGACCGGGTGCTGGTCCTCGGCGACGTGCTCAACAACATGAACGTGATGACCGGCATCTCCGGCCTGCACGAGCCGCTGCGGGTCTTCACCCCCGATCCGGCGCGCAACCGGGAGTCCGCCCGACGAGTGGCCGAGCTCGCGCCGGAGCTGGTGTGCTTCGGCCACGGGCCGCCGCTGCGCGACCCCGAGCGCCTGTCGCGGTTCGTAGCCGGCCTGCCGGACTGATCCGGCAAGCCTCAGGACGAGCAGCGAGGCGCTACAGCACGATGCGCAAGGCGACCTCGTGCGCGCAGCCGGCGCTGAGCATCCGGCGCAGGCGTTCGAGGTCGACGTGCTCGCCGGCGTCCTGGGTGGCGGCGAGCAGGAGCGCCTGCGTGGTGGTGAAGCCCATCGCGATCAGCGCCTGGGCGCGCTGCTCCTCACCGGTCGGTCTGGTGCTGGTGGCGGCCATGGATCCCTCCTCGGTCTGACAGGGAGCGTTGAGCGGATGAGACCACCCGCATCGGACGGCTCGCGCCGGCCGAGCTCGCAAGCCGGTGATCAGCGGCCGTAGGTGCCTGCGGTCTCGGCCAGGCTTACGTCGCCGAGGGGGTCCACCGAGACCGCGTAGCCGTGCACACCGATCCGCCTAGCCCGCGCCAGCAGGCTGACCAGGCGGCGGGAGATGCGGACGCGCAGCGCAGCGGTCTGGCCACCGTGAACGTGGAAGCTCACGGCGCCGAGGGTCAGCTCCTCGCGCGCGGTGCTCGAGCGCCCGCGGCCGGTAGGCACGCTGAACAGGGTCAGCCGTCCCCGGCACTCGCCGGCGGCGGACGGGCAGCTCAGGGTCGTGGTCGCCGTGCCCGAGCGGCTGACGCGCAGGCGCGCCAGGCGCAGCCGGGGGGCGCTGAAGGGCGCCCCCAGCGCCGTCGAGCCGGCGGCGGGCGAAGGGCCCGAGCCGGCGGGTGCGCCGCCGCTGGCGCCCAGACCGCTGCCGGCGAGCTGTTCGCCCCCGGCGCCGATGCTGGTCCCCGAGGGGGAGACGACGATCGTGCCCGAGAAGGCCGGGCTGCCGGTGCCCGAGTCATCCACGACGCCCAGGCGGACCGTGTAGGTGCCCGGCGCGGCGTAGGCGTGGGTGGGCCTCTGGCCCGAGGCCTGGCTGCCGTCACCGAAGCTCCAGAAGTACCCGTTGGCCGGGATCGTCCCGTCGGGGTCGCTGGAGGGGGAGGCGTCGAAGGCCACCCTCTCCCCCACCGTCGGCTCAGTGGGGCTGGCCGTGAACACCGCCGAGGGCGCGCGGTCGCCGATCGTCACCGGATGGGTGACCGAGGCGGTCTGGCCGGTCTCGTCCTGGACGGTCAGACCCACCTGGTAGGTGCCCGCATGGGGGTAGGCGTGGGTCGCCGAGGCACCCGGTGCCGTGGTCCCATCGCCGAAGTTCCACGAGATCACCGATGTGGCGCTGCCGTCCGCGTCGGTTGACGTGTTGGTGAAGGTGACCGCATCCTGGGTCATGGGGGCCGATGGCGCTGTCGAAAACGACGCGACGGGTGGCTGGTCTCCGATGATGACGTCGTGCGTCGTGGAGTCGGTGTTGCCGGCATCGTCGGTCACGGTGAGCGCAACGTGATAGGTCCCGTAGGAGACGTAGGTGTGGGAGGGGGCAGGTCCGGTGCCCGAGCCACCGTCCCCGAACGCCCACTGCCAGGTCGCCACGGTTCCGTCGGGATCCTGGGAGTGACTGGGAGCGCTGCCGTCAAAGGCCACCGATTGGCCCTCGAGAAACCCGGCCGGCGCGGTGAAGGCGGCCACGGGCGACCGATCGGCGACCGTCACTGACTCTGTCTTGGTGTCGCTGTCCCCGGCGTTACCCATGGCGAGGATCTGCGTCACGGTCAGCGTGACCGTAAACGGCTTGCTCTTGGCGCCGGCGGTGTTCTGAAACTGCTGAACGATGCTGTCGCTGGTGTCCGCCCCGGCCGTCACCAGGTGGTCCACCGGCGGGCTCGAGTCGCCGAAATCCCAATGGAACTTCTCCTGGGTAGCGGTGGCGGCAGCGGCATCGTGCGCGGCGCCCGTGAAGGTGACGTCCTGCTGGGTGGCTGGCGACGACGGGGACGGTCCCGATGGGAAGGTGGCCGTGACCACACCCGAGGCCCGCGCGTTGGGCGCCTCGAGGGCGGGTACCACGAGGCCCGCCAGCGCGGACAGCACGGCCGCCGCGGCCAGCGCGGCCCGGCGAGCCGACCAAGCATCGCGGGCTTGCACCATCTGGGCCACGGTAGCGAATGCCGTCGCCCGCCCCGACGGGTCCGGCAGGTCTCGACCGTTGGCTAGCCACTTGTGGGGATAGAGGGAAATTGACACCGTGCCGATACTCATCTAGCTCCCAGGACCGCGGGCACCAGCGCCGGCCCCGGACATCCTGCCTCGCGGCGCGCACCCCTGATCTCTCCCCACCGCCCAATCTCTCCACCGATCAAGCCCGCCATCCCCCGAGCGGAGGATCGTCTGCGGGCCGATACCGGTCTGGCGGCCCGGGTCATGGCCGGCCTTCACTTCACCGGCGCGACGCTGGCCGTGGGGTGGCTGCTGGCGCCTCACACCGGCGCGGCCGACCCGACCGGCGTCACCGTGGCCATCGCCACCGCCTTCGCGATTGCCTTCCTGCTGCTGGCCGGCGCCGACCGCATCCCGGCCGGGGCGCTGCGACTGCTGCTGACGTTCACGATCGCGGTGGTCATTACCGGCGCCGTCTACTTCGGCCACAGCACGGCCAGTGCCTTTGGCCTGTTCTACCTATGGGCGACCCTCTACGCCTACTACTTCTTCTCGCTGCGCGAGGCGTGCCTGCTCAACGTGCTGGTCGCCGTCTCCTACGGCGTCGTCGTGCTCGTCCTGGTCGGCGATCGACTGAGCACCGAGGATGTCGCGCGCTGGGCCCTGACCGTGGCCACGGCCGCCATCTCCGGTGCGCTGGTGCGGATCCTGACGCAGGGCTCCGAACGCTCCGAGCGACGCTTCCGCCACGGCCTGAAGGTGTCCTCGATGGGTACCGCCCTGCTCGACGAGCAGGGCCACCTCGAGCAGGCCAATCCCGCTTTGACCAGCCTGCTGGGCTTCAGCGAGCACGAGCTGGGCGGCCTTGACCTGCTGTCGCTGATCGCACCCGACGACCGTGCGGCGCTGGCCATCCAGCTCCAGCGCCTGGGCAGCGGTTCGACGCGCAGCGTCCAGTTCGAGGGAGCGCTCACGGGCCAGGATGGCCAACCAATTCCGGTCGGCCTGACGCTGTCTCAGCTCGGCGACACCCGACCGGTCCAGCTGCTCGTGCAGGTCCAGGACCTGAGCGAGCGCCAGGCCGCCGAACGCATCCTGCGCGCCAGCGAGACGCGCTACCGGCTGCTGTTCGAGCGAAACCCCCAGCCGATGTGGGTCTTCGAGAACGACTCCCTGCGCTTCCTGGCCGTCAACCAGGCGGCGATCCGCACCTACGGCTACAGCGAGCAGGAGTTCCTGGGCATGACCATCCGCGACATTCGCCCGGCCGAGGATATCCCCCGTCTCCTGGGCTCGCTCGGTTCCACCCGGTCAGACGTCGAGCACAACGACGTCTGGCACCACCGGCGCAAGGACGGCACGCTGATGGAGGTCGAGGTGGTCTCCGAGGCCCTGGACTTCGACGGGCGTCCGGGCCGGCTGGTGACCGCCATGGACATCACCGCCCGCCGGGAGGCCGAGCGCGAGCTGCGCCGGCGCGCCGACCACGACGATCTCACCGGCCTGCTCAACCGCCGCCACTTCGAGGACCTGACCCGGCGCCAGGTGCAGCGCGACCTGATCAACCACACGACCTGCGCCCTGCTGGTGCTCGACCTCGACCACTTCAAGTTCGTCAACGACTCCTTCGGGCACTCCGTGGGCGACAAGCTCATCCAGCGGGTGGGCGAGTCGCTGCGCGGCTCGCTGCGCCCCACCGACCTGATCGCTCGCCTGGGCGGCGACGAGTTCGCCGTCCTGTTGCCCCGCACCGACCTGGACGGAGCCACGGCCGTGGCCGGCCTGCTGATCGAGCGCCTGCGCTCAAAGGTCTGGCAGGGCATGCGCCCGACGACAGCCAGCATCGGAGTGGCGTTCCTAGACGGGGAGAGCTGCACCAGCGCCACCGACCTGATGGTCGCGGCCGACGTGGCCCTGTATGAGGCCAAGGAGGCGGGGCGCAACCGCTTCGCGGTCTCCTCGGGCCGCCGCGGGTTGACCTGGATGGAGGAGATCCGCCGCGCCATAGACGAGCAGCGCCTGGTGCTCTACTCCCAGCCGATCCTGGACCTGCGCACCGGCGAGATCGCCCAGGAGGAGCTACTGCTGCGCATGATCGACGAGCAGGGCGAGATCATCCCGCCCGGGGCGTTCATTCCCACCGCCGAGCGCTTTGGTCTGATCCAGGAGCTCGACCGCTGGGTGGTCGAGCGCGGCCTGGAGCTCGTGCGCCAGGGACGCAAGGTCGAGGTCAACCTGTCGGCTCACTCGATCGGCGACCGTGAGCTGACACGTATGGTGGGTGACGCGCTGCGCGACGAGCCCTCGCCCGAGAACCTCGTCTTCGAGATCACCGAGACCGCCGCCGCGGCGAACTTCGCCGACGTGCGCGACTTCGCCGAGCGCATCAGCCGGCTGGGCTGCGGCTTCGCGCTGGATGACTTCGGCACCGGCTTCGGAGCCTTCAGCTACCTCAAGCACGTCCCGGTCAGCTACCTGAAGATCGACATGGACTTCGTGCGCGAGCTACCCGCCAACCCGGCCGACCAGCGGGTGGTCAGGGCGATCGTGTCGATCGCCGAGGGCCTCGGGCAGAAGACGATCGCCGAGGGCGTCGAGAACGCCGAGACGCTGGAGCTGCTGCGCGAGATGGGCGTCCACTACGCCCAGGGCTTCCACATCGGGCGCCCCGCGCCGCTCGAGCAGGACCAGCCCTCCCGGCTCACCAGCTCCTGACGCCCGTCAAGGGCTTCTGAGCCGCGCCTTGACCCGCCGACGGCGCTCGGTCAGCTCGTCCTCGAGGGTCCGCAGCTGACCCAGCCGGTCGCGCACCAGCTCGAGCTGGCCGTCGAGGTGCCCGAGGGCCTCGAGCAGGATCTCGCGCCGGCGCTCGCGACCAGGCTGGCGGCGGTCCCACTCCTCGCGCAACAGGGCGCGCGCCGCCTCGGCCTCGACCAGCTCGCCCAGCTGCTCCAGCGACACGCCCAGCAGGTCGCGCAGGCGGATCAGCTCACGCAGCCACTGAACCTCGTCGGGCGTATAGAGACGGTGTCCGCCGGCCGGGCGGGCGGTGGCCGCCTCACCCAACAGTCCCATCTCCTCGTAGTAGCGGATCGTGCGGGGGGTGGTACCCACCAGCCGCGCCACGTCGCCGATGCGCAGCTCACCGCGGGCGCCTGGCGGCGCGGAGGCGGAAGCGGAGGCGGAGGCGGAGGCGGAGGCGGAGGCGGAGGCGGAGGGGCGGGTGGCCGGCGCCGGGGTCACGTCGCCTCCCGGGGGGCGGCCACCAGCCCGGTGCCCGCCTCCACGCCCGCCGAACCCGGGGCCGAGACGTGCGCCCCGCGCATCAGCGACACCACGGCCCCCAGCACCGAGGTGGCGGCCAGCACCCACAGCGCGACGTGCATGTTGGCGATGAAGGGCGCCAGCTGAGCGCCGGACAGCCCCTGGGCCAGGCCCGAGAAGATGGCCAGCAGGACCGGCTTGGGCACCGCCGCGGTGATGACGGCCATCACGAAGGCGATCGACAGCACCGCGCCGGTGTTCTGGAGCATCATGCGTGCGCCGGCGGCGATCCCCCGGCGGTGGGCGGGGACGGTGCCCATCATGGCCGCGGTGTTGGGGCTGTTGAACATGCCCGAGCCGATCCCGACGATGCCCAGCCACACGCTGCTCTGCCAGTAGGGACTGTGGGGCTCGAGGGTGGTCATCGCGGCCAGGCCCAGGGCGCTGACCAGCATGCCGGCGGCGGCCAGCGCCCGGGACCCGTAGCGGTCGGCGTAGATGCCCGCCGTGGGCGAGGAGATGAGCATGCCCAGGGCCATCGGCGCGAGCTTGATGCCGGCGGTGATCGGGTCGTCGCCCTGGGCGCCCTGAAAGTAGAAGACGAACAGGAACATGAGGGCAAATCGCGACAGGCCGTTGATGAACGCGGCCGCGGTAGCCGCCGCGAACAGCCGGTTGCGAAAGATGCTCAGGTCGAGCATGGGGGCCCGGGCTCCGCGCTCGATGAGCACGAAGGACGGCAGCAGCACCGCGGCCACCACCAGCGGCACCAGCGTCAGAGCCGAGTCCCAGTTGGTCAGCCCTCCACGCGAGATGCCGTAGACCAGGCCGGTCAGGCCGAGCACGAAGGACGCCGTGCCGAGCAGGTCCAGGCCGCGGACGCGGTCGGGGCGCGAGAGCTCGCGCAGCACCACGCCCGCCCACAGGCTGCCGGCCAGCGCCAGGGGGAAGTTGAACCAGAACACCCACGGCCAGGAGATCGAGACCAGCGCGCCCCCCAGGACGGGGCCGAGTACCAGCCCGACCGCCGCCACCATCGTGTTGGTCCCCATGGCCACGCCGAGCTGCTCGCGGGGAAAGGCGTCGGTCACCAGCGCGGCGGCATTGGCGAACAGGAAAGCCGAGCCGATGCCCTGCAGCACACGCCACAGGATCAGCTGCGTGCCGTCGGCGGAGAACCCTGCGCCCAGCGACGCCAAGGCGAAGATGACAAAGCCCCCCACGTACGCGCGCTTGCGCCCAAACAGGTCTGACAGGCGTCCGGCGCTGAGCACGAGCACGGTCGAGGCGATCATGTAGGCCAGGATCACCCACACCAGGGCCAGCAGGCTGGTGTGCAGGCTGCGCTCGAGGTCGGGCAGAGCAATGATCAAGGTGCCCGAGTTGATGGTGGCCAGCAGCATCCCCAGGCTGGTGCACGACAGCGCCCACCACTTGTAGTGGGGGTGGTCGGTGGCGACGCCGATGCGCCGACGGGTGGACGCTGCGCTCACCCCCCGGGATATATCATCTTTACGTCAACGTCAGGTTCTTAGGCGCCTTCGCCTACCATGGCGCGGTGCCCGAGGCGAGCACCCCGATCTTCGAGCGCGACGGCGAGCGCTTCTTGCCCACCGAGCTGGCGCGCGGACCGTGGGACGCCCAGGCTCTGCACGGCGGGGCCCCCGCGGCGCTGCTGGCCCGCACCGTGGAGATGTGGGAGCCCGGCCACGACCTGTTCGTGAGTCGCTTGACCTATGAGTTCCTGCGCCCGGTCCCTCTCGCCCCGCTGGAGGTGAGCGTCGAGACGCTGCGCCCGGGCCGCCGCGCCCAGCTGGTGGGCGCCAGCCTACGCAGCGGCGGGGACGAGGTGTGCCGGCTGACCGCGCTGCGCCTGGCGCGGCCCCCGGCCAGCGCCGTGATCGCCGAGGACACCCCCGCCCCGCCCGGCCCGCAGCAGGGACGGCCGATCACCTTCAGCCTGGCCCCCACCACCGAGGTGAGCTTCGCCGCCAGCGCGATGCGCATGCGCTTCGTCGCCGGCGAGGACAGTCCGGGACCGGCGACCGTGTGGCTGCGCCTGGCCCACCCCCTGCTGCGCGACGAGCCCGCCTCCCCCCTGGTCCGCGTGGTGGCGGCCGCCGACTTCGGCAACGGTGTCGGGGCGGCGCTCGACTTCGAGCGATTCGTCTTCATCAACGCCGACCTCACCGTCCACCTGCACCGAGCCCCCGAGGGCGAATGGGTCTGCCTGGATGCGGTCACGCGTATCTCAGCGGGCGCCGGGGCGATGGCCGAGAGCAGGCTGTACGACGAGCGGGGGCCGATCGGCCGCGCCGTGCAGTCGCTGGTGGTGGGCGAACGGTGAGCGCCGAGACGGGACTGGACCGCCGGCTGCTGGCCATCGCCTCGGTGGTGATCCTCGGGGCGATCATGTCGATCCTCGACACGACGATCGTCAACGTCGCCATCCGCACGCTGGCGCGCGACTTCCATTCGCCGCTGTCGACCATCCAGTGGGTGTCCACCGGCTACATGCTGGCGCTGGCGATCGTCATCCCCATCACCGGGTGGGCCTCGGACCGCTTCGGCACCAAGCGCCTGTACATGACCTCGATCGCCCTGTTTCTGGCCGGGTCCGCCCTGTCGGGGGCGGCCTGGTCGGCGGAGAGCCTGATCGTCTTTCGCGTGCTGCAGGGTCTGGGCGGAGGGATGATCATGCCGGTCGCCATGACCATCCTCACCCGCGCCTCCGGGCCCCAGCGGGTGGGACGGGTGATGAGCGTGATCGGGGTGCCGATGCTGCTGGGCCCGGTCTTCGGCCCGGTGCTGGGCGGGTGGCTGGTCGATGACTTCTCCTGGCGCTGGATCTTCTACGTCAACCTGCCCATCGGCGCGCTGGCCCTGCCGCTGGCCTGGCGGATCCTGGACGCCGACTCGCCCCAGCCCGCCCAGCGCCTGGACCTGCTCGGGCTGGCCCTGCTCTCCCCCGGGCTGGCCGGGCTGGTCTACGGGCTGGCGGAGACCTCGAGCACGGGTGGCGTGGGCTCGGCCCGGGCGCTGATCGGGCTGGTTGCCGGCGCGGCGCTGGTCGTCGCCTTCGCGCTTCACGCCCGCCGCGCCAGCAGCCCCCTGCTAGACCTGCGCCTGTTTGAGCAGCGGGCGTTCGCCGCCGGCGCCGCCACCACCTTTCTGCTCGGCGCGGCGCTGTTTGGGGCGATGATCCTGCTGCCGCTGTACTACCAGGTGGTGCGGGGGGAGTCGGCGCTGTCAGCGGGGCTGCTGACCGCGCCCCAGGGCCTGGGGGCGGCGCTGGCCATGCCGCTGTCGGGGCGCCTGACCGACCGCGGCGGCGCGGGCCGGGTGGTCCTGGCTGGGCTGGCGCTGGTGCTGATCGGCACCTTCGCCTACACCCAGCTGGACCAGGGGAGCTCCTATGCGCTGCTCGCCGTCTCGCTGCTGGTCCGGGGCATGGGGATCGGAGCGACGATGATGCCGGCGATGTCGGCGGCCTATCAGACCCTCGATCAGGCCTCGATCGCGCGGGCCAGCAGCATGCTCAATATCGTCAGTCGCATCGGCGGCTCGATCGGGACCGCGCTTCTGGCCGTCGTGCTCGAGCAGCGCCTCCGCGCGGCCGTGCCGGGCTCACACGGTGGGTTGGGCGAGGCGGCGGGGGCCCACGCCGGCCCGCTGGTGGCGGGGGCGTTCGCCACCACGTTCTGGTGGGCGTTTGCCATGACCGCAGCCGCCTACTTCCCGGCCTGGCTGCTGCCACGCATCCGGCGGGGTCCCGACGCCGGAGCGGCCGAGCGCCTGCGCGACGCCATCTCCGTCGAGGGGTGACTCTCAGGCGACCGTGAAGATGATCAGGCTGCCCACCTGCTGACGCACCACCGAGCCAGGCACCGTGCTGCTGGTCGACAGGCCGCCGCTGGCGGCCACCAGCCCGACCTCGGCGCCGACGGTTGCGGTGACCGCCGCGGTCGAGCCGCCGGCGGGCGACGGAAGGCCGGCGGGCGGCGCGCTGGGGGACGTGGCGCTGGCGGGAGCAACGGGGGCAGCCGAGGCCAGCGCGGGGACCGAACCGACAGCCAGGACGATCAGGGCAGTCAGCAGCCGGACTCGGTTCATGTGAGGCATCGTCCTACCTGCTTCGACACCACAGCCGGCGCCCCACGGGGATTGGGCGAAGGTACTAGGCGAGCCCTACCCCAAAGGGGTTCCCCTAAACAGGCTAGTCCAATGTGGGTCCGGCCCCCGGCGAGCGCAAGCCGTTAGATTCCCTGCCATCTCCACGCCCACCGACAGCCGCCGGGAAATGCTGCGCCAGAAGGTCGTCGAGGGGAGCGTCGCCTTTGGCGAGGCTGTCCTGCCGCCGCTGGAGCGCTGGCTGGCCAAGCACTCGATGGTGGGGGATCGCACCTTCTTTGAGGTCGACGAGTTTCCGTGGGCACTCGAGCTCGAGCGCAACTGGAAGGTGATCCGGGCCGAGCTAGATGAGGTCCTAAAGGACCACGATGCACTGCCCAACTTCCAGGACATCTCCACCGACCAGGCAACGATCACCGACGACAACCGGTGGAAGACGTTCTTTCTGTTTGGCTACGGCTTTCGCTCCGACGCCAACTGCGCGCGCTGTCCCCAGACCACGCGCCTGGTCAGCGAGATCCCGGGCATGCAGACCGCGTTCTTCTCGATCCTCTCCCCGCACAAGCACATCGGGGCGCACCGCGGGCCGTGGAAGGGCGTGCTGCGCTACCACCTCGGCCTGAAGATCCCCGAGCCGCGCGAGGGGTGTCGCATCCGCGTCGACAGCGAGGTGCGCCACTGGGAGGAGGGCAAGAGCCTGATCTTCGACGACACCTACGACCACGAGGCGTGGAACGACACGGACGGGACCCGCGTGGTGCTGTTCGTGGACTTCACCCGCCCGCTGCGCCAACCGGCCGAGACGGTCAACCGGGTGACGCTGAAGGCGATCGCCGTGTCGCCCTACATCCAGGACGCCAAGTCGCGCCAGCTCGACTGGGAGCAGCGCTTCGCGTCGTTCAAGGGCCGCTCGAAGACGTCCTAGCCGGGCGGCGCAGCGCGGGGGCGTCCTGGGGCGGCGCAGCGCGGAGGCGTCCTGGGGCAGCGCAGCCCGAGGGCGTCCTGGGGCGGCGCGGCGTGGGCGGACGTCAGCCGCCGACGCTGGCCACCTTCCAGTCAGACCCCAGGCGCAGGAGGCGCAAGGTGTTGGCGCCGTCCTTGCCGACGAACCGTGCTCGCGCGGAGTCACCGGTCACCGTCACGCTGATCACCCTCAGGTTGGGCTCCTGGGCGGTGGGAGCGGTCGCGGCGGTCAGGCAGCGCGTGAGCCCGCCCGCGCGGGTGAGCAGGTCGGGGGTGGCGTGCCGCGTGCACAGGCTGGTGGGATGGTGGGCCACATCCAGCACGACCGCGGTGATCGCGTCCTTGTCGCTGGTCCCACCGCAACCGCCGAGGGCGCCGAGCGTGGCGGCGCCCAGCGCGCCGGCGAGGGAGGCGAGGGCGTGACGCTTCACGCGCGCCATCGTTTCACGATCGCGGCGGGCGACGCCGCGTGACCGCGCGTCCGCGCCGCGATGGATATGTTCCGGACTGCCCCCAGCGGGTAACGGCGGCTGGAGACCCGCAACTTCAAAACACAGGGAGATCTTGATGGCAGACGTGACGGCTCGCGACGCAAAGCTCATTCAGTACCTGAACGAAGCATTCGCCAACGAGAAGAAGCTCGAGACAGGACTGCAGGCTCACATCGCAATGACCACCAAGGCGAGCTACAAGAAGCGTCTGCAGGATCACCTCAAGGAGACCAAGCAGCACGCCAAGGAGGTCGAGCGGCGGATCAAGAAGCTGGGCGGCAAGCCGGAGGTCGCGCCCGAGGGCACGCCTGACGCCGTGGTCGGTGTCGCCGGTCGCGCCGTCAGCGCCGCGCAGAAGGGGGTAGCGGCGGTTCAGGGCCAGGTGCACATGATCCGCGGCACCGGCGAGCAGGAGAAGATGCTCAAGAACGCCAAGACGGAGTACCAGGACGAGGCCGAGGAGATCGCCACCTACACCGGCATCGAGGCGCTGGCCACCGCGGTGGGCGACAAGGAGACCGCCCGTCTGGCCAAGACCATCCGCCGCCAGGAGGAGCGCATGGCCTCGTTCCTGGAGAAGGAGATCCCGCGTCTGAGCAAGGCTGTCGCGGTGGCCGAGATCCCGGCGAGCGAGCGCTCCTCGGGCGCCCGCCGCCGCGCCGGTGGCCGTCGCCGGGCGAGCTCGGCGGCCAGCCGGTCGAGCGCCAGTCGCTCGACCTCGGCCCGCAGCAGCTCGTCGCGCCCCGCCACCAAGCGCTCGGCGGCGGCCAAGCGCGGAGCCAACACCCGCAAGGCCGCCAGCACGGCGCGCAAGGCGGCCAGCGGCACCCAGAAGGCCGCCGCCAGCGCCCGGGGCACCGCGCGCAAGGCGGCGACCGGCGCCAGCAGCAGCGCCCGCAAGGCGACCACCGGTGCGCGGAGCGGCGCCCGCAAGGCGACGACCAGCTCCCGGCGCTCGTCGGGCTCCTCGCGCGCCCGCAAGTCCTAGGTCACTGATCGCGTCGGCTCGTCGTCCCGCCCGGTGCGGGGCGGCGAGCGCGCGGCTTTCTGACGCGACGGCGCCTCCGCGTCAGGGCCGCTTGAGCCGCAGGGCGCGGGCCACCTCGGTGGCGGCGCGCTCGCCGGAGCGCACCGCACCGTCCATGTATCCGTTCCAGTAGGTGGCGGTCTCGGTCCCGGCCCAGTGGATGCGCCCGGTCGGCTGTCGTAGGGCGGGGCCGTAGGCGCGCAGGGCACCGGCCGGGAAATGGCCGACCGGGCAGCCGCGCGTCCAGGCCTCCTGGGTCCAGTCCATCTCGAAGTACTCGCGCGGACTGCGGGCCTGCTCGCCGAAGTACAGCGCCAGGTTGGCGATCAGCGCATCGCGGCGGCCGCGGGCGCTGGCGGGGGCGCGGCGAGCGGCGTCGCCACCCACGAACCCGAAGATCACCCCCGGAGAGCCGCCCGGCGGAGAGTTGTCAAACGTCGTGTTGGCGGGACCGATGTCGGCCACCGCCTGACCGCTGAGTCCCGCCTCGCGCCAGAAGGGGCGGTCGTAGGACAGCTGCCACTTCTGCAGGTTGCCCGGGGGGACGTGGTGGGCGAGCTGGTGGCGCTGAGCCGGAAGGCCGGGTGCGAAGTGAATCGAGGCGCACAGCACCGGCGGCACGGCGACGATCACCCGGCGCGCGTGGACGGTGTGCCCGTCGGCATGGACCGTGACCCCCCGCCGGGCCGCCTCGATCCGGCGCACGGGGGCCGACAGCAGCACGCGGGACCCCAACCGCCGGGCCACCTCCTGCGCGACGCGCTGCGAGCCACCGACAAAGCGCGACTCCTGAGCGCCGCCGGCCACGCCGATCAGGCGAAAGAAGCTGCCCTTGGTCGAGGCGTTGCCGGCGGCGGCGATGTAGAACAGCACGTAGAGCAGCGACAGCTCGGACGCCTCGGCCCCCCAGATCGCCCGCGTGGCCGCATCGAAGATGGCACGCCCCTTGACGCTGGGTATGTTGGCGAGCTTGAACGCCTCCAGCGTGGTGGCGTCCCACTCAGCCGCGCGACGGGCCTTCCAAGGGGCGTCGACGGGCACCTCGGCCGCCATCTGATCCAGGTGGGGGATCACGCTGACCGCCTGCTGGACGTCGGGGTCGTTGGGCAGACCGGGATTGGCCGCGTAGGTGGAGCGCTGGCCGCCGGCGTAGAGCACGTCCAGGCCGTCGTTATAGGTGGCGAAGGTGGAGACGCCGACCGACCGGGCCAGGGCCAGGATGCGGTCCTGGGTGGGCCCGATGTACTCGCCCCCGAGCTCGGAGATCTCTCCGCTGCCCAGGCGGTGGTTGAGCGTGCGGCCCCCGACGCGATTGCGGGCCTCGAGCACGACCACGTCGTGGCCGGCCCGCGCCAGATCGCGGGCGGCGGTCAGGCCCGCAAAGCCGGCACCCACCACCGCCACCTCGACCGCCCGCCGTCGCTTCGGCCGCTTGGCGGCCGCGCTGCCCGGCAGCGCCAGGCCGACTCCCGCGGCGGCGCCGGCGCCCAGAAAGCCACGTCTGGTGGTGGACTCAGGCACGCTCCCGCGACCCTAGCACCGGTCCCCATGTCCTTAGCTGGGCGGCTGGGCCACCCCGGCGTGGCGCACGCGCTGACGCGCGTCTGAGAAGCGGATCGCCTCATAGGCGATCAGCGCACAGGCCACGGTGGTGACCATCGCGAGCGCAGCGAGCGCATCAAAAGTTCTGGCCAGCGGGATCAACGCGAGCACCGCGAGGCCCACCACCACGCGCTGCTTGTTGAGCGTGCGGACGTTGCGCAGGCGAAACAGGATGTGGCCGGTGAGATACAGCGCCACGCCGCCGTAGAGCGACGAGGTGGCCACGATCGACAGGGGGGCGTCGATGCCCGCCAGCGTCTGCTTGATGCCCAGGGCCACCAGGATGATCCCGGCGATCATCACCAGGTGCAGGAAGCTGTAGGAGTCGCGGGCCACGCGGTTCTGGCGCACCCCGGTGAGGCTGCGCAGCCGGCGTTCGGCTACCAGCGCGACGACGTCGAAGTAGGCCCACCACAGCGCTCCGGCCAGCGCGACCCCGAGGATGCCGGCGATCACCACGCCGGGCCCGAGCGGACGGCCGCTGGCCGCTCCCACGGCGATCACCGACTCCCCCAGGGCGATGAGCACGATCAGGCCGTGGCGTTCGGCGAAGTGCCCGGCCGACACCCGCCAGCCGCTGACCCCGCCGATGACGGGGCCGAGGTAGTCGATCGCCAGCGCCACGCACCACAGCGCGTCGCGCAGGGTGCCCCCGGAGACCAGGCCGGCCACGATCAGCAGCCCCGAGCCGATCATCGAGGGGGGCGCCAGACGGGCCACCGCCCGCCGCGTGCCGTGCTCCTCAGAGCCCACGTAGAACAGCACCAGGTGCAGGACCCGCACCACGAAGTACGCGCCCGCGAACAGCAGCCCATCCGCGCCAAAGGCGCC
>DASYID010000066.1:0-5519 GCA_036252775.1 Solirubrobacteraceae bacterium
GGTCAAACGGGCCATGAGAGCGGGCGTCGGGACCATCGAAGTCGATCGTCCTCACACGCTCCGCCGCGGGCAGGTGGCGCCCGACATACCCGTTGAGGACCGCCCGGCGAGCCGTGGCCGCCTCCCACTCCGCCTGCGAGCAGACGAACTGCGCTCCGGGGAACTGTGACATCCCGCTGGTGTGGTCGACGTGCAGGTGGGTCATGACCACCAACCCAATCTCATCGGGGTCCAGACCGTCACGGCTCAGCTGCGCAGCGACAGCGTCCTCCGGCGCCATCCTCAAGGTCCGAAACGCCTGCGCGTTGACCCGTCCAAAATCCCGCACAATGCTGTCCGCCGCCCCGGGATGAAGACCGGTGTCGACCAGGAAGGGCCCGACCCCGGGGTGATCCAGGAGGAAGGCGCCGATGGGGGTGCGCAGCCATTGGCCACGCGGGACCCTCACGCCGATGGCGCCGAGAAACGACCCGGCCTGGTCGCGGTAGAACCAACCTGGCGGAGCCAGTGACTCGCCGCATCGCAGCAGCTTCACGCCTACATTGGCTCCCGGCTGGCCGCCGGGAAGGGGGATCGAGGCACTGCCGGGCACGGTCATGGCGAGCCGTTCGCTACGGGGCCGAAGCGGTCACCGCGCCAACCTCGGCCCACACGGTCTTCTCCTGGTCACCGAGCTCAACGCCCCACCGAGAGGTCAGGGCCGCCACCAGTTGCAGGCCTCGCCCGGACGGGGCGGACGTGTCACGGTCTCGCAGCGTGGGCTCGATCGGGCTGGCGTCGGATACCGAGATGCGTACGCGCGGGCCGTCGGTAGCCACCAGGACCGAGAAGGGCGTGCGGGCGTGGATCAGGGCGTTGGTCGCCAGCTCGCTGACCACGATCTGGGCTCGCTCCACCAGCACGCTGTCGTGTCCCCAAGCGCGCAACGCCTCGGCCACGAGCCGGCGCGCAGCCCGCGGCGAGCTGGCATCGACGGGAAAGCGCCGCGCGATCTCCCCAGCCGCCGGCAACGTCGAGCAGTTGGCATCGGCCAAGCCGGGAGACGGGTGGACCGAAGAGTGCAGGTGGCAGATCTCCGCAAACGCCTGCGCGTGCTCGGATCCGGCGAGCGGCGGGCTTCGGTAGGCACAGACCAGGGAGAAGCGAGCGGCTCGGCTGAGCTCGTTCCACAGCTGCTCAAGCTCGATCGCCGACATGACGTCCCCGGCATCCCACAGGAGGCACACCAGCTCCCCGTAGGCGCGGACCTTCCGACCGCTCTCAGCGGCCTCCCGCACCACGGTCCCGACCACCCGCTCGAAGGCCCCGGCGTCGATGCGCCCCTGGGGCATGAGGCTCGCCAGTGTTGCGGCGGCGTCGAGCGACACCAGGGCCCTCTCCTGGACGGCCCGGGCCACGTCGACTCCCGCCGCCGCGAGCTCGGCCTCGAACGCCTGGCGATGGGGCTCCGTGGCGAGGACGACCACGACGTCGCCCGCCTCAATGGCGGCGGCCAGGTGTCGGCCGACCGTCTGGGCCAGCTCGTGGTCGTGCTCGTAGAGCTGGACCACGTGCTCACCGACGTCAAGTGCGAGGTCCTCAGCCGCGACCGCCATCCTGGCCCTCCGTCCGTTTGGGCGTCCCTGCCCTTCAAATGGTAGCGGCGCAGTAAAGCTAGGAGCCGTCAGGCCTCGTGTGCGGTGACTGCGCGGTTGCGTCCGGTCTGTTTGGCGGCGTACAGGGCGGCGTCGGCCCGCGCGACGAGGGCCTCTCCGGATTCCTCACCGTCCCAGTAGGCGATTCCCGCCGAGCAGCTTTGCCCCTCGGGCGTGACCGCGCGCACTCGGGCGAGGACCGCCTCGGCGTAGTGGGGTGGACAGTCGGGCAGCAGCACACCGAACTCGTCACCCCCGTAGCGCGCGGCGAAGTCGCTGACCCGCAGCGCCATGCGCCACTGGACGGCGGCGTCGTGCAGCAGCGCGTCGCCGGCCTGATGGCCCTGGCTGTCGTTGAGCTCCTTGAGCCGATCGACATCGAGCATCACCACCGCGAGGCGTTCCTGCTTGCGTCGCGCACGCGAGATCTCACGCCGCAACTCCTCGTCCCAGGCGCGGCGGTTGGGCAAGCCGGTGAGCGTGTCGGTGCGCGCGACCGCCTCGGCCAGGGCCAGCAGCTGCTCGCGTTCTAACTCAAGCTTCTTGCGGGCCGTGATGTCCTTGGCCACCGCGTAGATCTGACGCCCGTCTGAGCGCGAGCTCCACAGCAGCCAGCGATAGCCACCATCCTGGCACCGGTAGCGATTCTCGAAGTTGACGATCTCCGAGGGCCCCTCCGCCAGGGCACCCGCCGCCTGCAGCGTCGCCGCCAGGTCATCGGGATGGATCAAATCCACGTAGGGCCTGCTCATCAACTCCCCCGCGCTGTAACCCAAACATTCCTCCCAACTTCGGTTCAGCCGGGTGAAATAACCCTCGAGATTCGCGGTGGCGAGCATGTCATTGGACATCTCAAACCACCGCTCGACCTCAATCGCGCTACTCGCCCGTTGCTCAGAGAGATACCCCACGAGGCCGCCCAGGACCACGAAGGTCAACAGCCGCGTCCCGTACCCCAGAGGCGACAGTGCCGCCCCGCCGAGAACCGACCACATCACGATCGTCACCGACGCCACGACCGCGCCGGCCAGCCCGCCGACCAGCCCAAACTCGATCGCCATCACCGCGATCGGAATCACGAACAGCAAGCCCACCAGCTCGGCCGGATCAGAGATCACCAGCCGCCCCGCCAATACGACGCCAAACATCGCCACCGCCGCCGCCAGCACCCAGGGCCGGGGGCCGGGACCACCTTGGGACTTCGACATCAAGCGCATCGTGATACCCCTTGCTCTGCGGATAAGCGACCCTATCCCGGAGGGCAGGCCCCGCGCCAGCCCGCTGGACCTTCGTGCAGGATCCGCTGCGTCCTCTTCAGGAGCGTATGGAGCGCTGGTAGAGGACCACGGCCAGGGGCGCACAGATGAGCACGATCCCGGCCACCCAGATCAGCGTGTAGGCGATCGGATGGGTCAGCGGCCACGGAGCGTGGGCCGGGGCGGTGCCCCCGGGGTTGGCGAACAGATGGCGCAGGGCGTTGGCCAGGGCGGAGGTGGGGTTCCATTCGGCAAAGGTCTTCAGCACCGAGGGCAACGTGCTCGTCGGGACGAACGTGCTGGCGATGAACGTGATCGGGAAGATGGCGATGAAGGCGACGCCCTGGACGCCCTCGGGGGTGCGCACCAGGCTGGCCAAGAGCACCCCGATCCAGATCACGGCAAAGGAGAAGGCGAGCATCAGGCCGTATCCCGCGAGCGCGTCCAGCGCCCCGCCATGAATGCGCCACCCGACGACCAGCCCGGTAACCGACATGAAGGTGATCGGCAACAGCGCGCGGACTAGGTTGGCCACCGCATGGCCGGCCAGCACGCTGGAGCGCGGGATGGGCAGTGAGTGAAAGCGGTCGATGGCGCCGTTGGAGCGATCGTGCGATAGGGACATCGCGACACCGAAAGCGCCGAAGACGATCGTCTGGGCGAAGATGCCACCCATCAGGAACTCCTTGTAGCTCCCGCCACCCGGGACGCGGATCGCCCCCCCGAACACGAAGGCGAACAACAGGACGAACATGATCGGCTGGATCGTGGCGTCCGACAGGTTCTCGGGCTGGCGGCGCATGTGACGCAGGCCGCGACGCGCGATCACCCAGGTGTCGCTGAGGAAGGTGCTGCGCGACCGGGTGGGACCGCTCACGTTCGCACCTCGGTCGCCAGGACGGGCTCGGCCTCCGAGTCGGGCGGCGCCCCCGTGAGGGTCAGGAACACGTCGTCCAGGGTGGGCTGACGCAAGCCCAGATCCTCGACTTCCACAGCCGCCGCTGCCATCGCGTCGGCGAGCCGCGAGATGGCGGCGACTCCCCCGTCCACGGGCGCCGTCACCGAGCGAGCGCCCTCATCCACCGTCGGCGCGGTGCCGGCGATGTCGGCAACGATCCCCGTCACGGTCACCAGCTCACCCCGATCGGCGACGATCACGTGCAGCTGGTCGCCGCCCACCTGGCGCTTGAGACTGCGTGCATCGCCGCGCGCGATGACCCGACCGTGGTCCACCACCACGATGTCGTCGGCCAGACGGTCGGCCTCATCCAGATACTGGGTGGTGAGCAGAATCGTGGCACCACCCTCAACCAGGCGGTCCAGGACCTCCCACAGATCGTTCCGGCCCCGAGGATCCAGGCCGGTGGTGGGCTCGTCCAGGAACAGGACCAGGGGCTCGGCGACGAGGGTCGCGGCCAGGTCCAGTCGCCTGCGCATCCCCCCCGAGTAGTCGCGAACCAGCTTGTCAGCCGCCTCGACCAGGTCGAACTGTTCGATCAGCGCCGTGGCCCGCTGGCGGGCGCGACGCCCACCCAGGTGGTGCAGCTGCCCGATCATCGCAAGGTTCTCTGGACCGGTGAGCAAACCGTCGACGGTGGCGTCCTGGGCGGCCAGACCGATGCTGCGCCGCACCGTCAGCGGGTCCTGGGCGATGTCCACGCCGGCCACGCGAGCCGTTCCGGCGTCGGGCTCGGTCAGGGTGGTCAGGACCCGCACCGCCGTGGTCTTACCCGCGCCGTTGGGTCCAAGCAGTGCGCACACGTCCCCCCGGGCGACCTCCAGGTCAACCCCGTCCAGGGCCCGCTTGTTCCCGTAGGACTTGACCAGTCCACGGGCCTCGATCGCGTACTCGGTGGGCGAGCTCGACATCGGACGCATGGTGGCATCCCGAGCGCCACAACGACCCGCGGGCCTCCGAGCGCGCTCAGAACGCCGCCCGCTCAGGACGCCGCTCGCTGGTCGGTCGAGCTCTAGGCGAGGACTCTCATCTAGCCGCTGCCCCCGCCTCCTGGCCCTCGAGCTTTCGGGTGTCCCGGGGCTCGACGAACGGCTCCTCGTCGGGGGAGTGGCCCTCCTCGATTCGCCGGCCCCGTTCAAGCTCGGCGTTGAACTCAGCGCCCAACAGAATCGCGATGTTCGAGATCCACAGCCAGACCAGGAACACGATGACCCCGGCCATGGCGCCGAAGGTCTTGTTGTAGGACCCGAAGTTGGCGACGTAGAGCGCGAACGCCGCGGAGGCCACCAGCCAGGCCACGACGGCGAAGATGGCGCCGGGGCTGATCCAGCGAAAGCGGGGCTGCTTGACGTTGGGTGCCGCCCAGTAGAGGATCGCCAGCATCAGGCTGACTATCAGCAGCAGGACCGGCCATTTGGCGATGTCCCAGATCGACACCGCCGATCCGCCGACGCCCACCAGATTTCCCACCTGCTTGGCCAGGCCACCGGTCAAGACCACGGCCACCGCGCTGAGGGCCAACAGCACCACGAGCACCAGCGTCACGCCCAGGCGGGTGGGGATGGTCTTCCAGATGGGACGTCCCTCGGCCACGTCATAGATGGCGTTCGACGCCCGCATGAACGCAGCGACATAGCCCGAAGCCGACCAGAGCGCGCCAGCGAGCCCGGC
>DASYID010000067.1:0-17825 GCA_036252775.1 Solirubrobacteraceae bacterium
TTCTACCTGGTGGCGATGCTGTTCATCCTGTTCGACATCGAGGTGATCTTCCTCTACCCCATCGCCGTGCGACTGCGGGAGTTCGGCGCCTTCGCCCTGTACGAGACGCTCGTGTTCATCGCCCTGCTGGCGGTCGCCTTCGTGTATGTGTGGCGACGGGGGGCCCTGGAATGGAGGTGACGCGCCAGCGGCTGGACGCCCCGGGCGCCGGTGGCCAGGATCTGCGCGTGCGCCAGTTGCGCGCCCGCGAGCTGCTGCGGGGCGACCTGTCCGACGAGGACCTCGAGCGCTACGTCCAGGAGCGCGTCCTGACCACCACGCTGGACAAGGCCGTCGCCTGGGCGCGCTCCAATGCCCTGTTTCCCGCCACCTTCGGCCTGGCCTGCTGCGCCATCGAGATGATGTCGATCGTCGGTGCTCGCGTGGACGTGGCGCGCTTTGGCTTTGAGGCCTTCCGGGCCTCCCCGCGCCAGGCCGACCTGCTCGTGCTCTCCGGGCGGGTGTCGATCAAGATGGCGCCGATCGTGCGGCGCATCTATGACCAGATGCTCGAGCCCAAGTGGGCGATCGCGATGGGCGCATGCTCGTCGTCGACCGGCGTGTTCAACAACTACGCGATCGTCGCCGCCGACAAGTTCATGCCCGTAGACGTCCACGTACCGGGTTGCCCGCCCCGCCCGGAGGCCCTGATGCACGGCATCCTCAAGCTGCGCAAGATGATCCAGGACGACCCGGACCTGGGGTGGCGCGAGCGCTACCAGGCGCGGGGCACCGAGGAGTTCGTCCCCGCGGACCCCGGCACGCCCGCCGCGGCCCCCGGCGCCCACCCCGCGGCGGTCAACGTGGCCCGGCCCGGAGACACCGCTGGTGCCTGATGCGACCGGGCTGGAGCTGATCGCCCAAGCTCTGCGCGAGGAGGATCCCGACAGCGTCCTGGACACCGCGCACTTTCGCGAGCGGGCCACGCTGATCATCTCGGCCACCGCCGTGCGCTGGACCCTCGCGCGTCTGCGCGAGCGCGGGTACGGCTTTTTGTCGAGCGTGCACGGCGTCGACTACTACCCGGAGCAGCCGCGTCTGGGGGTCCACTACGAGCTGCTGGACATGCGGGCGGTCGACCGCCTGACGGTCAAGCTGCGCGTGCACACCGAGGACCCGGTGGTCGAGTCGGTCACGCCCGACTGGCCCACCGCCGACTTTCAGGAACGGGAGATCTTCGACATGTTCGGGGTGCGCTTCGAGGGCCACCCCGACCTGCGTCGGATCCACATGCCCGAGGACTACGAGGGCCATCCCCAGCGCCGCGACTTCCCGATCGGGGGCGAGCCGGTGCTGTTCACCCACAACGACCCGCAGTCGCCCGGGTGGACGCAGTGAGCGCGTCGGAGATCTCCGAGTACCGCCGCCAGGAGCAGAGCATCACGCTGGGCCCGCTGGAGGCCGACCTGGGAGCGCCGGGCGCGGGTATCGACGAGCCCCACGAGGAGCTGATGACGCTCAACATGGGGCCCCACCACCCGGCCACCCACGGGGTCCTGCGGCTGCTGGTGGCCCTCGAAGGCGAGGTGGTGCGCGACCTGCGCCCGGTGGTCGGCTACGTCCACACCGGGATCGAGAAGACGGCCGAGGACAAGTCCTACTGGAAGGTCATCCCGGTCATCGAGCGGATGGACTACCTGGCCTACTACTTCAACGCCCAGGCCTTCTGCGGCGCGGTCGAGACGCTGCTGGGCCTCGAGGTCCCCAAGCGCGCGCAGTACCTGCGGGTCATCCACTTAGAGCTCAACCGCATCATGTCCCACCTGGTGTGGCTGGGCACCAGCGCGCTTGACCTGGGCGCGATCTCGATGTTCTGGTACTGCTTTCGCGAGCGCGAGACGATCCTCGACCTGTTCGAGATGTCCTCGGGCCAGCGCATGCACACGCGCTACATCCAGGTGGGCGGCGTGATCGAGGACATCCCCGCCGGCTTTGCCGATCAGCTGGCGCGGTTCGTGGCGCGGATGCCCTCGCGCGCCGACGAGTACGGCGCGATCCTCAACCGCAACGAGATCGTCATCCAACGCCTGCGCGACGTCTGCCCCCTGGACGCCCAGACCCTGCTCGGGCTCGGTGTCACCGGCCCGCTGCTGCGCGCCGCCGGCCACCCCTGGGACCTGCGCAAGGCGGCGCCCTACAGCTCCTATGAGGACTTCGAGTTCAACATCCCGGTGGGCAGCCGGGGCGACAACTACGACCGCTACGCCGTGCGCCTGGCCGAGATCTATCAATCCACGCGCATCATCGAACAGGCACTGGCCGGCCTGCCCGAGGGGCCGTACATCACCGACGACCGCAAGGTCGCGCTGCCCCCCCGCCACGAGCTGGCCACCTCGATGGAGGCGCTGATCCACCACTTCAAGCTGGTCACCGAGGGCTTCCGCGTGCCGCCGGGCGAGGTCTACTACCCGATCGAGTCCCCGCGCGGTGAGCTCGGGTGCTTCGTGCGCTCCGACGGCTCCTCCAAGCCGGCCCGCGTGCACATGCGCGATCCCAGCTTCGTCAACCTGCAGGCGCTGCGGGCGATGACCAAGGACGCCTACATCGCCGACCTGGTCGCCACGCTGGCGATGCTCGACCCGATCCTGGGAGGCATCGACCGGTGAGCCCGTCGGTGCCCCGCTTCGCCCACGGCTCGCGGGTCCCCGGCTGGGACGACGCCGCCGACCTCGACAAGGACCCGGCGGTCATCCCCGAGCCCTCCACCACCGAGGTCCCCGACGAACTGCGCGCGGAGATCGAGGCCCATATGGCCAACTACCCCGACCGGCGCTCAGCGGTGCTGCCCGCGCTGGCCGCCGCCCAGCGCCTGCACGGCTGGTGCTCGCCCCAGGCCCTGGACCAGGTGGCCAGCGTGATGGCGCTGACCCCCGCCTACCTGGCCTCGGTGGCGAGCTTCTACGACATGCTCGAGACCCGGCCGGTGGGACGCCACAGCATCTATGTGTGCACCAACATCTCCTGCTCGCTGTGTGGTGCCGACGAGCTGTTCGCGGCCCTGAGCGAGGCCGCCCACGACGACCCCGAGATCAACGTGCGCGCCTTCGAGTGCCTGGGCGCGTGTGACATCGCGCCGATGGCCTCCGTCGACGGTGTCTACGTGGGACCGCTGAGCCCCGACGACGCCGTCGCCCTGCTTCGGGACCTCCGCGCCGGAGGTCCGGTGCTGCCCGAGCGCCAGCTCGTGCGCCGCGCCTGCGCCGACCCGCAGGCCAACCGCCAGGACTGGCCTGCTCCCGAGGCGCTGCCCGGCTCGGGGGGCCGGTCCGCTGAGGAGGTCGGGCGGGCCGCGGGCGAGTCAGAGCCCGAGTCCGAGCCGGGGGCGTGAGCCCGATGGACAAGCTGCTGTTCGCCGACATCGACGAGCCGGGCCTCAACACCCTCGATGTCTACAGCCGCCGCGGGGGGTATGAGTCGCTGCGGCGAGCGCTGCAGATGACACCCGACGCGGTGCTGGCCGAGCTCGAGGCATCGGGCCTGCGCGGTCGCGGGGGTGCCGGCTTTGCCATGGGCAAGAAGGCCTCGTTTCTGCCCAAGGGCTCGATGGACAAGTACCTGTGCTGCAACGCCGACGAGTCCGAGCCGGGCACGTTCAAGGACCGCGAGATCATGCAGAAGAACCCGCACCTGCTGATCGAGGGCATGATCATCGCCTCTTACGCGGCCGGCATCAACCGGGCCTTCATATACATACGGGGCGAGTACGTGCTGCAGGCCGACATGCTCGCCGGCGCACTGGCCGAAGCACAGGCGGCGGGCTTTCTCGGCGAGGGGATCCTGGGTTCCGAGCATGCGCTGTCGCTGGTGGTGCACCGGGGCGCGGGCGCCTATATCTGCGGCGAGGAGACAGCGCTGCTGGACTCGCTGGAGGGCAAGCGCGGCAACCCGCGCCTGAAGCCGCCGTTCCCGGCCAATCAGGGCCTGTACCAGGGACCCACCCTGATCAACAACGTCGAGACCCTGGCCACGGTGCCCGCCATCATCGCGATGGGAGGCGAGCGCTACGCCCAGATCGGCGTGGAGAACTCCACCGGCACCAAGCTGGTCAGCGTCTCGGGCAACGTCCAGCGGCCGGGCAACTACGAGATCGAGCTGGGCATCCCCTCGCGCGAGATCATCTACGGGCTGGCGGGGGGGCCGCCCGAGGGTCGCGAGGTCAAGTGCTGGTTTCCGGGCGGGTCATCGGCCCCGGTCCTGACCGCCGAGGACCTCGATCTGCCCTACGACTTCGACACGATGGCCAAGGCCGGCACCATGCTGGGCTCGGGCGCGATTATCGTCGTCGACGACTCGGTGGCGATCCTCGACGTGGCGCTGAAGGTGGCGCGCTTCTACCGCCATGAGTCCTGCGGCAAGTGCACTCCCTGTCGCGAGGGCACGAACTGGACGGTGAAGATGCTCGAGCGCATCGAGTCCGGCGAGGCCACCCCGATGGACCTCGACATCCTCGCCTCCGTGCAACAGCAGATCATCGGCCACTGCCTGTGCGTGCTGGGCGACGCGATGGCCATGCCGATCGGCTCCCTGGTGGCCAAGTTCCGGCCCGAGTTCGAGGAGCACATTGAGGCGGCGCGCCAGCGCGCCGAGAGCCCGGCCGCCGCGGTCGACACACCGCTGCTGCGCGGAGCGGCCTGATGCCCAGACCCCAGACTCGCGAGATCAGCTTCACGATCGACGGCCGCGAGGTGCGCTCGCCGGAGAACATCATGCTCGTCGACGCGGCCAAGCACGGCGACGTCGAGATTCCGGTGTTCTGTTATGAGCCCAAGCTGGGCCAGCCGGTGGGGGCGTGCCGCATGTGCCTGGTCGAGGTCGAGGGCATCGGAAAGCTCCAGACCGCGTGCTCGACGCCGGTCAAGGACGGCATGGTCGTCAACACCCAGACCGAGCGGGTGCGCGAGGCCCAGCAGGCGGTGGTGGAGTTCCTGCTCGTCAACCACCCGCTTGACTGCCCGGTCTGCGACAAGGGCGGCGAGTGCCCGCTGCAGGACATCTCCTTTGGCTGGGGGGGCGGACGATCGCGCTTCATCGAGCCCAAGCGCCACTTCTCCAAGCCGTTGGAGCTCTCGCCCCTGATCGCCATCGATCGGGAGCGCTGCATCCTGTGCTACCGCTGCGTGCGCTTCTCCCAGGAGATCTCCGAGGACTACCAGCTGGTGCTGCTCGAGCGGGGCGCACACTCCTTCGTGGGCACCTTCGACGGCCATCCCTATGTGGGTCCCTTCTCGGGCAACATCATCGAGTTGTGCCCGGTGGGCGCCCTGACCTCGCGCCCCTACCGTTTCCGGGCCCGCCCCTGGGACATCGAGGGTGCCGGCTCGGTCTGCACGTTGTGCCCGGCGCAGTGCAACGTCGAGCTGACGGTCAGAGACGAGCGCGTGCTGCGCGTGCTGGCACGCGAGAATCCCGGGGTCGATGACGGCTGGCTGTGTGACAAGGGACGCTTCGGCTACCAGTCCTTCCACTCCGACGACCGTGTCACCGAGCCGCTGATCCGCGACGGAGGGCAGCTGCGACCGGTGAGCTGGGAGCGGGCCCTGCAGGAGGCCGCCTCGGCGCTCGCGCGCGCGGGCGAGCGAACCGGCGCGCTGGCCGGGGGCCAGAGCACCAACGAGGAGGGCCTGCTGCTGTCGCGCCTGATGCGCGAGGCACTGGGGTCGGGCGATCTGGACTCTCGCGCGGGGGGCAGCGTACCCCTGGACCTGGCGCGAGCGTTGAGCGCACCCGCCCGGCAGGCCAGCGTGCCCGACCTGGAGTTCGCCCACGCCGTGCTGGTGATCGACTGCGAGCCCACCGACGACGCCCCGATCATCGACCTGCGCCTGCGCAAGGGCGTGCGCCGCCACGGGGTGGCGCTGGCCGTGGCCTCCAGCCGACCCAGCAGCCTGGACGCCAGCTCGACGCTCAGCATCCGCTACTCGCCGGGCGGCGCTGCCGCCTTCGTCGCGGCGCTCGACGCCGCGCTGAGCGGGGGCGAGGTGCAGGAGCCGGCCGCGCGTGCCGGGGTCCCGGCCGATCAGGTCAACGCCTTGGCCGAGCTGCTGCGCTCCTCCGCCTCGCGCCCGGGACACGAGTCCGACCCGCCCGAGGTGGTGATCGTCTGGGGGGAGCGTCTGACCCGCGGCCCCGGCGCCGAGGTGGCCGTGCGCGGCCTGCTCAATCTGGCCGACCGGCTGGACATGGCCACCACGGCGGGAGCCGGACTGCTCGAGATCCCCGAGCAGTCCAACGGCCGCGGCCTGCGCGAGGCGGGCGTGTTGCCCAACGCCGGCCCCGGCCTGAGCGAGCCCCCCGCTCCGGGGCCCGGGCGCGGCACCCAGCAGATCGCCCAGGCCCTGGCCAGCGGCGAGCTCAGCGCCCTGTATCTGTTGCATTCAGACCCGTTGCGCGAGCTGCCCGACCGCGGCCTGTGGCAGCGCGCCCTGGCCGCCGCCACCACGGTGGTCGCCCACACCGCGTTTCTCACCGAGGGGGTGCGCGAGCACGCGACCGTCGTGTTTCCCGCCGAGTCATACCCCGAGCGCGAGGGGACCGTGACTCACCCCGACGGGCGCGTCCAGCGCCTGCGCCCGGCGATCGCGCGCCCGGGCCAGGTCCGGCCGGGGTGGCGTGTACTGGCCGAGCTGTCCGCCGGCCTGGGCTGCGACCTGGGCGTCCGCAGCCCGGCCAGCGCCTCCGAGGCGCTGCTGGCCAGCGTCCCGTTCTATGAGGGTCTGACCCTCGAGCGACTCGCCGGCCGAGGCCTGCGCTGGCCCGAGGGCGACGGGGCCCGCGCGCTGCCCGACGCCGACGGCGGCCCGTTTGAGCTGGCCGGCGAGTCGCTGCCGGCCGGCGTGCGGGGCAACGGAGACGGCACGCTGGCCCTCGGGGGCTACCGCCCGCTGTGGGCCGGTCCGGAGGTGCAGGCCTCACCGGCGCTGGCCTTCTTGAGCACCGACCAGCGTCTGGAGCTCTCGCCCGCCGATGCCCGCCGGCTGGGCATCGGAGACGGCCAGCGCGTGTCGGTGACAGTGCAGGACGAGGCCGGGGCGCCCGAGGGCGAGGGTGCCATCGAGGTCACAGCCATCGCGTCGATGCGCGAGGCGGTGCCGGCTGGTTGCGCGTTCATGGCGGAATCCACGCCCGAGAGCTCCGCTCATGAGCTGATCGGCCCAGGACGAACCCCGTCGGTGCAGGTGCGACCGCGGTGATCGCCTCCATCACCTACTGGGAGCCGTGGTGGATCCAGATCCTCAAGGGCCTGGTCATCTTCGCCATCGGCCTGCAGCTGGTGCCCGTCGTGCTGCTGACCGAGCGCAAGCTGCTCGGGCGCTTCCAGGGACGCTACGGACCCAACCGGGTGGGCCCGTTCGGGGCCTTTCAGCCGCTGGCGGACATCCTCAAGCTGCTGACCAAGGAGCAGTCGCGTCCCAGCACGTCGGTAGGCCCTCTGTTCGCCCTGGCGCCGATCATCTCGATCTGCACGGCCGTGGCCGCCTTCGCCATCATCCCCTTCGGGGACCCGCAGGACATCTTCGGCACGCGAGTCGGGCTCTACGGGATCGACGTCGGGATCGGACCTCTGTACCTGTTCGCCTTCGGCGCGATCGCCTTCTACGGGCTGATGCTCGGCGGCTGGGCGTCGGGCTCGAAGTACTCGTTCCTCGGCGCCATGCGGGCGGCGGCCCAGCTGATCTCCTATGAGGTCTCCCAGGGCCTGGCCCTGGTCGGGGTGATCATCACCGCGGGAACGCTGTCGCTGACCGGGATCGTCCATGCCCAGGCGGGCATGTGGTTCGTCGTACCCCAGCTGCTGGGCTTCTTGATCTTCCTCACCGCCAGCTTCGCCGAGACCAACCGGGCTCCGTTTGACCTCAGTGAGGCCGACGCGGAGCTGGTGGGGGGCTACAACACCGAGTACGGGGGGGCGCGCTTCGCCTCCTACTACTTCGCCGAGTACCTCAACGTGATCGTCGTCTCGGGCATCACCGTGACGGTGTTCCTGGGTGGATGGCTGCTGCCGTTCGGCATCGACCCGCCGGGCTGGGTGGACCCCCTGGTGGTCCTGGCCAAGATGGCGCTGGTGGTGGGCTTCTTCATCTGGGTGCGGGCCACCCTGCCGCGCCTGCGCTACGACCAGCTGATGGCCTTCGGCTGGAAGGTGCTGCTGCCCCTGGCCACGCTCAACGCCCTGGCCACGGCGATCATCGTGGTGGCCACCGACTGACATGAGAGAGGCACGTCCATGACCTATGACCCACACGCCGACGCCGTTGTGGTGGACCGCGCTCCCGAGCCGGGGGCGGCCGGCGCTTACCGCACCTTCGGAGAGACCCTGCGCGGCCTGCGGACCACCTTCGCGCGCATCGTCGAAGGCCCCCATACGATCCAGTATCCGGAGGAGAAGACACCGGTCTATCCGCGCTTCCGGGGCCGGCACAAGCTGCACCGCTTCGAGGACACCGGCCTGGAGAAGTGCGTCGGCTGCTCGCTGTGCGCGGCCGCCTGTCCGGCGGACTGCATCCGGGTCGTCGCCGCCGAGAACACGCCCGAGAACCGGGTATCGGCCGGGGAGCGCTACGCCGCGGTCTATGAGATCAATCTGAGCCGCTGCATCTTCTGTGGCTACTGCGAGGTCGCGTGCCCGTTCGACGCGATCACCATGGGCCACGACTACGAGCTGTCTGACTACAACCGCTCGGATCTGATCTTCACCAAGGAGATGCTGCTGGCCGAGCCGCTGGAGCGAGCCCCGCTGCGCGCCGAGGGCGAGTGACGTGGCCGAGATCCTGTTCTTCGTCGCCGGGACGGGCGCCATCGCGGGCGCCATCGGAGTGATCGCCCTGCGCAACGCGTTCTACAGCGTGCTCGCACTGGTCGGCCATCTAATCTCGCTGGCGGCCCTGTTCCTGCTGTTGCGGGCCGAGTTCGTGGCCGCCGCCCAGGTGGTGGTCTACGCCGGCGCCGTGATGGTGCTCTACGTGTTCGTCGTCTCCTACGTCGGGCAGGCCGACGAGACGCTGGGCCCCGCCGGCAGCAGCGGTGGCGCCCTGCGCCTCGGTGCCGTGCTGTTCGCCGGCGCGCTGCTGGCGGAGCTGTGCATCGCGGTGCTCGGCTCGGGACTGAAGGCCCTGGACACGCGGGGCGCCGGCTATGTGGCCGGATTCGGATCCCCGGGACAGATCGGCGACCTCCTGCTGACGCGTTTTCTGGCGCCGTTTGAGATCGCCTCGTTCCTGTTGCTGATCGCCGCCGTCGGCGCGGTCGTCCTGGCGCGCCGCCGCGGCGGCCTGCCCGACGAGGGCGAGACCGTCTCGGCGGCGCGGTTCTTCCTGCGCCCGGCGGATCTCGGCACGATGGCCGAGGGGGTGGGCTCCGCCATCTCGGGCCGCGCCCTGAGGGTCCGTGCTCCCACCGGGCCGGGGGGCCAGGCCCGTCAGGCGATGCCCGCCCCCGACCCCGGCCGGCCCGCAGAGCCCGAGCCCGAGCCACCGACCAGCGAGGGCGGCTGGTGAGCATCGCCTGGTATCAGGTCGTCGCCGCCTTCGTGTTCTGCATCGGCGCCGGGGGCGTGCTCACGCGGCGCAACCCGCTGGTGGTGCTGCTGTGCCTGGAGCTGATGCTCAATGCGGCCAACCTGTCGCTGATCGCCTTCTCGCGCATGTGGGGAAACGGCGATGGCCAGATCTTCGCCGTCGTGGTGATGGTGGTGGCCGCCTGTGAGGTGACCGTCGGCCTGGGGGTGATCGTCGCCATCTACCGGCGGCGCCTGCCCATCGACGTCGACGAGCTGCGGGAGCTGCAGGGATGACGGCCACCGTGCTGGGCTGGCTCGTGCTCGCCTTCCCGCTGGTCGGCACGCTGATCATCGGGCTGGGGTGGCGCGCCCTGCCGGGCCGCAGCGCCGGCTGGGTGGGCACCGCGACTATCGGCGCCTCGTTCATGTGCACGGTCGGAGCAATGGTGGACCTGCAGTCCCGCGCCCCCGAGCACCGCCAGCTCGTCTCGTCACTGTGGGACTACGCCAACACCGTCGGGGTGGACGCCCGCCTGTCGATCCTGGTCGATCCCCTGTCGGTGCTGATGATGCTCGTCGTCTGCGGCGTGTCGGCGCTGATCCACCTGTACTCGGTCGCCTACCTGGCCTCCGACGCGGGCTACGCGCGCTTCTTCGCCTACCTGAACTTCTTCGTGTTCTCGATGCTGGTGCTCGTGCTGGGGGGCAACTTCCTGATGCTCATCGTCGGGTGGGCGTTCGTCGGGGCGGCCTCCTACCTGCTGATCTCCTTCTGGTACCGGCGCTCGACCGCCACGCGGGCGGGCATCAAGGCGTTCGTCATCAACGTGATCGGCGACGTCGGCCTGGTGCTCGGCACCTATTTCATCTTCAAGCACACCGGGACGCTGGACTTCCTCAAGACGTTCGCCACGGTGGGCCAGGCGTTCACCCTCGACGATGGCGATCTGGTGGCGGGCTGCGTGCTCCTGCTGGTCGGGGCGTTCGCCAAGTCCGCCCAGATCCCGCTGCACACCTGGCTGCCGGATGCCATGGAGGGGCCCACGCCCGTGAGCGCGCTGATCCACGCCGCCACCATGGTCACCGCCGGCGTCTACCTGATTGCCCGCCTGCACCCGCTGTTCGAGCAGGCGCCCTCGGCCGCCGACGTGGGGGCCGTGATCGGCTGCGTGACGCTGCTGGTGGCCGGGACGATCGGCTTGGTGGTCACCGACGTCAAGCGGGTGATCGCCTACTCGACCATGTCTCAGATCGGCTACATGATCATGGGGGTCTCCTCGGGCGCCTACGTCGCCGGCCTGTTTCACCTCATGACCCACGCCTTCTTCAAGGCGCTGCTGTTCATGGCCGCGGGGTCGCTGATCGCCGCCATGGCCGGCGCGCAGTCGCTGAACCGGATGTCGGGCTTTCGCCGGGCGATGCCGTTCACCTTCGGCTGTTTCGTGGTGGGTGGATTGGCGCTGTCGGGCATCCCCCCGTTCTCGGGCTACTTCTCCAAGGACCAGATCCTGCTCGACGTGGCCAACCGTGGCGGCTGGCACTGGGCTCTGTACGCCGCGGGCTACGTGGGCGCCCTGCTGACCGCCGTCTACACCTTCCGCCTGATCTTCCGTGCCTTCTTCGGAGAGCCGGTGCCCGAGGCCTCTGAGCTCGAGCACGGTCACCTGGCGCACGCCGAGGTCCCCACCAACCCCGCCACCGGCGAGCAGGAGGACACCGATGTCGGGTTTCCCGGACCCGAGCACCACATCGCCGAGCGCAGCGCGCCGATGCGCATCGCCATGGGGACGCTGGCGGTGCTGGCCGTGGTCGGAGGCATAGTGCAGGTACCCGAGGTGACGACCTGGCTGGAGAGCTTCCTGGAGCCGACCTTCCACGGCTCCGCCCTGGCCCACGCGCCCTCCCAGGGGCCCCTGGCCTTCGGTTTGATACTCGGAGCGCTCGTCGGCGCGTCCGGGATCGCGCTGGCCTACCTGGTCTGGGTGCGCCGTCCGGGCACCGCGGCGGCGGTGCGGGCACGCGTGGAGCCGCTGCACCGGCTGTTGGTGAACAAGTGGTACTTCGATGAGCTCATCGACCTGGTGGTGATACGCCCGTCGGCCTGGCTGGGGCGCTTCGCCCAGCAGACCTTCGAGCGGGTGTTCGTCAACGGCGCACTGGTGGGCGGCACGACGGGGCTGGTACGGGCCGGCTCGGCTGCGGTGCGCGCTGTGCAGACCGGGCTGCTGCGTTCCTACGCCGCCGTGCTGGTCCTCGGGCTGGCGCTGGTCACCCTCTATCTCCTACTGCAGGCCTAGGCGCCCGATGCCCCTCTCGATCCTGATCTGGCTTCCCGCCGCGGCGGCACTGCTGGGCGCGCTGCTCCCCGGCCGGCGGCCCGAGCAGCTGGCCGGGCGCCTGGCTCTGGCCGGGGCGCTGGCCGCGCTGGCCATCGCGATCGGCGAGATCGCCGCTTTTGACCCCGGCCATCAGGGGCTCTCGCACGTCACCGACGAGGTGTGGATCGGCGCCCTGGGCGTGCACTACAAGCTGGGGCTGACGGGGCTCAACCTGATGCTCGTGGCCCTGACGACGCTGCTGTTCGCCGCCGCCGTGGGGGCCGCCAACCGCAGGCGCTGGGCGCGGCCGCGACTGTTCTACGCGCATCTCGGCCTGGCCGAGTCTGCCGTGCTGGGGGCGCTGCTGTCCCAGGACCTGCTGCTGTTCGTGGCCTTCTTTGACCTGATGCTGGTGCCGTTCTACTTCCTGGCCGGCCAGTGGGGCGGGCGAGACCGCATCGCCGCCACCACCAAGCTGGTGATCTACACGCTGGTGGGATCGCTACTGATGCTGGCCGCGGCGGTGGCCACGGCCGTACTGGCCGCGCAGCAGAGCGGGGGCCACATCACCTTCGACCTCGCCGCGCTGGCCCAGATGCCGCTGAGCGAGGGATCCCAGGAGTGGCTGTTTCTGTGCTTCGCCGCCGCCTTTCTGGTCAAGATGCCGGCCTTTCCGCTGCACGGCTGGATGCCCGACGGCTACCGGGCCATGCCGATCGAGGTGCTGTCGGTGTTCTCGGGCGTGTTGTCCAAGGTCGGCGCCTACGGTTTCTTGGCCGTCGTGCTGCCCTTGTTTCCGGGTGCGGCCGCCCACTTTCAGACGCTCATGCTGCTGATCGCGCTGGTCTCGATCCTCTACGGATCGGTGATGGCCTTCACCCAGACCGACCTGCGCCTGGTGGCGGGCTACTCCTCGGTGGCCCAGCTGGGGTTCATCACGCTCGGGATCTTCTCCCTTACCGCCCAGGGAGCCCAGGGCGCCCTGCTGCAGATGGTCAACCACGGCCTGGTGGTGGCACCCGTGTTCTTCATCATCGCCCTGCTGTCGGCCCGGGCCGGGGGCTCAGAGGACCTGCGCGACATGGGCGGGATCGCCAAGCGCGCCCCGATGCTCGCAGCGCTGTTTCTGATCGTGGCGCTGGCCACGCTGGCCATGCCGGGGTCGTCGAATTTCGTCGGCGAGTTCTTGATCCTGCTCGGGGTGTTTGAGACCAAGCTGGCGATCGCCGTGGTGGCGTTCGCCGGAGTAGTGCTGGCCAGCGTGTACATGCTGCGCGCCTTCATCCGCTCGGTGCACAACCGCACCGGCCCGGCCGTCGAGTCGCGCGACATCAGCTGGGGCGACGGCGCCCTGCTCGTTCCCTTGGTGGGCGTGATCGTGTTCCTCGCCCTCTACCCCCAGCTTGCGCTCAAGCGCAGTGAGCCCGCCGCGCGCGCGACGATCGCCGCCGCCCAGTCGGCTCACGGCCCCACCGCCGGCCTTCCGGCCACTCCACCCGCCTCCTCGGCCACCCCACCCGCCTCCGCCGCCACGCCATGAGACACCACCTGGCCGGGCCCCACGTCGACTTCGCCGGCCTGTCACCGCTGATCGCCCTGCTCGGGGGCGCCACGGTGGTGCTCGTGGTGGGGCTGACCCGGCGCCGCTGGCTGCGCGAGCAGGTGGTTCCGTTCCTGGCTCTGGTGAGCCTGGGAGCGGCGCTGGGCTTGAGCATCTGGCAGTGGGACAGCGCCAAGTCGATCGTCTCCGGTGCGCTGCGCGTCGACGATCTGGCCCTGGCGCTGAGCCTGCTGTTGATCGTCGCCGGCCTGGCGGCGGTGCTGTTGTCGTGGCGATCGGAGGCGCCGCGCGAATCGGCTCACGGCGAGTACCACGCACTGCTGCTGAGCTCGGTGGCCGGGATGTTGGTGCTGGTCGGTGCCCAGAACACCGTCACGCTGTTCATCGGCCTCGAGCTGCTGTCGATCCCCCTCTACGTGCTGTGTGCCAGCGAGATGCGTCGCGCCACGTCGCTCGAGTCCGGCCTGAAGTACCTGGTGGTGGGCTCGGTCGGGTCGGCCACCCTGCTCTACGGGCTGGCGCTCATCTACGGAGCCACCGGCTCGACGGACTTCGACGCGATCTCCGCGTCGCTGGCCTCGGGCGGCGTGTCCAGCGACCCGCTGCTGCTCACCGGGATCGCGCTGGCCATCGGGGGACTGGGCTTTAAGTCCTCGGTCGCCCCCTTCCATCAGTGGACCCCCGATGTCTACGAGGGGGCGCCGACCCCGATCACCGCGCTGATGGCCGTGGCCACCAAGGCCGCGGCACTGGGTGTGTTCCTGCGCCTGTTCGACGTCGCTCTGATCAACGCGCAGGTCAGCTGGGGACCGATCCTGGCCGCCCTGGCCACGGTGACCATCGTGGTGGGCAACGTGGGCGCGCTGGGGCAGTCATCGTTGAAGCGGATGCTCGCCTACTCCGGCGTCGCCCAGGCCGGCTACCTGCTTGCCGGGGTGGTGGTCTCCACCAGCCTGGGGCTGCAGGCCACCGTCTTCTACCTGATCGTCTATCTGCTGATGAACATCGCCGCCTTCGCGGTGATCGTGGCCCGCGAGCGCCAGACCGGCCTGGGTGACGACATCGCCGGCCTCGCCGGCCTGGGGGCCGAGCGACCGTCGCTGGCCTGGCCGATGACCATCGCCATGCTGTCGCTGGCCGGCATCCCGGCCACCGCCGGCTTCATCGGCAAGCTGTACCTGATCCAGGCCTCAGTCGATGGCGGTTACGCCTGGCTTGGGGTGGTGATCGTCGTCGGCTCGATGATCTCGCTGGGCTACTACCTGCGGGTGGTGGCCACGATGTGGATGCGCCCGGGTGAGGAGGCCGGGCGCCTTGGCGCCGCCGACGCTCCCCACCGCGGGGTGGGTGGCGATCCCTACCCGGCCATGGCCGGCGGCTCGCCCGAAGCCGACCGCGCCCGCACCCAACCCGAGGTGGCGCTGGTCGCCGTCCTGTTCGCGATCGCCACCGTGGTGTTCGGCATCATCCCGTCACCGCTGTTCGATCTGGTCGGGCACGTCGGCCGCTCGCTGACGGGTCTGCTGTCCTGAGGGCGGCGGGGAGCGGACGCTTGGACCCCGGTCGCACGGGGTAGGAGGCGGGCGTGGACGACGAGCCTCAACCCGATCACTCCGAGGACCCGCGTCAGGCGGGCACGGGCGACCAGATGCCCGAGCAGCAGCCCGCGGGCGCCGGTGGCCAGAGGGAGGGGCAGGGGCCTGAAGGCCCCGGCGGGGAGGGCGACGACGCCCCCGAGACCACCGGGGGCCGCGAGGGCAACCGGCCCGGAGCCGCCGGCGAGGGGGGCCAGTCCACGGGCAACCCGAACGCCGCGGGGTAGAGCCGGACACCGGGGCCCGCGCCCCCGATCCACCCTGCCTACCCTGCGTGCGCAGGATCACTGTGCGGCCTGCACAGGTGGTTACCCTCCCTGGTGGGAGGCGCCCACACCGGGGCGTACGGGACATTGTCGAAGCACCAGAGCCAGCAGACGGGCAGGAAGAGGCGGGGCAGGGCCAGGTGGTGGGCTTGGGCCACGCTGGGAGTGGCCGTGGCTGCCGGCGCAGCCGGCGCCCCACCGGCCACGGCAGCCACGCCCGGGGCGCTGAACGAGATCCAGTGCCTGGCCGAGCCGGCGTACGGGACTTACGCGGCGTGCGGGACCGGCGCCGGATTCGAGCTGGCCCGAGCGATCGTCATAAGCCCGGACGGCCGCAACCCCTACGCGGTGGCCCAGGGCTTCAACGGCCCGGGAGGCCTGACGAGCTTCGATCGCGACCCGAGTACCGGGGCGCTCACCCAGAAGTCCCTGGCCAACAACGGCTGCATCCACGACGGACCAGCGACGGCCACCTGCGCCAGTGAGCCCAACGGTCTGCTCAAGGGCCTGGCCTTCTTGGCCCTATCTCCAGACGGCAAGTATCTCTACACCGCCGCCAGCGGTAGCGAGGCGATCGGCATCTTTCAACGTGACCTGACGACCGGTGTCCTCGTCCAGACGGGCTGCATGAAGTCGTCCACGAGCCCGGCCACGTGCGCCACCAACGTGGCCAGCATCTCTCAGCTGCTGGCGATCGCGGTTAGTCCTGACGGCAAGAACCTGTACGCGACGACGCAGGCACCGGCCCACGCGGTGACCAGCTTCAGTCGTGACGCGACCACTGGAGCCCTGACCTTCCAGAGCTGTCTGCGGGATGCCTCGGGGGCGGCGGGTTGCACGCCCAGCACCCTTCCGATGCAGACAATGAAGTGGCTGGCGGTCAGCCCGGATGGGGGCAACGTCTACGTGACCGCGCAGGCCAGCAAGAGCGTGGACACCTTCAACCGGGACCCGGCGACCGGACTGACCGACGGGGGCTGTGCGAGCACGACCGGAAACGGAGGCACATGCATCACGCTGCCCACGGTGGACAATCCCTTCGGCGTGGCCGTCAGCCCCGACGGCGCGAACGTCTATGTGGCGGCCAACTTCAGCAACGCGGTGGTCACCTTCAATCGCGGACCCAGCGGTGCGCTCGCCTTCGCCGGCTGCCAGGTGGACGGCGGGGCGCCCGGCTGCGGCACGGCCAGTGCCCTTACCGGGGCGTTTGCTGTCGCCGTCAGCCCGGACGGGGCCAGCGTGTACGCGGCTTCATCGGGGGCCAAGGCCATCGCCGTGTTTGACCGGGCGAGCGGCGGAGCCCTGACCCAGAAGTCGATGCCGGCCGGTTGCGTGGACGCCGCTGGGACCGGCTGCACCCCAGGTCAGGCGCTCCAGCAGCCGGTATGGGTGACCGTCAGCCCGGACAACCTCAACCTCTACTCCGCCGCCTACGGCTCTGCCGCCTTTGACGTCTTCAGCCGCAACCTGGCGCCCGCCTGTCAGGCCGTCTCGGCCACAGTCCAGGCCGGCTCGTCGGTGTCCATCCCGCTGAGATGCTCAGATCCCAACGGCGACACCCTGTCGCTGGCGGCGGCCAGCGCCCCTGCCCACGGCACCCTCGGGGCCATCGCGCCCGATGGTCGCGCAAGCTACACCCCCGCCGCGAGCTACTCGGGACCCGATTCCTTCACCTACCAGGCCACCGACCCCGGCGGCGTCCGCTCGGCGCCGGCCACGGCCTCCATAAACGTCACCCCGGCGCCCGCTCCACCGCCGCCGTCCACGATCACGTCGACTACCCCCAATCCGCCACCCCCGCCTCCGAGCGGCCCGCCCCCTCCCCAGCCCGGGCGCAGCGCCAACCTGGCCCCGGCGGGCGGGACGGTGCTGATTCGCGGGCCGGGGTCCAGCCGCTTCGTCTCGCTCAGAGAAGCACGCCAGGTGCTGGTCGGGACCGTGGTCGACACCACCCGGGGACGAGTGAGCCTGTGCTCGGCCGCCGATCGCTCCGCCCACTCGCAATGCTCGGACTTCTACGGCGGCGTATTCCGCTTCAGCCAGACCCAGCCTCCGTTGACGGACCTGACCCTGGTGGGGGACCTGAGCGGCTGTCACAGGGTGGCCCGGCGGGCCGGCGTCCATGCGGCCCGTGCGCGGCGGCGCGGGCACACCGAGCGCCACCTGTGGGGCAACGGGCACGGGCATTTCCGCACGCGGGGCAACTACGCGTCGGCCACGGTCCGCTCAACCATCTGGCTGGTCCAGGACCGCTGCGACCGCACCCTGGTGCGCGTCAGGCGGGGGGTGGTAGGCGTGCGCGATCAGGTCCGCCGGCGCAACGTCAGCCTTCCTGCCGGCCACAGCTACACGGCACTGGCCCGCCGCAAGCGGCCCCACGCCTGAGCCGTCCCGGCGTAACCGGACCCGCGGGTCCGGTGTACTCGTGACAATACGCACTATATGCGTGTGTCACGACCGGCACACCCACCGTGTGCCAAGGAGGTAGGTAGCCATGGAAGCACTCAAGCGCCTCGAGCCCCTCGCGCTGCTGCTGCTGATCGTGGGCGG
>DASYID010000068.1:0-5621 GCA_036252775.1 Solirubrobacteraceae bacterium
AGCTCGCTCACTGCGTGCTGTGCCATCACGGCGCCGACGCGGCGCCGATGCGGCGCTTCGGGTCAGCCGAGGCCTTGGCCCTGCACCGGCTCAACGCGCTGGACGCCAGCGTCAAGGGCGCCCTCGAGCACGGCCTGCCGGGTTAGGGCGCCGGGTCTCAGCCGCCGAGCGCGAAGACCAGCGTGCACACAGTCCCCGCCACCAGGCAGTAGATGCCGAAGGGCGTCAGGCGGTTGGCCTCAAAGAAGCGCAGCAGGAACTTCACCGCAAAGAACGTCGTCACGCCGGCGCACAGCGCTCCCACCAGCGCGGGTCCCCTGACGCCGTTGCCGGTGGGGCCCAACAGGTCCGGGAGCTTGAGCACAGCGGCGGCCCCGATGATCGGGGTGGCCAGCAGGAAGCCGTAGCGCGCCGCGTGCTCGTTGGACAGGCCGGCCAGCAGCCCCCCGCCCATCGTCATGCCCGAGCGCGAGATGCCCGGAATGAGGGCGGTGGCCTGAGAGGTGCCGACACCGATCGCCTGGCGCCAGGTCAGACGCGCCAGCTGCTCGTCGTTGTCGCCCAGGTGATCACGAGGGCTGGGGGACCGACGGCGAAGCCGCTCGAAAGCCAGCAGAAGGACACCGTTGACGATCAGGAAGGCAGCCGCCGAGGGGGCGGAGGCGAACAGACTGCGCAGGGGCTCCTCCAACAGCAGGCCGATGATGCCGGCCGGGATCGTCCCGACCACGAGCAGCCAGCCCAGGCGGGCGTAGTGGTCGTCGGCCCCAATCTCACGGTCACGCAGGGAGCGTCCCATGCCGCGGGCGATCGCCACCCAGTCAGAGAGAAAGAAGCCGAGCAGCACGATGGCGGTCGCCAGGTGGGTGGCGACCAGGAAGGAGAGAAAGTACTTGTCGTTCTGGTGGATGTTCCAGCCCGCCAGTCGGGGCAGCATCACGCCGTGACCGAGGCTGGAGACGGGAAACGGCTCGGCGACGCCCTGCAGGAGACCGAGCACCACGCCCTGGAAGTAGCTGATGGGGTGCATCACCCGAGAGGCTAGCGACGGCCGGTCTAGATCAGCGGCGTCGGGCCTTTAGGCCCACGCCCTCGAGCACGTGCGCCACGGACTCGCACGCGTCGATGCTGCCCTCCAGCGACTCGAAGATGTCCTTCCAGCGGATCACCACCATGGGGTCGATTCCCCCGGCGAAAAGCGACGCGACGCCATCACGCAGCACGCGGTCGCCCTCGTTCTCCAGCCGGTGGATCTCGACCAGCTCGGGGGTGAACTCAGCCCCGGTGCGCAGAGAACGCAGGGCACGCGCGACCTGCTCGGTGGCCCCCACCAGCACCTCCGCCATCGACACCGCCTGCTCCATCGTGGCTTCGACACCGTAGAGCGAGAGGGAGTCCGCAGACTGCTCGGCGTAGTCGACGATGTCGTCGATGGTCGTCGCCAGGGCGTAGCCGTCGGCCGAGTCCAGCGCGGGCCGCCGGCGCCCGCCGGCGTGCAGGCGGTGGATGATGTCGTGCGTTATGCGGTCACCCTCCTGCTCGCAGAGCAGCAGGTCGCGAGCGAGCTCCGCCCGCTCGGGATAATCGGTCAGCAGGTCGCGCAGTAGCAGCGCCGAGCGCTGAGCATTGCGCCCCGCCTCCTCGAGGAGTTCGAGTACGCCGGTATCGAAGCGCCGCTCGCGGAGGGCCATGGACCGAGACTATTCGCATGACAGCAGCGGGCGCGAGGAGCCGATCGGCGGGCGAGGACCCGAGCCTTCACAGTCTTTTCACATCTACGCGCAGACGCCGGGGGAGACTCTCGGCCAGACGGTTGGGCCATCCCGCCGCCGGACTTCCCAAAAACAAGGAGATGTCAGTTGAGATCACGTCCGATTCTGCTGCTCGCCGTGTCGGCGGTACTGGCGCTTGCGCTCGCGGCCTGCGGTTCCAGCTCCAGCAACAGCAACTCCGGGACTTCTGGCGGAAGCTCGACCTCGGGCTCCGGCGCCTCCGGTTCGATCAACGGCGCCGGCTCGACCTTCGCCCAGCCGATCTATGACCAGTGGGGCAGCAACCTCAAGGGCCAGGGCCTGACCGTCAACTACCAGCCTGTCGGCTCGGGCGCCGGAATCCAGCAGCTCACCGCCGGCACGGTGGACTTCGCCGGCAGCGATCCGCCCATGAAGGATGCCGAGATCTCGGCGGCCAAGGGCAAGGGCGCTCCCGCGCACATCCCGACGGTCCTCGGCGCCATCACCGTGTCCTACAACCTCTCGGGCGTCAAGGCCGGCCTCAAGCTCGACGGCCCGACGATCGCCGACATGTTCCTCGGCAAGGTCAAGACCTGGAAGGACCCCGAGATCGCCAAGCTCAACCCGGGCCTGCAACTGCCCTCCACGGCAATCACGATCGTCCACCGGTCGGACTCCTCGGGTACGACCAAGGGGTTCACCAGCTTCCTGGCCGCCCACAGTCCCGCCTGGAAGAGCAAGGTCGGAGCCGACAAGGACGTCAAGTGGCCTACGGGCACCGGTGCCAAGGGCAACGCGGGCGTCGCCGGTGCGATCAAGCAGACCGACGGTGGAGTGGGCTACGTCGAGGCGGCCTACGCCCTGCAGAACAACTTCACGTTCGCCGATGTCAAGAACAAGTCGGGCAAGTTCGTGACTCCCTCCCTGGACTCAACCACCGCCGCCGGTACCGGCGTCAAGGTCCCGGAGGACCTGAGGTTCACCGTCATCGACTCGCCCAGCCCGTCCGCCTACCCGATCGCGTCCCAGACGTTCGTGGTCGTCTACCAGGACCTATGCAAAGCGGGCGTGAGCAAGGCGGCCGCCTCGGGCGTGGTGAAGTTCCTCAACTACGGCCTGGGCGCCGGCCAGGATGTGGCCAAGCAACTGCAGTACGCGCCGCTGCCGGCCCCGCTGGTCGCCAAGGCCAAGGCCAAGGTAGCCTCGCTGAAGTGCAACGGAAGTCCGATCACCGGCTAGACACCGGGTGTCGGTCCTAGACACCCCGGCGCTGGACGGCGGCGGCCGCTCGATTCTGGAGCGGTCGCCGCTGTCGCGTCTGCCCGACCGTGCCCTCAGGTGGGGGCTGACGAGCATCGCCGTGGCCGTGCTCGTCGTGCTCGCCTACTTCTTCCTCCGGCTGATCTCCGAGTCCCAGCCGGTGTTCTCTCGCTTCGGAGTGTTGGGGTTTGCCCTGGACAACAACTGGGACGTTCGCCAGTCGACCTACGGGGCGTGGCCGCTGGTGGTGGGAACGCTCATCACGTCTGGGCTGGCCTTGCTCATCGGGGTGCCGGTGGCGGTGGGCACGGCCCTGTTCGTCACCGAGCTGTGCCCGCTGCGTGCGCGGCCGTTGCTGTCGGGCCTGATCGAGCTCTTGGCGGCAGTCCCTTCGGTGGTCTACGGACTGTGGGGGTTCTTCTTCTTGATTCCCAAGCTCAAGGGGGCCGAGGAGTGGTTCGCCAGCACCTTCAGCTTCGTCCCTTTCTTCGGGGGGGGAACGGTCTTCGGCCCCAACTACTTCATCGCCGGCCTGATCCTGGCCATCATGATCGTGCCGATCGTCAGTGCCATCACTCGGGAGGTGCTCGCCACCGTGCCCGCCGCCCACAAGGAGGCGGCGCTCGCCCTCGGGGCCACGCGCTGGGAGATGAACCGCCTGGCGGTTCTGCCCTACGCCCGAGGGGGGATCGTCGGCGCCTCCATGCTGGGACTGGGCCGCGCCATCGGTGAGACCATCGCGGTGACGATCGTGATCGGCAACGCGCCGGTCATCGGCCACACCCTCTTCAGCCAGGGCTACACGCTGGCGGCGGTGATCGCCAACGAGTTCGGCGAGGCCGACGCGCTGCATCGCAGCGCGCTGATCGCCGCTGGCCTGGTTCTGTTCGTGCTCACGCTGGCGGTCAACGCCCTGGCCCGCATGCTCGTGCGGCGCGCCGAACGGGGCCGCCGTCGCGCCCCGATCGGACCCGTCCCCGAGCTGTCGGCCACACCATGACGCCCCCGGTACTGGCACCGATCAGCGGCCGCCGCCGCCGCCGCGACCTCACCGCTCGGGGCGGGTTGGCGGCCGCGACGCTGCTGGCGCTGATCCCGCTGGGGGTGATCCTCTACTACCTGCTCAGCAAGGGCCTCGGGGTGATCAGCGGGCACTTCCTGACCAGCGATCCCAACGGCAACTTCCTGGGAGATCCGGGCGGCATCCAGAGTGCCGTGCTGGGGACAGTCGAGATGGTGGCGCTCGCCACGCTGCTCGCTGTGCCGCTTGGCCTCAGCGTTGCTCTTTATCTCACCGAGTACGGCCGGTCCAGTCGTTTCTCCGCCGCCGTCCGCTATCTGATCGACGTGATGACGGGAGTGCCCTCGATCGTCTTTGGGCTGTTCATCTACACCACGCTGGTCCTGACCCACATATGGGGGAGCAACACCGCCTGGAAGGGTTCGGTCGCCCTGGGGCTGCTCATGATTCCGATCGTCACCCGCTCGGCGGAGGTGGTGCTGCTGCTGGTGCCCGACAGTCTGCGCGAGGCCGCCCTGGCGCTGGGAGCTCCGCGGTGGAGGGTGGTCACCCGGGTGGTGCTGCCGACCGCCGCTCCCGGGCTGCTGACTGGGTCTCTGCTCGCGGTGGCGAGGGCGGCGGGCGAGACCGCTCCGCTCCTGTTCACCGCCCAGCTCGTGCACGACACGTCGTTTGATCTCGGCCAACGGATGAACTCGCTGCCGGTTCAGATCTTCTCAGACATCCTCTCGGCCTCGCCCCGCTATCAGGACCGGGCGTGGGGAGCGGCGCTGACGCTCGTTACGCTCGTTCTGGTCCTGACCCTCGCCGCCCGTCTATTGTCTCGGCGCAGCCGCCTCGCTTAATGGCCGACAACCCGCACCCGTCGACTCACCTGCCCCCCGAGCGCGAAATCCCCGAGGCAGCCCCGGTCCCGTCGCGGATCGCCAGCCCGTCTACCCCTGCCCACACCGAGCCGGTATCGGCCTCTGGGGGGCGCAGCGTCACCGCCTCGTCTCTGAGTGCCTTCTACGGCACGGCCGAGGCGGTCCGCGACCTCGACCTGACCTTTGAGGCCAACCGCGTCACGGCGATCATCGGTCCCTCAGGCTGCGGCAAGTCAACGCTCGTTCGTTGCATCAACCGGATGCACGAGGAGATCCCCGGCGCTCGGGCCCAGGGGCGCGTCCTGCTCGACGACGCGGACATCTACGCCGACGAGGTCGATGTGGTCGCGGTGCGGCGTGCCATCGGCATGGTCTTCCAGAAGCCCAACCCCTTTCCCACCCTGTCGATCTTCGACAACGTCGCCTCCGGGCTGCGATTGACGGGCGGCAAACGCGCTTCGGTGCGCGAGCGTGTGGAATCGGCCCTGCGGGGCGCCGGGCTGTGGGAGGAGGTCAAGGATCGCCTGGGACAGCCTGGCGTCAGCCTGTCCGGCGGACAGCAGCAGCGGCTGTGCATCGCCCGCACGCTGGCGGTGGACCCCGAGGTCATCCTCATGGACGAGCCCTGCTCCGCCCTGGACCCGATCGCCACGCTGAGAATCGAGGAGCTGATCGCCGAGCTGCGTCAGCGCGTGACCATCGTGATCGTCACCCACAACATGCAGCAGGCCGCGCGTGTGG
>DASYID010000069.1:0-9114 GCA_036252775.1 Solirubrobacteraceae bacterium
CAAGGCCGAGGAGGACGTCTTCGGGCCCGATGAGCCGGCCACCCCTGAACTTCCCGCGCCGCCGGCCCCGGCCGATCGTGCCGGCCGGGAGGCGCCACGCCCGCTGCCCCGCCCCGGGCTGGCCGGCGGCGCTGCCGAGGCGCGCGGCCTGGATCTGCCCGAAAAGCCCGAGCTCGCCTGAGGAGGCGGGCATCGGCGAGGGTGCGTTCACCCTCATGGGCGTCGTCAACGTCACGCCCGACTCCTTCTCTGACGGCGGGCGCTTCCTGGCCCCGGAGGCGGCGATCAGCCACGCTCTGGAGCTCACGGCCCAGGGGGCGGGGATCATCGACGTCGGCGGGGAGTCCACCCGCCCGGGGGCCACGCCGGTGGCGGCCGAGCTCGAGTGCGCGCGCGTGATCCCGGTGCTCAGCGGTCTGACCGCCGCCGGTTGCCGGGCGCGGCTGTCGATCGACACCTCCAAGCTGGCCGTGGCCGAGGCGGCGCTGGCGGCCGGCGCCACCTATGTCAACGACGTGACCGCGCTGCGGGGTGACCCCGAGCTGGCTGGGCTGGTCGCCGATCGGGGCGCGGACTGCTGCCTGATGCACATGCGCGGGGAGCCGCGCACGATGCAGGACTCACCCCGCTATGACGACGTGGTCGACGAGGTGCGCGCCTTCCTGGAGGCGCGGGTCGCCTTTGCGGTGGGCGAGGGGATAGCCGAGGAGCGCATCTGGGTCGATCCCGGCATTGGCTTCGGCAAGTCCGCCGCCCACAACCTGGAGCTGCTGGGGCGCCTGGACGAGCTGGTGGGCCTGGGGCGCCCGGTGGTGGTGGGCACCTCACGCAAGTCCTTTCTGGGCCAGCTGGCGGGCGGGGCCGGCGAGCTCGAGCGCCTCCCCGGCACCATCGCCAGCAATCTCGTCGCCTGGTGGCGGGGAGCCTCGATGTTCCGGGTGCACGACGTCGCCGCCGTGCGGGCGGCGCTGGCGCTGGCGAGTGCTACGGTCAGCGCGCGCGATGGCTGAGGAGGACCGACCCGACGAGGACGAGGAGCTCGAGCCTGACGAGCTCTCTGATCCCAGCGACGACGGCGCCGAGGTCCAGACGGTCGTCACCATCGAGATAACCGGGCTGTCTCTGTATACCCATCACGGCGTGAGCGACGCCGAGCGCGAGGTGGGGCAGCGTCTGGTGCTGGATCTGCGCCTGGACGCCGGCGAGTCAGACGCGACGGTCACCGACATGATCGAGGACACCGTCGACTACGCGGAGGTGTGCCAGCTGGTCGCGCTCGTGGCCCAGCAGCGCTCCTACCGGACACTCGAGCGCCTGTGCACGGCGATCGCCGACCGCCTGCTCGACGACTTCGCGCTCGAGGGTGTGTGGGTCAAGGCGGCCAAGCCCGAACCGCCGATCCCGCTGCCCGTCGAGGAGGTCTCAGTCGAGGTGTGGCGGGAGCCGGGCGAACCGGCGTGACCTGAAGTGAGTAATCACTTACAATAGGCGGCATGAGCCCCTCCGCCACCCGCCCGTCCGCCCAACGCGGCACCGCCCTGCCTGCCGGCCCGACCCGGACCCGGCTGAGCGCCGACCAGCGCCGCGAGCAGATCCTGCGCGCCGCGGTCAGCGAGTTCTCCATCGGGGGCCTGCACGGGACCTCGACCGAGGCGATCGCCCAGCGCGCGGGGATCTCCCAGCCCTACCTCTTTCGCCTGTTCGCCACCAAGCGCGCACTGTTCATCGCCTGTCTGGAGCGCTGCTTTGAGCGCACGCTGGAGACCTTCCGCCTGGCGGCCGACGGGCTGACGGACCCGACCGAGGCCCTCAATGCCATGGGCGCCGCCTATGTCGAGATGCTCGCCGACCGCGAGCTGTTGCTGGCACAGATGCAGGCGTATGCGGCGTCCTCGCAGGACGACGTTCGCGCCGTCGTGCGACGCCATTACGAGCAGCTCTATGAGGAGGTCCAGCGACTGTCGGGAGCCGACCCTGAGGATGTGCGCACGTTCTTTGCCCACGGCATGCTGCTCAACGTCGCCGCCGCCCTGCAGCTGCCCGAGCTCGGAGATCCGCAGTCCTGGGCCGAGCACCTGCGCTGCCCGGCCTCCGAGCGGTCGGGGTCATGAGCGCCGCGGAAGCCTTCCGCGCCGCGGCCACCGGCCGCGACCTGGAGGCGATGGCCGGTCTGCTGGCCCCCGAGGTCGTGCTGCACAGCCCCGTCACCTTCCACCCGTTCGTCGGTCGTGAGGCGGTCCTGGGGCTGCTGGGGATCGTCATGGAGACCCTCGAGGACTTTCGCTACACGGCCGAGCTGGCCGGGTCCGAGCTCCAGGGTCTCGTGTTCCGGGGTCGGGTCGAAGATCGCGAGATCGAGGGTGTCGATCTGCTGCACGTGGACGCCGAGGGCCTGATCGACGAGCTGACGGTGATGGTGCGCCCGCTGTCGGCCACGCTGCGCTTCGCCGAGCGGGTCGGCCAGGGCCTGGCGCGGGCCGGGCTGGCTCCCGGGCCGGCATCCTAGGCGAGGGCGAGCTGGCCCCCGAGCGCACCGGCTACCTGGGCCTGGGATCGAACCTGGGCGATCGACGCGCCGCGCTACAGGCGGCCGTCGACGCTCTGGGCGCCTCGGTGGTCGTGCGGGCGAGCTCGTCGGTGTATGAGACCGATCCGGTGGGGGAGATCCTCGACCAGCCCCCGTTCTACAACGCCTGCCTTCAGATTCAGACCGGTCTCGAGCCGCTCGAGCTGCTGCGCCGGGCCAAGGCCGTCGAGCGCGCCCTGGGGCGCGACTCCACGGGGCCGCGCCACGGTCCCCGACCGATCGACGTCGATCTGTTGATGCTGGGCGCTCTCGTCCAGGTCGATGGCCCGCTCGAGCTTCCCCACCCGGCCCTCACCCAACGGCGCTTCGTGCTCATCGGGCTGCTGGAGCTCGAGCCCTCGCTGCGCCTGCCGTCGGGTCGATCGGTGGCCGAAGCGCTGCTGAGCCTGCCGGTCGACGGTGGCGTGCGCCACGCCGGCGCACCCCTGCGAGTCGGTCAGGCCGGCGCCGGGACCCAGGCCCCGGGCAGCACCCCGCTCGGCGTGCTGCCGGCCAGCGGCGGGAAGTAGCCGGTCAGGCGCGCGGCGGGCCGATCGGCGAGCTGGGGACGGAGATCGCCCAGGCTGGCCAGCAGCCGCAGCGAGGAGCCGATCTGCAGGTCCGCCGCATTGGGGTGCTCGCCGCCCAGCACCCCGTCGGCGATCCAGCCGTCGACCCGGTCCAGCAGAGCGGGCAGCTGCTGCAGGTCGCTGCGGGTCACCTCGTCGCTGACACCGTTCAGTCGTGCTGCCGCGCGGGCCAGCAGCGGCAGCGACGGGCGGGCCAACGAGATCGGCACGGGCAGGCGGGCCCCCTCGCTGTAGCCCTCCATGTGACGGGGAGAGCGCTTGAGGACCGCCCAGCTCAGCCGGCGGGCGAGCGGCTGCAGGATCTCGTCGCCCCAGCGCTCGGCCTCGACCACGGTCGCCGCGAGCGGCTCCTCGCTGGGGTACAGGGGAGGATCGGCCACGATCTCGTCGAGGCGGCGCATGATCCGGCGCGAGCCGTAGAGGCGCTCCCCGTCGAGCTTCAGCCCGGGCGCGGTGGGTGCGCCGTAGGACAGCCGGCCCTGAAGCTTGTGCACCACCGGGACCATGTCGGTGCGCTCGTAGGGCAGGTGCTTGAGCTCCAGGGCGGCGGCCACGCAGTCGCACGGGTGCGAGCCGGGGATCACGTAGAGCCGCAGGTCCATGGGTACGAGCATATCCTTGCCCCATGCTCCTGGTCGTCGACGTCGGCAACACCCAGACGCACTTCGGCACCTTTCGGGGCGAGCAGCTGGTCGAGCACTGGCGGTTGGCCACCGTGCGCGTGTCGACCGCCGATGAGCTCGGTGCCGCCCTGCGCAACCTGCTGGAGCTGCGCGACATGAGCATGGGCGAGCTCGAGGCGTCGGTCGTCTCCTCGACCGTGCCCGAGCTCGGTCCCGAGTGGGCGGAGATGGCCCGTCGCTATCTGGGCCACGACATGCTGGTGGTCGGGCCGGGCACCAGGACCGGGATGCCGATTCGTTACGACAATCCCCGCGAGATCGGCGCCGACCGGCTGGTCAACGCCGTCGCGGCCTATCACCGGGTGCAGGCCTGCTGCGTGGTGGTGGACTTCGGCACGGCGATCACCTACGACCCGGTGTCGGCCCAGGGCGAGTACCTCGGGGGGATCATCTCGCCCGGCCTGGAGATCTCGCTTGAAGCGCTCACCCAGCGCGCGGCCAAGCTGCCCCGGGTGGACATCGAGGCACCCCGGGCGCTGATCGGAAAGACGACCATCGACGCCATCCGGTCGGGGGTGGTCTACGGGTTCGCCGGCCAGGTGGACGGGATCGTCAGCCGACTGCGGGCCGAGCTTGGCGACGCCACGGTCATCGCCACCGGGGGGCTGGCCGAGCACATCGTGCCCTTCTGTGAGCAGATCGACGAGGTCGACGACCAGCTCACGCTCACCGGCCTGCGCCTGATTCACGGTCGCAACGCGTGAGCGGCGAAACCCGGCCGGCCGAGCTGGCCCGGCTGGCCCATCAGAATCTCTACGGCGTCAGCCGGCGCATGGTCGACGACCAGCCCGGCGGCGAGGCGGACGACGACGGCCAGGAGCTCCTGTATCGCTCGGCGCATCCGCTGCCGTTCCTCAACGGCGTCATGCGCCTGCATTCCCGTCCCGACGCCGCCGGGCTCATCGCCAGGGCCCGCGAGTGGTTTTCGGGGCGCCAGCGGCCGTCCTTCGTGGTCTTCGCGCGCCCGGGTGACGAGGACGCCGACCTGCGGCGGGCCGCCCGGGCGGCCGGAATGGCCCCGGTTATGAGCTATCCCGAGATGGTGTGCGAGCACCCCGTGGCGCTTCCGGCGCTGGCGCCGGGGACCGAGATCCGAGCCGTGGAGGATCTCGAGGGCGCGCGCGCCTACTGGCGTCTGTGCGGCGCGGCCTACCCCTCGCTGGGGTTCCCACCGGACGTGTTTGACACCTTCACGCCCGAGTCGCTGCTGCAGACGGACGTTGCGGCGCGCGTCTGCTATCGCGACAGCCGGCCGGTGGCGTGCGCGATGGTCACGATGGCCGACGAGGTGGCCATGGTCGGATGGGTGGCCACGGCCGAGTCGGCCCGGCGCAGCGGCCTGGCAGCGAGGATCACCGCCGAGGTGACCAATCTGGGCCTCGAGCGGGGTGCGCGCCTGGTGTCGCTGCAGGCCTCTCCCATGGGCGAGTCCGTCTACGCCGCCCTGGGCTACCGCGAGCTGTTTCGCTACCGAGTGCATCTGGCGCCGGCCCCGGAGGGGTAGCCCGGCGCTACCGTGGGAGCGTCATGACCGCCGCAACCACTTCCATGCCCCCCGAGCCGGTCGCCGGACACGACTCCGGCCACCCCGGTGACCCCGGCGCGCGCGCCGCCGCGCGTCTGCCCGGCCACTCCGGTGACACCGGCGACCCCGGCGCGCGAGCCGCCGCGCGTCTGCGCGAGCCATGGTCCCTGGGCGGGGTGACCGTGCCCAACCGCGTCGTGCTGGCTCCCCTGGCCGGCATCGGCAACTGGTTCGTGCGCCTGCAGGCCAAGCGTCACGGCGCCGGCATGGCGGTGTCGGAGATGGTCTCCAGTCACGCCGTGCACTACGGCAACCCCCGCACCTGCTCTGAGCTGCTGCGCATCCACCCCGATGAGCGCCACGAGGGAGCGGGGGGCCCCACCTCGGTGCAGCTGTTTGGCGCCGATCCGGAGATCATGCGCTCCGCCGCCACCCGGGTGGCGGCCTCCGGGGCCGACCTGATCGACCTCAACATGGGCTGTCCGGTGCCCAAGGTGTGCAAGACCGGGGCGGGTGCGGCGCTGCTGTCAGACCCCGACCGCGCGGTGGCCGTGGCCCGGGCGGCCCGCGAGGCCAGCGGCCTGCCGGTGACGGTCAAGCTGCGCGCCGGGCGCCGCCCCGGCGACACCGACGGGGTGCATGTGGCCCAGCGTCTGGTCTCTGAGGCCGGCGTGGTCGGCATCGGCTTTCATCCCCGCTCGGCGGCCGTAGCCCACCGCGGGCGTCCTGACTATGAGCTCGCCGCCCGCCTGGTCTCCGAGCTGCCGGTGCCGGTCATCCTCAGTGGGGGGCTGGCCGACCGGCGTGCCGTACACGAGGCCTTCGAGCAGACCGGAGCCGCAGCGGTGATGCTCGCGCGGGGATGCCTGGGCAACCCGTGGCTGTTCGCCCAGGTGCTGGATACGCGGGTGGGTGAGCCCACCCGCGAGCAGGTCCTCACCGAGCTGGGGTGGGTCCTAGACCGGGCGGCCGAGCATCTGGGGGCGCCACGGGCGGCGCGCTATTTGCGCAAGTTCTACCCCTGGTACCTGGAGCGCTTGGGGGAGGGGCGGGAGGTCCAGGAGGCCTTTCAGCGCAGTGCCGACCTCGATCGTGCTCGCGCCCTCGTCCACGCCCTGCATCGGCCGCTGGACCCCTGAGGCCCCACGGGCGATGCTCGGTCTTTCACGGCTCCCGCCGTCGGCGAAGGCGACGCTATACTGCTCCGTCCGCTTGGCCCCAGAGCGGCCGTCAATCCCCGCCCAGGCGGGGATTTCTACGCTCCCCCGGGGTCGGAAACCCCCCACACGCAGGGTGCCATGCCCAAGGACGTAATCCTCACCCCAGAAGGCCTCGAGAAGCTCAAGGACGAGCTCGAGTTCCTCGCCAACGACAAGCGTCGCGAGGTGGCTGAGCGCATCAAGGAGGCCCGGGAGTTCGGCGACATTGCCGAGAACTCCGAGTACGACGACGCCAAGAACGAGCAGGCCATGCTCGAGGCACGGATCGCCCAGGTGCAGGAGAAGCTGCGCATGGCCACCGTCATCGAGCCCAAGGACGTGACCAACGACGTCGTCCAGGTGGGCTCGATCGTCCACGTCAAGGACGAGAAGACGGGCAAGTCGGTCAAGTACTCGATCGTCGGTTCGGCCGAGGCTTCACCGGCGGACAACAAGCTCTCCAACGAGTCGCCGGTCGGCCGCGCCCTGCTCGGGCACAAGCGCAACGAGGTTGTCTCGGTCCAGGTCCCGCGCGGGCCCGCGCGCAAGCTCAAGATCACCAAGATCGACATCGGATTGAAGTGAGCCCGACGGGGGACGGCGAGCCGCCCGGGGAGGCGCCGCTGCCCGACCTCCTGGCCGCCCGCCGCGAGAAGCTGCAGCGCCTGCGCGCGCAGGGAGTAGATCCGTTCCCGCACTCCTATGCGGGCGTCAGCTCGATCGAGGCGGTGCGCAGCGCCCACCAGGGTCTCGAGGCTGGCCAGGAGACCCAGACCACGGTCCGGGTGGCCGGCCGGCTGGTCGCCCGCCGGGGCCAGGGCAAGGCGGCGTTCCTTGACTGCCTGGACCGCAGCGGGCGCATCCAGCTGCACGCGCGCGCCGACATCCTCGGCGCCGATTCGCTGACGCGCCTGCTGGGGCTGGACCTGGGAGACCTGATCGGGGTCGACGGGACTGTCTTCTGCTCGCGGCGAGGGGAGCTGTCGCTGCGCGTCGATGACTGGGCCCTGCTCGCCAAGTCACTGCGACCCCCACCCTCCAAGCACCACGGCCTCACCGACGTCGAGACCCGCCAGCGGCGCCGTGAGCTGGACCTGATGGCCAACGAGTCGACGCGCACGCTGTTCGTCGACCGCGCGCGGGCGATCTCCGCCGTGCGCCGCCAGCTGGATGGCGATGGCTTCATCGAGGTCGAGACGCCGGTGCTGCAACCGCTGTACGGAGGCGCCCTGGCGCGGCCGTTCACCACCCACCATCATGCCCTCGATCGCACGCTGTACCTGCGGATCGCCACCGAGCTGTACCTCAAGCGCTGCATCGTGGGGGGTCTGGAACGCGTCTATGAGCTCGGCAAGGACTTCCGCAACGAGGGCCTATCGCCCAAGCACAACCCCGAGTTCACGATGCTCGAGTTCTATGAGGCCTACGCCGACTACTCAGACGCCGCCGTGCGCCTGCAGGAGCTGGTCGCGGCGGTCGCCCACGAGCTCGGCGACCAGGCGGCCGGACTGGGGCTGGAACGGCCCTGGGCTCGTGTCACCCTGCGTGAGGCGATCGAGCGGCGCACCGGAATCGACGTGCTCCTGGCGCGCGAGCGTCCGCAGCTCGTCGCGGCCATCGAGTCTGCCGGCCTGGAGCTCGACGTCGGGGACCGGACCTGGGCCCAGCTGGTCGATGATCTGCTCTCCAAGCTCGTGGAGCCCCACCTGATCGAGCCCACCTTCGTGCTCGACTATCCGGTCGAGCTGTCGCCGTTCGCCAAGGACCACCGCGAGCACGAGGGGCTGGTCGAGCGCTGGGAGGCGTTCGTTGGCGGGATGGAGATCGCCAACGCGTTCACCGAGCTCAACGACCCCGACGAACAGCGGGTGCGCCTGGAGTCTCAGCGAGCCCAGGCTGAGGCCGGCGATCAGGAGGCGCAGCCCTTCGACGAGGCCTTCGTGATGGCTCTGGAGCAGGGCATGCCGCCGACGGCCGGTGTCGGCCTGGGGATCGATCGCCTGGTGATGGTGCTCACCGGCCGACGGTCGATCCGCGACGTGCTGCTGTTCCCGGCCATGAGGTGAGCGTCGGGCGCGGCAGGTACGGCCACCTTCGGGACCCCGCGACGGGGGGCTCGACGGTCACCGCAGGCCCGTGAGCCGGGCAGGCCGGTTGGTAGACTGGCTCATCCGCGCCGGCCGTCCTCGCTCATCCTCTCGGGCCATCCCGCCGAATAGATGAGCGACCGGCCGATTCGGTGACCCGATCCCCTACCCTCACCCGCACAGACCACCAGACTTAGAGCGCTAGGCGCGGCCCCGGCAGGAAGGAAGCGCAGCATGTTCGAGCGATTCACAGAGCGAGCCCGTCAGGTGGTCGTTCTCGCGCAGGAGGAGGCGCGCACGCTCAAGCACAACTACATCGGTACCGAGCACATCCTGCTCGGGCTGTTGCGCGAGGAGGAGGGTCTGGCGGCGCGGGTGCTCGAGAGCCTCGACATCACCGTCGAGCGCGTCCGTGCGCAGGTCGTACGCATCGTCGGGTCCGGCGAGGAGGTCACCTCCGGCCA
>DASYID010000070.1:0-11214 GCA_036252775.1 Solirubrobacteraceae bacterium
CCTCATGCAGCTCGCGACGCATGGCCACCCGGCCGCGCACGCGTCCGTCGCGGTCACACAGGCAGCCCACCGTGTACTCCCCGTCGGCGTCGCTCAGGTGCTCCTGAACGATGAGGTCGGCCTGGCCCCGCACCCCCGCGAGCTCGTGCTCGTCGGTGAGCAGGCGCACCCCGCGCGAGCCGCGTCCCCGTCGGGGCTTGGCCACCAGGGGAAAGCCGTGGCGGGCGTGCAGGGCGTCCAGCGCGCCGCCATCGTCGCCGGCGGCGAAGTCCGGATGCGCCAACCCGTGCGCCGCCAGCCAGCGGCATCCCTCGAGCTTGTCCTGACCCACGGCCAGCGTGGCCGGCGGGCTGACGACGCACACCGCTCCGGTGGCCTCGCGGATCGCCTCGGAGGCGTCCGCCAGCGCCGCCAGGACGGGCTCGACGCCCGACAGGACCGCATCCACCGACTCTCGCCGGCAGACGTCGATGACCCAGTCCACGAACCCCGGGTCGGCGGCGTAGGGCGACAAGTAGGCACGCTGCGCGCCGAACAGCCCCACCGCCTCGGGCGTCACGCAGGCGGCGATCAGGCGAATGCGCAGGGTGCAGTGCGCGAGCGCCTTGAGCATGCCCTGGCTGACGTCGCTGGAGACGCCGAGCACGAGCAGGGTCAGCCGATCGCCCGGTTCGCTCACCCCAGGACCTCCACCACGGCGTCGGCCACCCGCTGCACCTCGGCGTCGGTCATGTCCACCCACAGGGGCAGGCGCAGCAGCCGCGCCGAGGCGTCGTCGGTGACCGGGAGCTCGCCAGCGCAGCGACCGAAGCGCCGACCCGCCGGCGAGGAATGAAGCGGCACATAGTGAAAGACGGCCATAACGCCGCGGCGGGCGAGCCCCGCCAAAGCGGCCGCGCGTTGCGGCGCGCCGGGGGTCAGCAGGTAGTACATGTGGGCGTTGTGGCGACAGTGCCCGGGGACCACCGGGCGTCGCAGGGCACCCGCCTCCTCCAGCGCCGCGAAGCGCTGATGGTAGGTGGCCCAGATGGCCAGGCGCCGCTCGGTGATGGCGTGGGCCCGCTGGAGCTGAGACCACAGGAAGGCGGCGCTCAGGTCGCTGGCCAGAAACGAGGAGCCGAGGTCCACCCACGTGTAGCGGTCGACCTGTCCGCGGAAGAAGCGGCTGCGGTCGGTGCCCTTCTCGTGGGCGACCTCGGCCCGCTCGATCAGCTCGGGATCGTTGACCAGGAGCGCGCCCCCCTCCCCACACGTCACGTTCTTGGTCTCGTGAAAGCTCAGCGCGCCGAGGGAGCCGATGGTGCCCAGGGGCCGCCCTCGGTAGGTGGACAGGATGCCCTGAGCCGCGTCCTCGATGACGATCAGGCCATGTTGTGCGGCCACGGCGCCGATCGTCTGCATCTCCGCCCCCACGCCGGCGTAGTGGGTGGGCAGGACCGCGCGGGTCCGGGGCGTGATGGCCGCCGCCAGAAGCTCCGGGTCGAGGTTCAGCGTGTCGGGTGAGACGTCGACGAACACGGGCACGGCGCCGCGCAGGGCGACGGCGTTGGCGCCCGAGACGAAGGTGAAGGAGGGCATCAGCACCTCGTCGCCGGGCCCGATCCCGGCGAGCAGCACGGCCATCTCCAGGGCACTGGTACCCGAGCTGGTCAGCAGCGCCGCGGCGCACCCGGTCTGCTCGGCCAGCCAACGCGTGCAGCGCTCGCTGAAGGGCCCGTTGCCCGAGAGATGGCCACCGGAGATCGCCTCCCGGATGTTCTCAAACTCGTCCCCGGTCGCGTGGGCGCGGTTGAAGACGATTCGCTGAGTCGCGCGCGCATCCTCGGTGGCCGGAGCCGACGGCTCGGTCTCGTTCGGCACGCTAGCTGCCGTCCCCCGGCGGGCCCCTCCGGGACGGGTCATCCGGCGCTCGAGCCGGCGAGGCGTGGGCGGCGAGCTCGCGGCCCTCGGCCCGCGCCACGCCATCGATGACCTTGGTGTCGATCACGTACAGCGGCCGACCCTTGACCTGCTCGAAGATCTTGCCCACGTACAGTCCGGTGACCCCGCCGGCGATGGTCAGAAACCCGGTCAGCAGCAGGATCAGCATGGGCAGCGCGGTCCACTGCGGAAGGTGGCGCCCAGCGGCCACGAAGGCGACGGTGTAGGCGACCAGCGCCAGACCGAGCAGCGCGATGGCAAAGCCGGCGTAGACCACCCACCGCAGCAGCGTGGTGGACTGAAAGAAGATCCCGTCGATCGCCACGCGCACCAGGGCCCCGAACGAGTAGGAGCTGCGCCCGGCCGGGCGCTCGTCCTGCTCGATGTCGATCACCGTGCTGTCAAAGCCCAGCCAATCGACGATCAGCAGGTACTGGCGGTCGCGGTCGCGCAGGGTCAGATAGGCGTCGACCACCTTGCGTGAGAGCAGGCTGAGGTTGGGCATGTTGTTCTCGAGGCTGCCGCCCACCAGCGCCTTGCGCACGCGGAAGTAGGCGCTGCCGGTCAGGCGCCGTGTCAGGGGCTGGCGCCGACGGGGCCGCCGCGTCAGGACGACCTCATAGCCCTCCTGGGCACGCGCGTAGAGGCGGGCGATCTGCTCCGGGGGATCCTGCAGGTCGCAGTCCATGACCACGGTGTGCTCACCGGCGCTGTGGGCCAGCCCGGCGGTGATGGCGGCGTGCTGACCGAAGTTGCGTGACAAGCGCACCGCCTGGACGCGGGGGTCGGCAGCGGCGATCTCGGTCAGCGTCGCCCAGGCACCGTCGGGGCTGCGATCGTCGACGAAGACGATCTCGTAGGAGACGTCCAGACCCCGCAGGGTGTCGCTCAGACGCCGGTGAAGCGACACCAGGCAGTCGCGGCAACCGTAGACGGGGACGACGACGCTCAGGTTGACCATGCTCATCCGCTCACGCCCGAGCGGCTCACCGTACCAGCCGTTCGGGTGTCTGAGGCCTGGGGCGGCCCCGGGGCCGGGCGCGCGGTGCGCCATATAGTGCCGCGGGTGGCGGGGTCCCCGGAGGACATAGCGGCGCTCGGCTGGTACCACACGATCGAGCTTCCGGGCGGGATCGTCACCCCCGGCTTCTATGACCACCGGCCGGCCTCCCCGCGGCTGCCCTGGCCCGACTCGCTGGCCGGCAAGCGCTGCCTGGACGTCGGGTCCAGCGACGGGTTCTGGGCGTTTGAGATGTGGCGCCGGGGCGCCGCGGAAGTGGTCAGCATCGATCTGGAAGACCCCGCGCGCCAGGAGTGGCAGGGCGCCTGGGCGACCGGCGCCGCGCGGGAGGCGGTGGTCTCCACGGGCCACTGGGAAGGACAGGAGAACCTCACCCGCCGGTCCTTTGAGGCCGCCCGCTCCGCCCTGGGCGCCGAGACGATCATTCGCCATGACCTGTCGGTCTACGACGTGTCGCCCGATCTCCTCGGCCAGTTCGACTTCGTGTTCATGGGCAGCCTGCTGCTTCATCTGCGCGACCCCTCGCGCGCCCTGGCCGCCGTACGCAGCGTGACCACCGAGCGCTTCCTGCTCTTCGAGCCCATCCTCGCCACGCTTTCGGTTCTGCTTCCCCGGACCCCGGTGGCCTCGCTGTGGCAGCTCGACGAGCCGCGCTGGTGGCTGCCGAACCTGGCCGGCCTGCGGCGCTTGGTCCACGCCGCCGGCTTTCGCGTGCTCGACAGCGGCGGTCCGATCGCCCAGCGCTTTGGAGCCGCCTTTCCCCGCCGGCCGCCGCGCCGGTGGCCCACCCTGTCCGAGCTGGTCTTCTGGAGTACGGTGCGACCGCTCGGGGTGCCGTCGGGGTGGACGCTGGCCGAGCCGGCGACGGACTCTCCCGCCGAACACGCCCGGCGGGCCGCCCAGCGCGTGCCGCTGCTGGGGTGGGTGTAGGCGGACACCTGCCGCGCCGGCCTCACACCGCGTAGACGACGGCCTGGGGCTGGCGGAAGACCGCCCGGCCGAGGCGGGCCAGCTGCGGCCGATCGGGCCCGTGGGCGCGATCGACGAGCAGATAGCGCACGCCGTAGCGCCGGCGCATCACCCCCAGTGCCGCCCGATCGGCCCGTAAGAAGACGGCATCGTTGAGGGCCAGCCGGCCGGGGAACGGGCTCACCCGTGCGGCGATCGACCCCAGCCGCGCCGAGGGAATCGTGTCGTACCAGCCTTCCAGGAACACCCGGCGCTCGCCAAGGGCCGAGTAGTACATGTAGTCGGGGCGGGCCCGATCGCGCGCCGAGAACTGGTTGTTGACGGCGAGTACCGCGTCCTCGGCCGTGTGGGTGCGGATGTAGTCCAGCGCGGCCCGCAGATCGGGGGTCAGGCCCCGGGCCGCGGGCCCATCGGTGGCATAGATCGGGTTCCCGGCCTGCAGGCGCCGCCCGACGGAGTAGGCGAGATGAAGCGGCGTGTCGAGCAGCCCGACCGTGCTCAGCGCCAGCATGCCGGCCAGGGCCCAAACCGTGCGATGGCGGGGCCAGCGCACGGAGACCGCGCCCAGGGCAACCACCACGAGCGCCGGGACCCCGACCCAGATCGCGTAGGACACTCCGCGACCACGCGGAGGCGGGAACAGGGCGGCCGGGATCAGCGACGCGGCGAGCAGCACGATCGTCCAGCCGGCCGCCAGGCCGACCAGCAACGGAAGGCCGGGCCGCCAACCGCCAGGCGCCGCCAGACGTCCCGAGGACGCCACGATCCCGACGGCCGAGAGCACGCATCCCGCGGCAAGGCCGTAGTAGGTGAAGAAGTTCTGGCTGCCCCCGACGTGGTTGAAGGTAAGGAAGGCCACCAGACCGGACAGCAGGAGCCCGAGCAGAAGCTCTGGCGCCGCGGCGCCAGAGCCCAGCCGGTTTGCCGTCCGGCGCCCCCGGAGCGCGGCGGGTAGGCCGGCCAGCCCCGGCCCGGCGAATCCGAGCAGGCCGACGACCGTGGCCAGGGCCCAGAAGATCGGCGGGCCGACGGCTCCCCCCCATTGCGTGTGGGCGTAGGTGATCGGCCCCATCGACCGGATCGAGCCGGGCGGATCAAACGTCAGCCCACCGCTCTCGCCCTGGTACATGACCGCGTAGCTGATGAGGAACACCACCGAGGCCAGGCCCAGAGCCCCCGCCGCCGGGCGGCGGGCCGCGCGTAGCAGCCGAGCGACGCTACGCCGGTCGCGACTGCGCGCCACCCGGATGGCCTCAGCCAGCACGACCAGCCCCAGGCCACCCAGCAGGACAGGCAGGATCGATGCCTTGGCGCCCGCGCAGCCCACGAGCAGCAGGACCAGCACGATCCACTCCCCCGCAGACAGCTCCCCGGCGCTCAGGCCGGTGACCAGCAGCCCCAGCGCGGGCAGGAACAGCGCCAGCCCGAGCACGTAGGGCGGACTCCCGTAGAGGGAGAAGAACTGGGTGTTGAAGAACATCAGTGGGTCCCCCGGGTCAAGCCCCGCCTGTCCGACGAGCAGGAACAGGAGGGCGGCGAGCACGCCGACCGCGCGTCGGCCGGACAGGGCCATCCCGACCAGATGGAGGGCACCCAGGGCGCAGGCGAGCACGGGGAGCAGGTACAGGCGCAGCAGCAGGGTGGGGAGGCCGATGCCGGTGATCTGGGCCATCGCCGCCAGCTGCATGTGGACGAACGTGTGGTAGGGGAGCGCGACCCCGGCGGCCTTGGGGTCGGTGATGGGCCAGTGGTGCAGCGCCTCGGCCGCCACCCCGAGGTGAAACATCAGGTCGGCGTTGTACGCGGCGTGCCCCACGTCGCCGGGAAGCGGAGCGGTGGCGAAGTACCCCACCGCCACGTAGGCGAGCAGCAGGATGCCGATCCCCGTCAGGGCCCACGCCCAGCCACCGGCGGCGGACGGCCGGGCCTCAGAGGCCTCGACCGGCCCCGCGGACGAGCGCCGGGCGCGCGCCCGACCAACGACCAGAGCCCCCCCGAGCAGAATGGCGATCACCGGATAGGCCCACAGGGCGTCGCGGACGTTCATCGCCGCGGTCAGAGCGAAGGCGAGGATCTCCAGCACGCAGCCCAGGGCGAAGCCCACGGTGACCAGGGCCAGCAGACCCCGCCATCGCCGCGCCACCCCCGCGTAGAGCAGTGTTCCCGGGATCAGCACGAACCCGAGCTCGTGGGCGACGAACCGGCCGATGTCTGCGGGTCCCACGCCGGTGAGCAGCCAGGACACGATCGCCCCCAGGAGCAGCGTCGCCGCCGGTGCGCAGCGGCGGGCGCCCGCCACCCTCATCGACACCCTTCCTGCCCGGGCCTGTCCATCGAGGCGAGGGTGGACGGGATCGCGGTGGACATCGCGGGTATTCAAGCGCCTGTCCGCCGCCGGACGGCCACTAGCATGCCCGCGGGTGCCCGCCTCCGGACCGACCGATCCCTCTCCGCGCGTCAGCCTGCGCGAGCGGATCGCGGCTCATCCCCTCTGGTACCACACGCTCGATCTCGGACCGGGCCTGGTCACCCCCGGGTGGTTCGATCTGCGGCCGATCGTCGAGCGGATGCCCTGGCCCGATGTGCGGGGCAAGCGCTGCCTGGACGTCGGCAGCTATGACGGCTTTCTGGCCTTTGAGCTCGAGCGTCGCGGGGCCCGCGAGGTGATCTGCACCGACCTGGCCGACGAGCAGCAGTGGGACTGGCCGCCGGACATGCGGGCCCAGGGGCCCGAGCGCCTGGCCGCGCTGGTGGCCACCGAGAAGGGAGCGGGTTTCCGGCTCGCCGCCGAAGCCCTGGGCTCCGCCGTGCGGCGCCTCGAGCTAAGCGTCTATGACCTCGACGCGCGCGACATCGGGACCTTCGATCTCGTCGTCTGCGGCAGCCTGCTGCTTCATTTGCGCGAGCCGCTGCGCGCGCTGGAGGCCATCCGAGGCGTCTGCGGCGGTCGCTTCATGTCCGCTGAGCAGATCGACCTCGGGCTCAGCCTGCGCCACCCTCGTCGTCCCCTGGCCGAGCTCAACGGATCGGGCGAGCTGTGTCAGTGGTGGGTGCCCAACGCCGCGGGACACCGCCGCATGCTCTTTGCGGCCGGCTTTGCCGTCGAGCGCGCCACGCGGCCCTACACGGTGCCCTTCGGGGCCAGCCACCCTGTTCCCCGTGGTCTGCCCAGCCGGGCGCGCCTGCTGGGTCGACGTCTGGCCGCGGGGCCCGCGGGGGTGCCGCACGCCGCGGTGCTCGCCCGGCCCCGCCTGTAGTCACGGGGCACCCCCGCCAGCCTAAGTCGCGGTGACCATCTGCCGGGCCCGCGTCCGGCCTCGCAGGTAGCCCACCACCTCTCGCAGCAGCAGCCGCTCGGCGGCCCAGGTCGCCCCCGCCGTGATGATCAGGTAGGCCGCCAGCTCAGCCAGGGCCATGACCGAGCTGCGGTGCCGCGGCTCGGCCGCGCGACTGAGGAGCACCACCAGGACCGCCGGCACGCTGGGTATGAGTGCACGACCGGTGTGGCGCAGCAGGCGAAGGCCGGGTAGCAGGCGCCGCAGGTAGACCGCCCGCACGAGCAGGCTGACCGCGGTCACCACCGCCATGCCCAGGGCGAAGCCGTCGAGCCCCTCGACGATCAGCAGGGGCAGCGCGCAGGCCAGGAAGCTCGCGAGGGTGATCAGGCTCCATACCGCCACCGGCCGGGTTCGGCCGTGGGCGCGAAAGAAGGCATCCCAGTTGAACCCGATGTGGTTGGCGGCGGCGATCGCGCCGAAGGCCTGGATCAGATGCACGCCCGGGCGCCAGCGCGCTCCCAGCACGAACTCCACCAGGTCTGACCCAAACAGGGCCAGGGCGATACCGAACGGGACCCCCCACATGAGCGCCAGCCGGTTTGACTTCACGAACGCCTCGAGCATCACGTCGGCCCGCTCGCGGACAGCGCAGATGAGGGGGTACAGGGTCTCGGTCACGATCGCGTCGACCCGGTTGGTGTAGTCCGCGATGCTTCCCGCCAGCACGATCACCCCCACTCCCGCCAGGCCGACGGCCTGCGCCCCCGCCAGCGCCGAGGTCTGGGCCATCACGATCGGGGTCAGGCTGGCCAGCAACAGGGGCCAGGAGAAAGCGGCGTACTGGCGCATGGCCCCGTGGTCATAGCTCAGGCGCAGGCGGTAGGGGCAGGCTCGCAGGGCCACCAGGCCTCCGGCCCAGGCCCCCGCCACGGTGCCCACGATCAGACTCCAGTATCCGGCGCCGGCGGCGGCCATCGCCACCGTGATGGCAAAGGAGACGACCGGGTCTACGGCCTGCAGGCGGCGCTGGCGGACGAAGTCCATGCGCCGATAGAAGATCCACAGGGGTGCCTGCAGAGCGGTCCCCAGCGGCGCGAGAGCCAGGATCAGGCCCGGCGCGATCAGCTCGGCCCGGCCGTAGAGCAGGGCCAGGAGCGGGACGGCGATGGCCAGCACCGCGCTTGCGGCCCCGGTGGCAAGCAGCTCGAGGGTGAAAGCCCGGGCAAAGGCTTCGTCCTGAGCCCCGTCGGACTGCTGGATATATTTGTCGCCAATGCCGACCTGCTTGAGCGCCAGCATCGTGCCGAGCGCGATGGCCAGCACCCCCCAGGCCCCGAACTCGGTCAGCGACAGGAACGCGGCCACCGCGAAGCCGCGCAGCAACGACAGCGAGTAGAAGCCCGCAAGGTAGGCGCCATTGATCACCGCGCCGCGTGCGGCGCGTCCGCGCAGCGACTCGCCCTCCGACGCGAGGCGGCCCTCCACGGCAGGAGTGGCTGCCGGCATCGGCCCATGATGGCAACTCCCCCCCCACCCTCAGAGTCCCGTGGCCGGCCCGGACCAGGTGGGCCCGCGGCCGCGGTCGTGGTCTCCTCCCACGATCGTCCCGTGCGCCTGCGCTGGCTGCTCAACGCGCTGGCCGAACAGACCGTTGCTCCTGAGGACCTGGAGGTGATCGTCGCCCATGACGCCGGCGCGAGCGAGACCCAACATCTGCTGGCCGAGCATCCGCTCGCGCTCACCGGTCACCTGCGCGCGCTGGCCTTCGCTCCCGGCAGCGTCGGACCGTCGGCCAAGCGCGACGCGGGCTGGCGAGCGGCGCGAGCGCCCCTGATCCTGTTCACCGACGATGACTGCCGCCCTCCTCCCGACTGGGTGGCTCGCGCCCGGGCCGCCGCCCGCGCCCACCCCGGGAACATCATCCAGGGGGCGACGCGCTCTGACCCCGACGAGGCCGATGTCCTGCGCGGGGCGCCGTGGGCGCACACGGTGATCGTCGAGCCGCCCACGGTGTGGGCGCAGACCTGCAACATCGTCTACCCGCGCGAGCTGCTCGAACGCATTGATGGCTTCGACCATGCCCTGGGGGTGGGTGAAGACACCGACCTGGCCCGGCGGGCGATACGCACCGGGGCCCAGTTGGTGGCCGATCCCGAGCTGCTGACCTACCACGCTGTGCTCCCCGCCGGCCTGCCCGGAGCCCTGCGCTCACTGGGCCGCTGGGGCGACATGGCGTTGCTGATCAAGCGCCACCCTGATCTGCGCCGCCACGTGTTCGCCGGAATCTGGTGGAAGGCCGAGCACGCCGCGCTGGCCGCAGCGGTTACCGGCACCGTGCTCGGCCGTCGCCAGCGACGGTCCGCGCTGCTCGCCGTGCCGTGGGTGGCCATGGCCATGCGCCATCGAGGCTACGGTCCGCGCGGCCTTCTGCGCTCCCTGTCAGAGTTGCCCGGCCGGGCCGCGATCGACGCGGTGGAGACGGCTGTGCTCGCCGCCGGGAGCGTGCGCCACCGGACGGTCCTGCTTTGAGGGCCCGAACCGCGGGTCCAGAGGTGGGCATGGGTCTGGGCGCCGCCCGGCCGGGCGAAGGGGTGCCTCGCGCCCTGGACGTGGCGCTGCTCAGCCCCCTGACCTGGCCGGAGGCGCGGCGCGGGGCCGAGCGCATGTTTCGCGACCTGGCCTCGGGCCTGCTGGCCCGTGGACACCGACCCTGGCTGCTGAGCAGCCATCAGGGTCTTCCGCGTACCTCGATAGAGAACGGTGTGCGGGTGACCCGCAACTGGCGGCCACCGGACGGCAGGCTGCAACGACGCGCCTATGAGGAGCACCTGACGCACGCTCCCTCCACCTACCTCTCGCTGCGTCGCCGACCCGTCGACGTGGCCCACGCTTCCCACGCCCCGGACGCGCTGGCCGCGGCGCGTTGGAGTCGGCGGACGGGTGCTCCCACGATCCTGTCGTTCATGGGCATACCCGACCGGCCCTGGCTGGTCGCCCGGCGACACCGCCTGCAGCTCGTGCTCCGCGCGTGCCGGGAGTGCGCCGCCGTGGTGGCGCTCAGCCAGACCGCCGCCGACGCCTTCGCGCACTCGCTCGGGGTCAGCGCCCGGGTCATCCCCCCGGGCGTGGACACCGACGCCTTCTCCCCGGGCGGTGAGCGCTCTGCGGTGCCCCAGATCCTGTGCACGGCCTCTCTGGAGGTCCCCGAGAAGCGGGTCTCGCTGCTGGTCGACGCCCTGCCGCTGGTGCGTCGTAGCCGGCCCGACACCGAGCTCGTGCTGCAACGCCCGAGTGCCCAAGCTCTGTCAGACCACGCCGCGCGTGAGCCCGGGGTGGTGCTCATGGATACCGATGCGGAGCTGCTGCTCGACGCCTACCGGTCGGCCTGGTGCTCGGCGCTGCCGTCGCGCAGCGACGCCTTCGGGCTCGTGCTGGCCGAGTCGCTGGCCTGTGGCACCCCGGTGGTGGGCAGCGACCGGGGCGCCCTGGCGGAGGTCATCGACCGCCCCGAAGTGGGCCGCGTGTTCGCCGGCGAGGATCCGAGCGAGGTGGCGCGGGCCCTGCTCGAGGCCCTGGAGCTGGCCGAGGATCCCGCGACGGCCGCCGCCTGCCGGGCCCGCGCCCTCGAGCTGTCACTCGACCGCTGCGCCGACGCCTACGAGGCCCTGTATCGCGAGCTGCTGAGCAGCGCCTGACCCGCCCCCCGGCGCCAGGGGCCGCCAGGGCCACCACGCGCCGATAGGGTGCCCGCCGGTGAGCCGGCGCCCCACAGCCTCGGTGGTCGTCCCGTTCGCCGGGACCCAGATACAGCTCGAGGATCTCGTGTCACGGCTGTCCACCCTCCTCCGGCGCTCCGGCGACGAGCTGATCGTCGCCGACAACCGGCCTCACCCTCAGCCGCCCGCCGCTGCGGGCGGGGAGGTGATCTGGCAGCCGGCGACGGAGATCCACTCGCCCGGTTTCGCGCGCAACGTCGGCGCCGCCGGCGCCACGGGAGACTGGCTGGTGTTCATCGATGCCGACACC
>DASYID010000071.1:0-5314 GCA_036252775.1 Solirubrobacteraceae bacterium
GCGTTCCCGGCCACCATCGCCGAGCCGTCCGGGGCGACCGCGGCGGCGCGCAGGTCCTCACCGGTGCCACACGGCCCCACCGGGGCCGCCGAGCACACCGTTCCCACCGCGGAGTCGAGCTGGACGCCGCCGGGGCTGACGTCGGCGATCCGTCCCCCGTGCCCCACCGCGACCCCCGTGCCGTCAGATCCCACCGCGAGGGCGAACACCTCCGAGCTGCGCGTCACCACCCGCCCCGGATCCCAGCCCGCGATCGTCAGGCGATCCCAACCGGTCAGGCGCGAGTAGTGAAGCAGCAGGCTCGAATCGGTGCCCGCCCACACACTCCCATCCGGCGCACCCGCCAACGCGGTGAAATGACGTGGCGAATCATGCAGCGGCTGCGGGGTCTCCTCGAACACCGGCTTACGCACCCGGTTGGTGTAGTGGTAGAAGTAGACCTGCGAGTGCGGTTGGCCCCACTGCGACGTATCGTCGTTGCGCACCGCCATCCAGAAGCCGTCGGTGGCGTCTGGCGCCATCGCCTGTACCGGACCGTCAGCGCCCTCGCCCGTGCTCGTTCCCCCATTTCCACCGATACCGAAGGGCCGTGCCGCGGGCACCACGCTCCAGCGCCGCAGACCCTCGTCATAGGCGAACAGCCGCCCGGTCTCACGCTGGGCGACGAACTCACGTCCCGCGCCGGTGATGATCGCCTCCGCATGGGTCAGGGGGCCGTTGTTCACCACCGTGCGATGCTCGGTATCAGACAGGTAGTCGTGCAGCGGCCCCGTGTCGTCGGCCACCTTCCAGTGGCCACCCTCGAGCCTGAGCAGCGTGCTGGCCGGAATGGCCAGGGTGGTCTGGGTAACCGAGACGGAGGCACCCTGGGTCCCGCCGAACGACCCGACGGCCAGACCCTGATAGCCGCCTCCTTTCGGTCGCGTCGCCAGCGCCCGGACTGCGCCCTGGAAGGCGGCGGGATCAGGGGCCGCCCGCTTAGAACCACCGGCCGGATCCAGACCGCCGTCGGCAGGATCGTCGCTCCAGCTGCCCCCGGCGTCGTGATAGATCACCATCGGGTAGGTCGAGCCCGAGGAGCCGAAGGAACCGACGGCGGTACCGCCCGTCCCCGAGCTCAGGCGAGAGCCGTAGATCCAGACGCGGTGACCGGACGCAACCATGCCGTTGACCACATCGCCGGTGGAGGCTCCGCTCTTGCCGAAGTCGGTCAGGCTTCGGGGATCTCCGCAACCCGTGGCCGCGATCGCGCAGTTCGCCCAGGTGTGGCCGTCGTAGTGGTAGAGGCGGTACTCCGCACCGAAGACCCCGAGAGCCCAGCCGTCGTCGGGAGCGGTGAACACCACCCGCGTGAGACCGGGGGGCGAGCCGAGCGGGGCCTGGTCGGCGTCCACCTGGGAGCGCACCCCGGGGTCCTCGCGGCGCCAGATGCCCTGGCGGTAGCGCAGGATCACTGCCCGGGGCCGCTCGTGTGGGCTGGCCGGGTAGGCACTCCCGACCGCGACAGCTTCGAAGTCGTTGGCCCTGGAGGCATCGGCGCCCTTCTCCAGCGGCACGCGGGCAATCGAGCTGAGGATCACGGTCGACTTCGCCCGCCCGTTGAGCGTAAAGTGGCGCATCGGAGCCAGCGACGCGCACGCGGGATCCGGCGCGACCTGGCCGGGCACGCCCTGCATGTCGCAGGCCGTCCAGGTCGAGCCGTCGTAGTGATAGAGGCTGAGCGTCAGGGTGGCACCCTGTCCGGTGGCGGGGTTGGGCCCCACCGCCCACCCTTGGGACCCATCCCGACTCATGGCGATCTGCGCGACGTCTGAATTCTCGCCGCGGAGGCTCGCAACCGGATCCGGTGAGCCGTCGCCGACCAGGCGAGCGGTGGGCAGCGTGAGCAGAGGCCGGGCCGCAAGCTCCGGCACGACGCCGGGCTGATCGCTTATCGGCGGGGTGTAGGCACCGTAGGGGCTCGCGTCGGGCAGCGGCGAGGGGCTGGCCTGCCCCACCGTCGGCGCCCGCGCCCCAACCGGACCCGCCGAGCCCGAGCCCACCGACTGATCGAGCTTGAGCAACGCCCCGTGGTCACCCACCGCCCAGCCCACCCCACTGTCGCCGATGACGTCCAACGCCCGCAGCGTGTAGGAGGGCAACAGAAACTGCTCAGAGGCCAAATAGGACTGAACGCCCGCGGCAGTCGGCGGCTGGTAGGCGGCCGGTTTGTCGGGCGCGGGCAGCGGCACAGCCCCGGGGACCAAGCTCGGACGCAGGGCCGTGCCCACCGCCACCGCCTGGCTGCCCAGGCCAGGGGTACTGTTGGACAACAGCTCGCCCACCGCCCAGTCGGGAACGCCATCGCCCTTACCTCCGGCGTCGAAGGTGGAGGCGCAGGTGTCGAAGACGGCGTCTGGGTGTGACAGAGTGGATGGATCGCCGTAGATCGGCCGGTTGGGGTCGAAGTTCTGGGGGCCGTCGTTCGCCGCCGAGACGATTTCGTTGACCCCCGCGCCGGACGAGAGAGTGCCGTAGGCGCTGTCGCCGCCGGCCGCCAGCAGCCGGGTGGAACTCGTGTTGGCGTGGAAGGCCTCGGTCGCCTGGTCTAGCTGCGCCGGCCCGGTGACGAAATCGCCCGCAGCCAGGTGTCCGTCGGGGCTGGGCCCCTGCATCCACAAGCACGCGCTCTGGCTGATCACCGACCCGCGGTCAGCCTGCGCGACGGGTGGCGGCCCGCCCGAGGAGGCCACGACCGAAAGCTGGAACCTCGAGGTCCCGGCGTCCCCGACCAGACCCATCGCGTAGAAGCTGTCAGGCAGGGCGGGCTGCTCACCCGGACGCGGAGCGCCCGATGGGGAAAAGCTGCCCAGGCTCGCCTGATAGTTGACCGCGAAGTCCTGCACGTACCACCGCTGGCCGTCGTAGCTGAGCACCGACGGCTTGCCGTCGGCCGGGGACTGGCCGCAGCAGCCGGCGGTGATACCCACCGCGTTGACCTCGGCCCCTGGGAGAAACCGGAGCTGGCGTACACGGAAGCGAAACTCTGCCCCGTTGACGATCCGGCCCTGTCCCGGTGGCGCGCTCGAATCCGTGGCCGCGTCGATCAGCTCCGTGAACCTACCGTCGCTCCACATCCAGAGCTGGCCCAGCCCGCCGGCCGCGCCGGCGTCCACCGCCTTGTTGGGTGAGAAGGCAAGCGCGGTCATGCCGCGCATCCCCTGCGCGCGCTGACGACCGAGGTCCAGCTCATGGAAGGCCTCATCTCCACGGTCATGCGGGTCATAGATCCAGGCCCGCCCGCGGCCGGCCGGGTCGGCGGCGTAGTACTGCGCATCGGTCTGCCCCTGATCGCGCCCAGCTTCTCGACGCGGGTAGCTGCCATCCCCTCCCACCGCGACCACGCGCCTGCCATCGGCCGTCCACGCCAGCGCGCCGACGAAACCCGGCGAGCCACAGCCCCCCTGGTAGTCAAGCGTCCAACTCGCGACCCCAAGCGCCGTCACGCTGTAGCGGTAGATGACCGGCAGGTCGCGCAACCCTCCTGGACACTGTTGGTGTACCACCCCCCCGGCATAGCCATGCTTGAGATCGCGAAACGCGACGGTGAAGAAGTCGACGTTAAACGGCGTCGGAGAGTCCCCCGGCACCGACGCCTCCGGATACTTCGCCCCCCCGATCCGGTGCCAGAACGCCTGGGGCTTATCGGAGTTGGGCGTATAGCTGGTGTCGGGCGGAGTCGGTGTGCTGTCCGCCAGGGCTCCGGCACAGGCCAGGACCACCAGTCCAACGACCGCGAGCACCAGCACCTGGGCCAGAGTGGAGGCGAACGAAACGTACCCACCGAGAGTGAAATGGGCGCCACGCCGTCCTGCCCCCCGCGCGCCTATTGGATGATTGCCCACTAGGTGGACAACGCATCCCGTGAGCCGCGCGTTACAACAACTTCGCCCGAGCGGCGAGACGGCTGTGGCTCAACGGGCGAGCGCGAAGCGCCGCGAGCGCAGGACGACTGCCTCGTGGACACCGCGGCGCATACTGGCCTGGCGGCCCAGGCGCTTGGAATCTCGGCCGAGGGAGGTGAGACGTTCGCGTAGAAAGGCCAGCGCGCGGTGCTGGAGGATGCGCACATCCCCGGGGGCTCGCCCCAGGACTCCCCCGATCTCGGTCGGGGTCAGATCGAGCATGTAGCGCAGCATCAGTACCTGGCGCTGAGCCAGCGGCAGTCGCTCAACCAGCAGTAGGAGCTCGCGGTCAGACACCCACTGCAGGGCATCCAGCGGAGGGTCGTACGCAGTGGCGTCGAGCCGGCGGTTGAGCTCGAGGGGATCAACCGGCTCCAGACGTCCGGTCGTACGCAGGTGGCTGAGGGCATGGTTGCGAACGATCACGAACAGCCAGGCCCGAAACGGCTGCTCACGGCGCTCGTAACCGGCGAGGGCCGACAGCAGCTTGAGAAAGACCTGCTGGGTCACGTCCTCAGCCTCACCGGCCTGGTGAAGCAGGAGGCGCACATATCCGTAGACCCGGTCGAAGTAGCGGGCATAGAGGAGAGCGAACACCTCTTCGTCGCCGGCCTGAAAGCGGGCGACCAGTCGAGCGGTGTCGCGATCCTCGGCCTCCTCGGTGCTGGGTTCGAGACGCTCGACAAAGGTCAGTCCAGCGGCATGGGCGAGCACCTTGCGCGGCAGAGACGGCGCGGCGAGCGCAACCACGGGGGCACGCTGCTCGGCGACGCGGCGCCCCGCCGCGCCCACGACCCGCCGACGTTCGGACTTCGGGGAACGGTCGGCGTCGATCGTGGTGCGCCGCTCTGGAAGCTGTCGTCGATCGCTGTCCCGGCGCTCCACGATCACCTCGATCCCCGGGTCTCCGCGGAAGTGGCGTCGCAGCGCCTCGTGAAGCTTGGGGGCCAGATCGCGGGGAACCAGGCAATAGACCACCGGTCGCCGATCGCGCTGGGAGGCAGCCCGATCTGCGGGCCGCGGGGGCCCACCGGTCCTCCCACGTAGTGCCCCCCCGCCTGCCATCGCCTCAGATCGTAGTCGTGTCGGGGGCGAATCTCCAGCGAGAGCGGTCAGCGCCTCCTGCGATACCTCGCATAGCTCGGAGCGGGAAGCGTGGGGCTCCGGCGCCGTGGCGTCGGGCGGACGGTGGTGCCGAGCGCGAGGATGGCCGCGGCCAGCAGCAGCCCACCGCCGTAGAGGGCATCGCGGGACCAGGCCGACGGCTGGTGGGAGCCCACGACCATGAAGGTAGCTCGAGGCCGACGGTAGTCGTGCCGGGTCATGGCGTGATCTGACCCGGTGGGTCCGTTGGCGAGGTCTCCGCCGGA
>DASYID010000072.1:0-7253 GCA_036252775.1 Solirubrobacteraceae bacterium
TCGTCGGCAGCGGTCCGGCCGGCTACACCGCCGCCCTGTACACCGCCCGCGCGAACCTGTCGCCACTGGTGATCGAGGGCTTCATGTGGGGTGGCCTGCTTCAGCAGACGACCGACGTGGAGAACTACCCGGGCTACCGCGAGGGCGTCATGGGTCCGGAGATGATGCAGGAGTTCCGAGACCAGGCCGAGCGCTTCGGCACCCGCTTTCTCACCGACCAGGTCACGCGCGTGGCGCTGGCCGACGAGCCCGGCGGGATTCACCGCGTCTACGTGGGAGACGACGAGTATCGGGCGCGCACGGTGATCCTGGCCATGGGCGCCGAGCACAAGAAGCTGGGCATCGCGGGCGAGGAGGAACTCAGCGGCCGCGGCGTCAGCTACTGCGCGACCTGCGATGCGGCGTTCTTCAAGGAGTCAGACACCGTGATCGTCGGCGGTGGCGATTCGGCCATGGAGGAGGCGGTGTTCCTGGCCAAGTTCGCCTCGAAGGTGACCATCGTGCACCGGCGCGAAGAGTTTCGCGCGTCGAGGATCATGCTCGAGCGCGCCCGGGCTACTCCCAACATCGAGTTTCTGACGCCCTACACGATCGAGGAGTTCGTGGCCGGCGAGGCGGGCTCGCTCGGCCATGCCCGCGTACGCAACCTCGACACCGGCGACCAGCGCGACCTGCCGATGGCGGGGGCGTTCATCGCCATCGGCCACGAGCCGCAGTCCGAGCTGGTGCGCGACCAGGTGGAGATCGACGACGAGGGCTATGTCATCACCCAGGGCGTCTCCACCCGCACGCGGCGCCCGGGCGTGTTCGCCGCGGGTGACTTGGTCGACCACACCTACCGTCAGGCCGTCACCGCTGCGGGCAGCGGGTGCAAGGCCGCGCTGGACGCCGAGTGGTACCTGCGCGACACCCCCGAGGTGCCCACTCCGGAGGGCATGCCCGAGGGCGATCTGGCCGAGGCGCAGTGGGCGGCCAGGGCGCCGAGCGATTAGCGCGGCGCCCAGCGCTTCAGCGCAACGACACCCAGACCGTCTTGTTCTCCAGGTAGGCGTCCAGGCCCGCGTGTCCGTGCTCGCGGCCCAGACCGGAGGCTTTGAAGCCGCCGAAGGGCGCGGCGGCATCGGACTGGCCCCAGCCGTTGACGTACACCGATCCGGCCCGCAGCAGCCCGGCGAGGCGGTGGGCCTGCGCGACGTCACGCGTCCACACACCGGCGGCCAGGCCGTACTCGGTGTCGTTGGCCCGGGCGGCAACCTCCTCGACTGACTCGTAGGGCAGGGCGACGAGCACCGGGCCGAAGATCTCCTCGCGGGCCACCACCAGATCGTCGGAGGTGGCGGTGAACAGCGTCGGCTCGACGAAGTACCCCCCCGGGTGCTCGGGCAGCGGGCCGGTGCCGCCGCCCGCCACCAGCTCGGCCCCCTCGCTTCGGCCCTGCTCGATGTAGGCGCTGACGCGCTCGTGCTGCTCGGCCGACACCAGGGGCCCAACGAAGGTCCCGGGATCCAGCCCCGGCCCCGGGCGGGTCTGGGCGGCCTGCTCGGCCAGCGCGCCCACCACCTCGTCGAAGTGCTCGCGGGGCACGAACAGCCGCGATCCCGCGTTGCAGGACTGGCCGGAATTGAAGTAGATCGCTGAGAACGAGCCCTTGATGGCCGCCGCCAGGTCGGCGTCGGGCAGGATGATGTTCGGCGACTTGCCGCCGAGCTCCAGCGTGACGCGCTTGAGGTCGCGTCCCGCCCGTGCCCCGATCTCTCGCCCCACCGCGGTCGACCCCGTGAAGGCGACCTTGTCCACGTCGGGATGGGCCACCAGCGCGGCACCGGTCTCCCCGTCTCCGGTCAGCACGTTGAGCACCCCGGCCGGGATCCCCGCCTCGAGGGCCAGCTCACCCAGGCGCAGCGCGCTCAGTGGGGTCTGCTCGGCTGGCTTGAGCACGATCGTGCAGCCGGCCGCCAGCGCCGGGGCTACCTTCCAGGCGGCCATCAGCAGGGGAAAGTTCCAGGGAATGATCTGGGCGCACACCCCGACCGCCTCCGGACGCGTGTAGCACAGCGTGTCTCGCGCGCTGACCGGTATGACGTCCCCCTCGATCTTGGTGGGCCAACCGGCGAAGTAGCGCAAGTGGGCCACGGTCGAGGCCACGTCGACGCTGCGCGCGAAGCTCACCGGCTTGCCGTTGTCCAGCGACTCGATCTGGGCCAGCTCGTCGGCGTGACGCTCCACCGCCTCGGCCAGGGCGGCGATGGCCTGGCCACGCGCCGCGGCGGACATCCGGCGCCAGGGAGCGCTGGGGTCAAACGCTCGGCGAGCAGCGGCCACCGCGCGCTGCACGTCGGCCGCGCCGGCGTGGGGGACCTCGGCCAGGGTCTGGCCGCTGGCCGGGTCGAGGGTCATGAAGGTGCGCCCGTCGGCGGCCGCCTCCCACTGGCCGTCGATCAGCAGCCGCTGGTCGCGCTCCAGGAAAGCTCGCGTCGGATCGGAGACGGCGTCGGGCAGGGTGGCGGTCGGTGGCACGGAGCTCCTAGGGCTGCAGGACGATCTTCAGGGCCTCGCGCCGATCGTAGAGGGCGTAGGCCTCCGGGGCGTCCGTCAGCGCCATGTGATGGGTCACCAGTGGGCCAGGGTCCAGGCGGCCGGCGGCCATCAGCTCGAGCACGGGGTCCAGATGGGCGATGACGTTGGCGTGGCCGGTACGCATCGACAGCGACTTGATCCACACCAACCCCATGTGCACCTCGCAGCGCTCGGCGTAGACCCCGATGACCGAGACCACCCCGCAGCGGCTGGTCAGGCGGATGGCCAGGTCCAGGGCGCTCGGGTGCCCGACGGCGTCCACGGCGACGTCCACACCCCGGCCTTCGGTGGCGGCCTTGACCGCGGAGCGCGGATCCTCGTTCTCCAGGTGCACCGGCTGGGCGCCGAAGCGGCGCGCCATCTCCAGGCGGTCGGCCACCGTGTCGATGGCGATCACCTGGGCCGCTCCGGCGACCCGCGCGGCCTGCACCGCACACAGTCCAACCGGTCCCAGGCCGAGCACGGCCACGTTGTCGCCGGCACGGACGCCGGCGTCGGTGACCGCGTGATAGCCGGTACCCATCACGTCGCCGGCGAACAGGGCGACCTCATCCGAGAGGCCCTCGGGGACTCGGCGCAGCGTGAGGTTGGCGTGCGGAATCAGCGCCCGCTCCGCCTGGGTGCCGGCCAGGTCGCCCAGCGTCGCCCCGTGGCCGAAGGTCCGGGACCGATCGCACTTGTGGTAGTGGCCATGGCGGCAGAAGCGGCAGGTGCCGCAGGCGACCTGAAAGCAGCCGAGCACCCGGTCGCCGACGGCCACGCTGGTCACTGCCTCGCCCGCCGCCACCACCTCGCCGACGTACTCGTGACCGATCGTAAAGCCCGGCTCGATCGCCACACGCCCGTGGTAGATGTGCAGGTCCGAGCCGCACACGCCCGTGGCGGTGACGCGGACGATGGCGTCGTCGGGCGCCCGCAGCTCGGGGTCGGGACGCTCCTGCAGGCGCACCTCGCCCGGGGCCTGGAAGGTGACCGCCAGCACTCAGCCGCCTCCGCTGGCGGGCAGCGCCGCTGTGGCCGTCGGTCGTGTCCCCGGGGCCGGGGTGGCCAGCTCCACCGCTGCCCAGCCGCTGTCGCGCTCGCGCTCGGCGAGATCGGCGGCGGCTCCGCCGTGCACGCCAAACAGGCGCTTGGCTCGCAGCAGGTAGATGACGACGGCCACGTTGATCACGAAGGCACCCACCTTAAAGGGCGAGAGCCGGTGGACGAGCTCGTAGACCTCGAGGGGCAGCAGCGCCGTGGTGGCCAGGAAGGTCAGATACTCGGCCCAGCGGCGCTGGTACCACAGGCCGAACGCCTCCGCGCCCTCGAGCAGCGCGTAGGCCAACGCCACGGCAGCCACCGTCTGCAGCGTCCCCACCTGGGCGGACAGCAGCTTCTGCAGCTCGGATACCAGGCCGTGGGGATGCTGGGTGGAGGCGGACACCGGCCCCTGGAGGTCTGACAGCACCCGGTAGAAGCCTCCGCGCAGCTCGCTCTGGTGGGCGGCGAACACCAGCAGGCCGACTCCCAGGGCACCCAGCACCACGAAGTGAAAGGCACGATTGACGGCGATCAGCCGCAGCACCACCTTGTCCCGCAAGGCCTTGCCGCGCAGCGGCAGCGCGATCTCCTCGCGCCGGGGAGGGTGCCGGCGAGCGGCCGGGTCGGGGGGCGTGAGGGCCAGCCAGCTGTCACAGCGCAGGCAGCGGTGCCAGCGCAGGCCATCGGCCTCCCGCGCGAACAGGTGGTCTTCGGCCCTCAGCTCGGCCGCATCCTGGCCGACCAGCTCGTGGCCGCGGACCCCGCAGGCCAGCAGCTCGTAGTGCAGCTGGCGGCGGCGACGACGGTGGATCCCGGGCGCGGGCTGGTGCGTGCCCGCCGGGGGTCGAGCCTGCGCGGTCACGGGCTTCGGGGCCCGGACTTGGGCGAACGGGCACGGGGCGAGCCGGTCGAGCGCGGTGTGCTCAACCGCGGTGCGCTCGGGCGCGGTGTGCTCGGGTGCGCTGGGCGCGAACGTCGGCGGGTGGCGCGGCGGGCGCCGCGAACCAGCTCGGCCAGCGAGGCCTCGATCCCCTCGGCCACGACATCCAGGTCAGCGACCGCGTCGTAGTCGGCGATGAGGCCAAAGTTGATCCCTCCGTTGTAGGACATGGCCGCCACCGCGAGCGCCCGGTCACCGGCCAGGAAGGCCACCGGGAACACCGACTCCAGCTGGTGGCCACACAGGTACAGCGGCACCTGTGGGCCGGGAACGTTGGTGACCAGCACGTTGTAGAAGCGCGAGGAGAAGTTCAGGCGCGAGGCCTGGGCCAGGATCGTCGGGGGCGCAAACTCCTGTGCCGCGGCGATGGCTTCGGCGCCCATCGCCTGCTTGGAGTGCTTGACGCCGTCCATCGAACGCCGCACCGCGGCCAGGCGGGCGACCGGGTCCTCGATCTGGACGGGCAGGGCGACCACGACCTGGGTGATGCGATTGCCCTTGGCTGCCCCCTCCGTCTCAGAGCGGCGCGAGATCGGCACGCATACGCGGAGGTCGAGGTTCTCGACGCGCAGCCCGCGAGCGTGAAAGAAGTGCGCCAGCGCTCCCGCCACCACGCTCAGAACCACATCGTTGACCGTCCCGCCAAAGGCGTCCTTGATCAGCTTCAACTCGGCCAGTGAGGCGGGCACGAACGCGACCCGTCGGTGCGGCCCCACGGCGACATTGAGCGGGTTCTCGGGAGCGGGAGATCCGCGGGCGATCTCACCGACGCCCTCCAGCAGCTCCAGCACGCCGGTGGCGGCGGCGGCCGGCCGGGCGGCGGCGGTGGCCAGCCGCCAGGGTATTCGCGCCAGGGTCTGGGCCCAGCCGCTCAGGGCCGAGGCGGTTAGCTGTACCGGTGTGGGCGCCGGACCCGGCTGCCAGCGATCCTCGACCTCCAGACGCCGCGGGGTCGGGGTGGGGTCGAAGAGCATGCTGGTCAGATCGACACCCGAAACGCCGTCCACCAGAGCGTGGTGGGTCTTGGCGATCAGGGCGAAGCGCCGACGCGACAGTCCCTCGACCAGCCACAGCTCCCACAGCGGTCGGGTGCGGTCCAGGGGCTGGGAGAAGACCCGACCGATCAGCCGGCGAAGCTGCTCCTCGTCACCGGGCCGGGGCAGCGCCGAGTGGCGGACGTGATAGTCGAGGTTGAAGGTGGGGTCGTCGATCCAGCGCGCCCGTCCGAGCCCCCAGGGGACCTGGGCGAGCTTCTGGCGATAGCGAGGCACCAGGGCCAGGCGGTCGCCCACGTGCTCGAGGAACTGCTCGCGCGAGGGGGCCGGGCCGCGGAAGATGGCCGCAGCACCGATGTGCATGTGGGTGTTGGGACCCTCCTGGGCCAGAAACGACGCGTCTAGGGCGCTGAGGCGATCCATGTGCTGGGGCTGGCTCACCAGGGCTCGGGCATCGGGCGTGAGAGCACGAGAGTACGCGATCGGCTGCGCCGAGCCCTAGACTCCGCTCGATGGCCTCCAGCGTGTCCAAGGCGGTCCTGATCACCGGCTGTTCGTCGGGGATCGGGCGGGCGACGGCCGAGCACCTGGCCGCCCAGGGCTGGACGGTGTACGCCAGCGCGCGGCGCCGCGAGGCGATCGCCGAGCTGGAGCCCTCGGGTTGTCGGCTGCTGGAGCTCGACGTCTGCGACGAGAGCTCGATGAAGTCGGCGGTCGAGCAGGTCGAGCAGGCCGAGGGGGCGGTGGGCGTGCTCATCAACAACGCCGGCTACAGCCAGAGCGGGGCGGTCGAGGACGTGGGCATGGACCTCGTCCGGCGCCAGTTCGAGACCAACGTGTTCGGGCTGCTGCGCATGTGCCAGCTCGCCCTGCCGGGCATGCGCAGCCAGCGCTGGGGCAAGGTGGTCAACATCAGCTCGATGGGGGGCCGACTGGTGTTCCCGGGTGGCGGCCTCTATCACGCCACCAAGTACGCCGTCGAGGCGCTATCGGACGCGATGCGCTTCGAGCTCAAGGGCTTCGGGGTGGACGTGGTGCTGATCGAGCCGGGCCTGATCCGCACCGGTTTCGGTGATGCCGCGGTCGGCTCGCTCAGCGAAGCCGTCACCGACGATGGGCCCTACAGCGAGTTCAACGCCGCGGTCGCCACCGCCACCAAGGGCGCCTACGAGAAGGGCCCACTGTCCAAGCTCGGCGCCGGCCCCGAGGCCGTGGCCCGCACGATCGAGCGCGCCATCACTCGCCGGCGACCCAAGGCTCGCTATCCGGTCACCGCTTCGGCCCGTCTGCTTCTGGGCCAGCGGGCCGTGACCCCGGACCGGATGTGGGACGCGATGATGCGCGCGCAGTTCCCCCAGCCGGGCCCCAAGGTCTAGGAGCCCGGCTCGCGCGCGAGCAGGTCGGGCTGGTCCTCCAGTGCGTCGGGCTTGCCCTCCAGCGCGTCGGGCTTGCCCTCCAGCGCAAGCAGGAAGCGCTTGCGGTCAAGTCCCCCGGTGTAGCCGCCCAGGCCACCGCCGGCGTGCAGGATGCGGTGACAGGGCACCACGATCGGCATCGGGTTGGACCCCAGCGCGTTGCCCGCCGCCCGGGCCCCGCGGGCACTGCCCGCTCGCGCGGCTACCTGGCCGTAGGTCGACACCGCCCCGAACGGGATCGCGGCGGTGATCTGCAGCACCCGGCGTCCGAACGGGCCGCCGACCAGCGACCAGTCCAGCGCC
>DASYID010000073.1:0-7845 GCA_036252775.1 Solirubrobacteraceae bacterium
ACTACGCTGCCGCGGCGATGGCAGACCGACCCAGTCCCACACCCCCCGCCCGGACAGCCCGGGTAATCGAGTTTCGCAACGTCTCCAAGCACTATGAGGGCGGGGACGTCGGCCTGGACGGTGCCAGCTTCAGCGTTGAGCGGGGCGAGTTCGTGTTCCTGGTGGGGGCGACCGGCTCGGGCAAGTCCACCGTTCAGCGCTTGCTGATCAAGGAGATCGACCCCACCGCCGGCTCCATCCGTGTAGCCGGGCGTGACCTGGAGCGCATCGAGCGAAAGAAGGTGCCCTTCTATCGCCGCAACGTTGGCGTGGTCTTTCAGGACTTCAAGCTTCTCCCCAACCGCACGGTCTATGACAACGTCGCCTACGCCCTGCAGGTGACCGGGGGCAGCCGGCGCGAGATCCGCCAGAAGGTCCCCGACGTTCTGCGTCTGACCGGGCTGTCGCTGAAGCTGCACAACTACCCCGACCAGCTCTCCGGGGGCGAGCAGCAGCGGGTCTCGGTGGCCCGCGCATTCGTCAACCACCCGCCGCTGCTGCTGGCCGATGAGCCCACCGGCAACCTGGATCCGGAGACCTCGATCGGCATCATGCAGCTGCTGTACCGGATCAACCGCACCGGGACCACGGTGCTGGTATCGACCCATGACTCAAACATGGTCGATCGCATGCGTCGGCGCGTGATCGAGCTCTCGCGCGGGCGCATCGTGCGCGACGAGGCCACCGGCCTCTACTCCAGGCGCGAGGAGACCACCGCCGAGTTCGGCGTGCGCCTGCGCGAGACCACCGTGGCCGACGAAGGACGCATCACCCAGGCAGGTGGCGCCCCCAAGCCGGCGGCTGCGGATGAGGAGTTCGAATGGGTCGAGGGGCGCCGATGAGCTTCGGGTTCTTCGCCCGCGAATCGTTTCGGACGATGCGTCGAAACGCCGTCCCGAGCTTCGCTGCCATGGCATCGGTGCTGGTGACGATGCTGGTCCTCGGCGTGTTCATCCCGATCGTTCAGGCCACCACCGGGGCCGCCAACGAGGTCCGCGGCCGGGTGCTGCTCGACGTCTACCTCAAGGCCGACGCCAAGCCCTACGATGTCGAGCGGGTGCGCCTGGCCCTCACCCACCACACCCCCGACGTCAAGCGCGTTGACTTCGTATCCAAGGACCAGGCCTACGCCGAGCAGCGCAAGAAGAACCCAGACGCCTACGCGCTGCTGGGCTCAAACCCCCTGCCCGACACCTTCCGTGTCACCCCTGACAGCGCTGATCACGTGGCCGCGGTGCGCAGCGCCCTGGCACCCGGCGGGCGGCCGCTGGATCCGGCCGTCGACCAGATCCGCGACCAGAAGGACCAGACTCAGAAGATCCTCTCGGCCACCCGCGTCGTCAAGCTGACCATGGCGGTCCTGGCCGCGCTGCTGATCATCGCCTCCATCCTGCTGGTGTCCAACACGATCCGCCTGTCGCTGTTTGCCCGCAGACGCGAGATCGAGGTCATGAAGCTGGTGGGAGCCACCGACTGGTTCATCCGCTGGCCGTTCGTGATCGAGGGGCTGTTTCTCGGCGCCCTGGGTGGATTGAGCGCCATCGCCCTACTGGGCCTGGCCAAGGTCGCCCTGATCGACCCGCTGACCCAAGACTTCGCGCTGATCGCCGCTCCGGGAACGATCAACTTCGGGTTCCTGGTGGCGGTGCTGATGGTCGCTGCGGTCGCGGTGTCGACGGCCGGATCGGGTCTGTCGCTGCGCCGTTTCCTGCGCGTCTGATCGCTATCCTGAGCCGATGGGGGCTGCAGGGGACAGGCCTTCTCGGTTAACGGGACCATCGGGCCCGCCACTCAGCGAGGAAAGGCAGCTCTCACATGCTTAGACGCACACTCATTCTGTCCGGGGTGATCGGGGCCGCTGCCCTGACACCGAGTCTGGCGGGCGCGCAGGCGCCGCCGTGCTCTGCCGCCGGGCCCTACTACTGCCTGCCCACGCCGGTGCCGGTTCCTGTCCCCGGGCAGACGCTGAACGTCAGCGGCATCACCGTATACAGCCACACCGTGCGCCCCAACCGCAGGTTCATCCCCGTGGTATTGCACTGCGCGGCCAACCACTTCGGGCCGTGCACCGGGCGGGTGGAGATCGATGTCACCCAGGGCGGCAAGACCGTTGCCCTGGCCATCGGCAGCTATAGCCTGGCGCCCAACCAGACCATGACGGTCTACGTGCGCAAGAGCGCCAGGGGCGCAAGCCGACTGCGCCACAGCCGCAGGAGGGTCCTGCGCGCCCGCGTGAGCACCATCACGTTCAACAACGCGCACCGCACCGTCAAGACGATCGTCGGGCACATCAACGTCCGCACGCACTAGCCCGCCCGCAGGGCGGACCAGCAGGATCAAGGAGGGGTGGCCGGCCGCGGGCCGGCGCCCCTCCTGCCGCGCTAGCCTCAGCTTCCGGGCGCCTCAGGCTGCCCGGCGGCTCACCTAACCATGTCCCGGCGCCCCAGACAGCCCCTCGTCGTTCTGCTGGCCGCTTTGCTCCCGGTGGTCCTGGTGGCCGGCGTCTGGCTGGGTGGACACCCGCAGGACTTGCCCGCGTTCGTCCGGGAGGCACTGGTCGGCGACGCTGACACGCAGGTCGTAAACCAGGCTCTAAACGAGATCCAGGACGACTACTACCGCCCTCTGCGGCGGAAAACGCTGATCGACAGCTCGATCGCCGGCATGGTCTCGCGCCTCGACGACCGATTCTCGACCTACCTGACCCCCAAGGAGTACCGCGCCTACACCCAGCAGTCTGATGCCCAGTTCTCCGGCGTGGGTATGAGCGTCCAGCACGACCGCCGCGGATTGCGTGTAGTCCAGATCTATGACAACTCGCCGGCTGCTCGGGCCGGCATACGCGTCAGCGATCTGATCGTCGCCGTCGATGGCCGTTCGCTGGCCGGAGTGTCTGAGACCGCCGCCACCACGCTGATCAAGGGCCGTCCGGGCACCCAGGTGCGCCTGACGGTGGTGGACCGCGGTCATACCGAGCTGCGGCGTGTGACCCGCGCGACGGTCACGATCCCGGTCGTCGCTTCCACCGCGCGCGAGGTCGGGGGCAGACGCCTGGCCCAGGTGGCTCTATCGACCTTCAGCTCGGGGGCCCACGGCGAGCTGCGCTCGGCGGTGGACCGCCAGCTGGCCGCGGGTGCCAAGGGGCTGGTACTCGATCTGCGCCACAACGGTGGCGGCCTGGTCGAGGAGGCGCGTCTGGTGGCCAGCATCTTCATCCCCGAGGGCACGATCGTCACCACGCGGGGGCGCACCCAGCCCCCCATGACGCTGTCGGCCACCGGCGGGGCGATCAAGGCGTCGATACCGGTGGTGGTGCTGGTCGACGGGGACACGGCCTCGGCGGCCGAGATCGTGGCCGGTGCACTGCAGGACCACCACCGAGGGGTCGTGGTGGGAATCCACACCTTCGGCAAGGGCGTCTTTCAGGAGGTAAAGCCGCTGCCCAATGGGGGCGCCCTGGACATCACGGTGGGCCAGTACTACACCCCCAGCGGCCGCAACCTGGGGGGTGGGGGGATCAAGCGCGGCGCCGGCATCGCCCCGAACGTGGTCACCGCCGATCGTGCCGCCACGCCGCAGGACGAGGCCCTCGACACCGCGTTTCGCGTCCTGGCCGCCCGCGTGCGGTGACCGGCAGGCCGCCTGACCGGGAGGAGGGCCTGCCCCGCGTCGCGCTGCTGGAGCGCCGCGGACGCTTCCTGACGGCTGTGCCCTTCTTCTCTCGCGGACGGCCCATAACCGTCGCGCCGGGACCCGGCAGCGCCGGCCGGCAAAGATCGCGAGCCACTCCCCGCCCCGGGGATCTCGTACAGCTCGAGCACAGCCCGCGCGGGCGCAAGGGCAGCAGGGGCCGGGGCGGGGTTCGCATCCTGCGCGGCCTCGGCCGTCCCGACGTGGCGCGCGACGTGCTCGAGGCCCTGATGGTCGATCGGGGCCTGCGGCGCGAGTTCGATCCCGCCGTCGCGCGCGAGGCGAGAGGCGCGCGCGACAATCCTCCGGGTAGCGGCGCTCGGCGCGACCTGCGGGATCTGACGACCTTCACGATCGATCCCACCAGCGCGCGGGACTTCGACGACGCGATCTCGGCGGAACGGCGGAGTGCTGGAGAGATTCGCGTGTGGGTCCACATCGCCGACGTCTGCGCCTTCGTACCCGAGGGGTCGCTGACTGACCGCGAGGCTCACCGGCGGGCGACCAGCGTCTATGTGCCCGGCGCCGTCGAGCCGATGCTCCCCGAATCGCTGTCCAATGACGCCTGCTCGCTGGTCCCCGGGCACGACCGGCTCGCGGTAACCGTCGAGATGGACTTCCAAGGCGCCCAGGTGCTTCGATCGGCCTTCTATCGGTCCCGGATACGTTCGGACGCACGACTGGACTACGACCAAGTCGACGCGATCTTCGCGGGCGCCGCCGAGGCGGACGAACCGTGGGCCACGGCCCTGGGCGCTGCCCGAGAGGTGTCCGCCGCGCTGGGCCGTCACCGTAGGGCCGCAGGGGCGCTGGAGGTGACCAGCAGCGAGCCGGAGTTTCGCTTCGATGACGACGGCCATGTCGCGGAGGTGAGCGTAACCGCGCAGACCGAGTCTCACGAGCTGATCGAGCACCTCATGATCGCCGCCAACGAGCAGGTCGCGGGACTGCTCGAGGACCGGGGCCGAGGTGCGCTGTTTCGAGTCCACGAGCGCCCTGACCCCGCCCGTGTCGAGCGCCTGCTCGATCAGCTCGCCTCACTGGAGATTCCCACCCCGGCCGCGCCTGAGCGGCTGGCGCCCTCTCAGGCGACCGAGCTGGTGGGTGAGATCTCGCGTCGGGTGAGCGAGCATGTCAGGCGCACCGGCCAGGGCTCGCGGGCCCTCACCTCGCTCGTCCTGAGGTCGCTCAAGCAGGCCTACTACAGCCCGCAGAACCTGGGCCACGCCGGACTGCGCTCAAGCCGCTACTGCCATTTCACCTCGCCGATTCGCAGATATCCCGACATCGTCTGCCACCGGGCCCTGCTTGCGGCCGTGGCCGGCGAGCCCGAACCGCGGGCCGATCGCCTGGAGGAGCTGGGCTCCTGGGCCTCCGCCCGCGAGCGAGAAGCGATGGTCATCGAACGCGACGCCGACGACGTGGCCCGTTGCTTTGCGCTTCAGCGCGAGCTGCACGGGCGGGGCTGGAGGGAGCCGTTTGCCGGCGAGGTAGTGGGGCTGGTGAGCGCGGGAGCCTTCGTGTCCTTTGGCGTGGGGTATGAGGGCCTGCTGCCGGTCCGACGCATGCGGGGAGACTGGTGGGAGCTCAACGAGCAGGGCACGATCCTGCACGGCGCCCATACCGGGGGCACCGTACGGCTAGGAGACCGGGTGCAGGTGGCGGTGGATCGCGTCCAGGCCCATCTGGGGCGGGTGGATCTGGTCCCGGCCGAGGGCTGAGGCTGAAAGCCGCTGTGGCCCCAGCCTTTGAGTTTCTCTGCCGTTGTCCGATAACCAATGTGTGCGACCGCAAGTTGACTGGGCTCCCCGTGGCGTTAGCCGGTTAAGAGCGTCCCTGCTCGCAGCGTGTGGGTGTGCTCTGGCGCTGCTCGGCGCCCCGACGGCCAGCGAGGCAGCCGTCGGGCTGAGCGTGTCCCCGCCCAGCGCGCTGACCCCGTTCGTCCCCGGCTCGACTGCGATCTCCAGCGGGAACGGCGTCAGTACGGGCATCGTGACCATCACCGCTCCCCTGACCGCCTGGACGCTGACGGCGGCGGACTCAAACACCGGCGCCAACGCCGGGCACCTGGTGCGCGGCGCGAGCTGCTCGCAGGGGGCATCGACGCTGGCCCAGCCCCTGTCGATGACTGTCTCCCCGGTCCCGACCTTCACGACGGCGTCCTCCAGCGGACCGGTCTCGCTGGGGGCCAGCGGGCAGACGGTGGCCACGGGAACGGGTTCCGGGGTAGCCAATACCAACTACAGCCAGGTCATCGGCTCCTCCGAGCAGCTGCTGGTCGGCTGCACCTACTCAGTCACGGTGGCCTTCACGCTGAGCTGAGGGCCGCGAGCGCGCGCAGCGTTCTGCCATGGTTCTCAAAGCATGGCCAAGGGCAAACGCAAGAAGGTCTCCGCCGGCGACGTGGCCACCAACCGCCAGGCCTCCCACCGCTATGAGCTCGTCGAGCGCCACGAGTGCGGGATCGTGCTGCAGGGCACCGAGGTCAAGGCCCTGCGAACCGGCACCGTCCAGATCAAGGATGGCTACGCCGCGATCCGCGATGGTGAGCTGTGGCTGCACAACGTCCACATCCCGCCCTACGCCGCGGCGGCGCGTGAGAACCATGAGCCCGAGCGGCCCCGCAAGCTGCTCGTGCACCGCCGTGAGCTAGAGCGCTTGGAGGCGCGCACGCGGGAGCGGGGCCTGACCCTGGTGCCCACCCGCGTCTACTTCTCAGGACCACGGGCGAAGGTCGAGATCGCCCTGGCCAAGGGCAAGGATCTGTACGACAAGCGCCAGTCCATCCGCGCGCGTGAGACCGAGCGGGAGATGCAGCGCGCCCTGCGAGAGGTCCATCGGTGACCGGGCAGGCGGGCGAACTCCTGCTTGCTGCAAGCGGGATTGTCGTCATCTGCCCCGTATTCATGGGCCCGGGGTCGATCGGTAGACAAACGTCCTAGCTCGAAAACAGGCGATCTGGACGTTTGTTCTAGCCAGGTTTCTGGGGGGGTGCCGATACAGGGGGTGCAAGAGCGTGGAGGTTGAGGTCACAAACCGCCACGAACCCGCCTCAGGCGGGCTAAGAAACTCGAGACGGAGGTCACCCGCATGCTGCTTCGCCGCTCTTCCCTTATCGCCGCCGCCACCATGGCCGCGGCCCTCGCCGCCCCCGGCAGCGCTCTCGCCGTAGGTGGCACCTCGCCGGTCAGCGCTACGGTGGGCACTGAGCTTTCCCTGGCCGCCGCGACCCCGTCGCTGATGACCATGACTCACGCCACGCCAGGTACGTCGAGCTCGGTGGTCACGGTGACCTCGACTCAGGCGAGCTGGACGTTGTCGATCGCCGACAACAACACCGGCACCAACGCTGGCAAGATGCTCAAGACGGTCGGCAGCACGCCGCTGACCAACGCGCTTCAGTGGAGCCCGGACAACAGCACGTTCAACAACCTGACGGCCTCTGCCGTCTCGGTGGGCTCCGGCGCGCTCGTAGGTACCAAGACGGTCTACTTCAAGCAGTCGCTGGCCGCCGCCGACGCAACCGCAGCGGCCGACAACTACGCCCTGACCGTCGCCTACACCGTCGCCTAGCGGCCAGGAGATCACGAAGATGCGAAACAAGGCAATCATCCTCGGCGCGATCGGCATCGCGCTCCTGGTCCCCGGCAGCGCAGCGGCGGCGGGCGGCAGCTCGCCGGTCAACGCCACGGTGGGCACCGAGCTCTCCCTGGCCGCCGCGACCCCGACGTTGATGACGCTGACTCACGCCTCGGCGGGTACTTCGAGCTCGGTGGTCACGGTGACCTCGACTCAGGCGAGCTGGACGTTGTCGATCGCCGACAACAACACCGGCACCAACGCTGGCAAGATGCTCAAGTCGGTCGGCAGCACGCCGCTGACCGATCCGCTTCAGTGGAGCCCGGACAACAGTACGTTCAACAACCTGACCGCCTCTGCCGTCTCGGTGGGCACCGGCGCCCTGGTAGGCGCCAAGACGGTCTACTTCAAGCAGCCGTTGGAAGCGGCGGACGCGACTGCGGCGGCCGACAACTACGCTCTGACGGTGGCCTACACCGTCGCCTGAATCAACGTTCCCATCGGTGTGATGGGAAGCGGGCGGAGCCAACGGCTCCG
>DASYID010000074.1:0-7230 GCA_036252775.1 Solirubrobacteraceae bacterium
CTGGCGCCCGGCTGAGCGCTCCACGCGCCGCTTCCATGCCCGCCGTCCGCTGGCCTGAGCCCGGTCCCCGTCGGGTGGATGACACGACCCGCGACCCTCCTCCTCGCTACGCTCTGCGCTCGATGCGCCCCCGTGCCCTCCCCGTCCTAGCTCTCCTGGCCGCCGCCCTGCTCGCCGGTTGCGGCTCGACCAAGCCGACCGAGCCCAACATTGGGGCCGGTGCCGCCTCCACCACGCCCTCGACGGGACCGAGCACCAGCGCCGGCGCTCAGACTCCGAAGGCTCCCACCGACCCGCGCCTGGCCAAGAAGCCGGTCATCGCCAAGCCCGCCGGCCCAGCACCCACGCACCTAGTGGTCAAGGACTTGATCGCTGGCAAGGGCCCCGCCGCCCAGGCCAGCAGCACGGTCAACGTGCAGTACGTGGGCGTCCTGTACAAGAACGCCAAGGAGTTCGACTCCTCCTGGAAGCGGGGCACGCCGGCGAGCTTTCCCCTCAACGGAGTGATCAAGGGCTGGGGTCAGGGCATGGTCGGCATGAAGGTCGGGGGCCGGCGCGAGCTGATCATTCCCGCCAACCTGGCCTACGGCGCCAACCCTCCCCCCGGATCGGGCATCGGCCCCAACGAGCCGCTGGTCTTCGTCATCGACCTGCTCGGGGTCCAGTAGCTCCCATCGTGCGCGGGCGCTAGGGTCGCCGGGGCGGGTTGGCCGCCCACAGAGCCCTATCGATGTCCGCCCTGACCTCACCGGTCGCGCCTAAGCGGGCCGCGCCCATCCGCGTTCTGAGCGCGGCGCCCCAGACGCTGCCCGCTGCGGTGGCGCTAGGTCTGTGCGTCTTTCTGGTGGGCGACCAGGCCGGCTATCCGGCGGCGCGCTGGACGCCCATCGCCGTGGTCGCGGTCGTGCTGTTGGTCCTGACCGCCGCGCTCGTGCCGCTTCATCTGCGAGGCGTACCGCGCCTGGTATGGGTGGCACTGGGCGCGTTGACGGCGTTCACCGCTTTCAGCTACATGTCGATCGGATGGGCGGGCGACGCCGGCGCGGCCTGGGAGGGCGCCAACCGCACGCTGCTGTACCTGGTCGTCTTTGCCCTGTTTGCCCTCTGGCCCCAGCGCTCGGTCACCGCGGCGACCCTGCTCGGAGGCTGGACGCTGGCCATGGGCGCGCTGGCGGCCCTGCAGCTGGCGCAGGTCCAGGGCTCAGCTCACCCCCTGAACTGGTTCGTGGGCAACCGCCTGGCTGACCCCGCGGGCTACCCCAACGCCAATGCGGCCACATGGCTGATGGTGCTGTGGCCGGCGGTGGCGATGGCCAGTGCCCGGCGGCTGCCCTGGGTTCTGCGCGGCGTGTTCGCGGCCGCGGCCGTGGTGCTGGCGGAGGTGGCCCTGCTGAGCCTGAGTCGTGGCGCCGTGTTCGCGACCCCGATCGTGCTGGCGCTGTGGCTGGCCGTTCTCCCCGGACGGGTGCGCACGCTGGCGGTCCTCCTGCCGGTGGGAGCGGCGATCGCCGCGGCTGCCCCCGCCGTTCTGGACGTGGGCACTCAGATCAACGCGCACGCCCCCCTCTCCACCGCGTTGGCTCACGCCGCCCGCGCGGTGGTCCTGTCATCGCTGGCGGCTGGTCTGATCGTGGCCCTGGGCGCCGCCTATGAGTCCCACGCACATCTGTCGGGGCAAACCGTGCATCGCGCCCACCGACTGTTCGGGGCCGCGGCGCTGGCCGTGCTCGCCGCCGGGCTGGCGGGTGGCCTGATGGCGATCGGCGACCCGGGAGCGCGCGTGCAGGAAGGGTGGCGTTCCTTTCAGCACGGCTACGCCGAGAGCTCGGGTGGGGCCCGCCTGACCAGTGGCCTGGGCAGCAACCGCTATGACTTCTATCGCGTAGCGCTGGACAGCTTCGGTGCGCACCCGGGGCTGGGGATCGGCGTCGACAACTACGCCCAGGACTATCTCCGAGGCGGGCGCAGCGAGGAGACCCCCCGCTACCCGCACAGCATCGAGCTGCGGGCCCTGGTCCAGACCGGCGTGGTCGGCTCGGTGCTGCTGGCCCTCGCGCTGGCCGGGGCGCTGGCCGCAGGGGTCAATGGCGCGCGTCGGGGCGGTTCGCTGCGCCGCGCCGTGGCCGTCGGGGCCCTGGGCGCGTTTGCCTACTGGTTCGTCCACGGCTCGCTGGACTGGTTCTGGGAGTTCGCCGGCCTGGCGGCGCCGGCCTTCGCGCTGCTCGGCCTGGCCTGCGCGGTCGGGCCGCGGGCGCCCGAGCCCTACCTGGGGGTCGGGTCCCTTCTGTCTCGTAGCGGCGCGGTGATCGCGGCTTCGGTGGCCGGCCTGGCGCTGGCCGCGCTGCTGGGCGCCCCTTGGCTGGCCGAGCGCGACGTGCAGGCCGCGGCCCGCGTGTGGCCCACTCGGCCGGGTGAGGCCTTCGCCCGGCTCGACCGGGCCGCCGCCCTCAACCCTCTGTCTGATCGTGCGCGGCTGATCGCCGGCGGTATCGCCCTGCGGTTGGGGGACCTGCGGCGGGCCGACCGCGAGTTCGCAGCGGCACTCGACCGAAACCCGGGCGGGGAATACGCCACGCTGGAGCGGGGGGCCATCGCCTCCCAGCTGGGCGACCGGGCTGCGGCGGTGGCGCTGCTGGGGCGTGCCGTGACCTTGAGCCCCCGCGACCCGCTCGCCGCCCTGGCGCTGCGCGATGTCCGGGCTGGCCAGACCATCGACGTCATGGCCCTGAACCGCTCAATCCTCACCAAAGCTGCTCAGCTGCGCCGCAGCTCGGGCTGAAACGGCGCCCGCCGCCTCGACACGGGGCGTGGCCTGCGCTAGCGTGGACATCGCTGGGCCCGGGGACTTCGGTCCAATCAAGCTCCCGGAAACGGTCGTCCACGCAGGGGAAATGAGTCCCGGGCGAAACCACGGAAGGGCAAGCGTATGACGCGCGTCGTCCCCACCACCTTGGCGATGACCCTATGCGGGCTCGCGCTCTTGTCGCCCGCCGCCTGGGCCGATAGCTCATTGCTGTCCGGATACAGCGGGCCGGGCGGGGGAGAGCAGGTCATCCTCGGTGCCCGGGGCGCCTCCGGTTCCCGACCGGGTGCAGCAGGGGCGGCCGGCGCTTCCGGCGGGAGTGCCCCGAGCAGCGCCGGGGCCGGAGCCGCCGCCGCCGCCACCTCCGCCACCGGGCTTCCATCGGGCGGTGCCTCCTCCGGCGCGGCGGCGGGGTCGCCCGTCATCACCCTGCCCCCGGCTTCGGCCGGGTCCGGGCCATCTGCCCACGGCGCCGGGGCGCAGCCGTCGGGTCGGCCGTCGGCCCCTGGACCTGCCCGCGGCGCCGGGTCGTCGCTACCCCCCGTGCCCACTGCCGGTCAGCCCCCGCCTGCACCCGCCGCGGGCTCGGCCGGTCTGCCCGTTTCGGGGCCGGATCTACTGGTGGCCCTGGGCGTCGCCCTGGCCCTGGCCGGGGTGGGGATCGCCACCCGTAGCCTCGTTCGCGTGCCGTAGGGACAGCGCATGCCTCGCCGCCGCCCACCATCCTCGCCACCCGGCATCGCTCAGACAGGTCCCAGCTTCGATCGGCGTGCCTATGGGGTTGCGCCCGGGCCCGTGGCCATGCAGGCCGGCCCCGGGGCCGGCCTGGTGGGTCAGGTTCCGGCCTCGCTGCCGCTGTCGGGCGCCTCGCTCCCGCTCTCGGGCGCCCCGGCGCCCCTGGATCTGGGCCGCAGCGCCGCGGCGCCGGCCCGGCGCCCGCTGGCGCAGTGGCTGCTGGAGGGGCGTGGGTGGCGCTGGCTGCGACCCGCCCTGGACCTGATCACCCTCGGCGGCGCGGTCATGCTGACGCTGAGGGGCCCGCACGCCCACGGACTGTCGTCCACCCAGCTGGTGCCGTTTGCGCTGCTGCCGCTGCTGGTGATCGCCCTGTTCGCCATCAGGGGCATGTATCGCCAGCGCATACGCACGCTGATCCTCGACGGCATCGTGCCGGTCGTCGGCTCGGTTTCGATCGCCGTCATGGCGGTGGCGGTGGCGGAGGTCTACCTGGCGTCGGGCTCGCTGGACAGCTCGGTGTTCGTGCGCGCCTGGGTGCTGTCGCTGACGGCGGTGGGGATGGGGAGGATCGGGGGTGTGCTCGCCCAGCGCTGGGCGCGCTCGGGCCTGGTCACCGGCCGGCCGGCCCTGATCGTGGGTGCCGGACTGATCGGGGCCCACGTCGCGCGCCGGCTCGAGACCCACCCCGAGTACGGCCTGCGCCCGGTGGGCTTCCTCGACGACGACCCGCCGCCCAGTGTCGAGGTCGAGGGTCGCCGCGCACCGCTTCTGGGTCGTCCCGCGGATCTCGCCCAGGTCGTGGAGCGCACCGACGCGCGCCATGTGATCCTGGCCTTCTCCTCGAGCTCTGACTCCAGTCTGATCCCGCTCGTGCGACGCTGCGACGAGCTGGGGTTGGAGGTCTCGGTGGTACCGCGGCTGTTCGAGTCCCTCAACGATCGGATGATGTACGAAACCCTGGGGGGGCTCCCGGTGCTCGGTCTGCGCACCGTGGCGCCCAAGGGGTGGCAGTTCGCGGTCAAGCACAGCTTCGACCGCCTGGTCGCGGCGCTGGTGCTCGTGATCCTGGCACCCGCACTGCTCGCCCTGGCCGCGGCCGTGCGCCTCAGCTCCCCGGGGCCGGTCCTGTTCCGTCAGCGCCGGGTCGGCCGCGACGGGACGGTCTTTGACCTGCTCAAGTTTCGCTCGATGCGCCTGGACTCCGACCGCCCGGCGCCCTTCGTGCCCCAGCCGGGCGCCGCTCCGGGCGGAGTCGAGGGGGACGACCGACGCACGCCGATCGGCCGCCTGCTGCGGCGCAGCTCGCTGGACGAGCTGCCGCAGCTGATCAACGTGCTGCGCGGGGAGATGAGCCTCGTTGGTCCCCGCCCCGAGCGACCCGAGTTCGTCGAGCTGTTCTCCACCGACGTGCCCCGTTATCGCGACCGTCATCGGGTCAAGTCGGGGATCACCGGCTGGGCCCAGGTCCACGGCCTGCGCGGCTCGACCTCCCTGGCCGACCGGGTCGAATGGGACAACTACTACATCGGGCACTTCTCGCTCGGACTGGACCTGAAGATCCTCGCTCTAACACTCGCCGCGCTGTTTCGCGCCGCCGAGTGAGCGAGTCGGCGGCCCGCCCCGCCGATGGGGGCGAGTTCGCGGCGCTGCGCCGAGAGCTCGCCGAGCGCTTCCCCCGGGTGGCGGTCTCCCACGAGTGGCTGACCATTCCCGGTGGCTCGGAGAAGGTGCTCGAGGCGATCCTCGAGCTCCTACCCCACGCCGAGCTGTTCACCTCGATCTATGACCCTGACCCCTGGCCGTCGCTGATCACCGAGCGCGCGGTGCACCCCTCGTGGTTGAACCGCCTCCCCGGCGCTCGGAGGCGCTACCCGATGCTGGTGCCGCTGATGAACCTCGCCTACCGCTCGTTTGACCTCAGCGGCTTTGACCTCGTCGTGTCCAGCAACCATGCCTGTGCCAAGAACGTCCGTGCACCCGCCGGCGCGCCGCACGTCTGCTATTGCCACACCCCGTTGCGCTACGCCTGGGATCCGAGCTTCCTGGAGGGCGAGCTGGGACCGGTGGCCGGGACCATCGCCGCTCCGGTGGTTCGGTGGCTGCGTCGCCAGGACCGACGCGCCGCCGCCGGCCCTGACGTGTTCGTGGCCAATTCGAGCTTCGTCGCGCGCCGGATCGAGAAGTATTATCGCCGTGATGCTCTCGTCATCCACCCGCCGGTTGACGTCGAGCGCTTTGCCGGCATACGGCGTGAGCCGCGGGACTACTACCTCGTGCTGGGGCGCCTGGTGCCCTACAAGCGGGCGGATCACGCGGTGGCCGCCTGCGCCCGCATGGGCAGGCCGCTGAAGGTCGTGGGCGCGGGTCGGGCGCAGGCCACGGCCCAGGCCGTGGCCGGGCCCCAGACCGAGTTTCTGGGCTCGCTGCCCGACGAGCGCCTGGCCGAGGTGCTGGCGGGCGCGCGGGCCCTGCTGTTCCCGGGCGAGGAGGACTTCGGGATCGTTCCCGTCGAGGTGCAGGCGGCCGGGGTGCCGGTGATCGCCTACGGCTCGGGCGGGGTGCTGGACTCGGTCATCGACGGCCGCACCGGCGTGCTCTATGACCAGCCGACGCCTGCCGGCCTGGTCGAGGCGATCGAGCGCTTTGAGACCATGAGCTTCGATGACGGCGCGCTGCGTCGTCACGCCCGTGCCTTCTCCCGCCAGCGCTTCCTGGCCAGCTTCGGCCAGCTGCTCGCTCGCCAACCGGCCGGCTCGCCGGCATGAGCGCCACGGGGCGCGCCGAGCCCACCGTCCTGGAGGTTCCCGGGCTCGTTCGCTCGCTGCGCGTGCTGCGCGAACGATGGTGGGTGGTGCTCGCCTGCGCGCTGGCCTGTGTGGTGGCGGCCGCCGGTCTGTCGGTGACCGCGGCCAAGCAGTACCAGGCCACGTCCAAGCTGCTGTTCCGCAACGCCGGGCTCAACGAGGCGGTGGGGGCCGCGTCTCCGCCGCAGACCCTGGACCCCCAGGGCGAGCAGTCGACCAACGTGCTGCTGGTCACCACCAGCCAGGTGGCCTCGGCCGTGCGTCGCAACCTCGGGCTGCGCCTGTCGGACTCCGCTCTGCTGTCCAAGGTCAAGGTCGCCACCGAGCAGAACGCCAACATCGTTGACGTCACCGCGACCGACACCGACCCTGCCTTCGCCGCTCGGCTGGCCAACGCCTGGACTCAGCAATACGTGGCCGTGCGTCAGCAGGCGGCCCGCGTCAAGGTGGCCCAGGGCGAGAAGCTGCTGCGTGACCGCCTCGCCACCCTGGCGCCGTCGGCCAACGCCGAGCGGGCCGACCTCAACGCCGCGCTGCAGAAGCTCGTCGTGCTCGAGGCGGTCCAGACCGGCAACGCGGAGGTGGTCGACCAGGCCACCGTGCCCACCTCGGCCAGCGCTCCCAACCCCAAGCGCGACGCGGTGGTGGCGCTGCTGCTGGGCCTGGCCCTGGGCGTTGGCGTCGCCTTCCTGCTCAACGTTCTGGATCGTCGCCTGAAGACCGTAGAGGACTTCGAGGGCTCCTACGGAATTCGCGTGCTGGCCAACGTGACCCAGCGCTCGCCGCGGACCTCGGGCTCCCAACAGGAGCGCACGGCGGCGCTGGAGCCGTTTCGGATTCTGCGCAACGCGTTGGGCTTCCTGTCGGCCACCGAGGAGATCAGGG
>DASYID010000075.1:0-2642 GCA_036252775.1 Solirubrobacteraceae bacterium
CTGGCTGGCGCTGGGCAAGAGCGCCCGGGCGGATCGGCTGCCACGGATCTTCTACGTCAACTGGTTTCGCAAGGACGAGGACGGGCGTTTCCTGTGGCCCGGCTTCGGCGAGAACAGCCGCGTGCTGGAGTGGGTCTTCCGACGCTGCGAGGGCACCGGTCAGGCGCAGGAGTCACCGATCGGGCGCGTGCCAGTACCGGGCGCGATCAACACCGAGGGGCTCAAGCTGGCCCCCGGGGCCCTGGAGGAGCTCCTGCGGGTCGACCCGCAGGAGTGGAAGGCACAGTTGCCGCAGTTCAGGGAGCACCTGGCGGGCTTCGAGAACCTGCCCGATGAGTTGCGCGAGCAGCTCGACGCACTCGCGGGCCGCCTCGGCGACTAAGGGGTTCTGCACGCGCGGGGCCGGCGCTGGACGGCCGCCTCGGCGACCGGAGGGTTCTGCAAGCGCGGGGCCGACACTGGCCGGCGGCGGCGGCGCCTCGTAGGCTGCAGGCATGACCGATGAGCGCCGCGGCGCCGGAGGATGGCATGACCTGCTGGTGGGCGATGGCGATCAGGTCGGCCCGGGGTCAGAGTGGCGCTCGGAGTTGCAGCGCATCGCGCTCCAACAGTTTCAGGAGGCCGCGGACCTGCTCGAGCTACCCGCGGACCTCCGCACCCGCCTGCTCGAGCCGCGCCGGGCCCTGATCGTCAACTTCCCGGTGCGGATGGACGACGGGTGCGTGCGCTCGATGACCGGCTACCGCGTGCAGCACACGCTGACCATGGGGCCGACCAAGGGGGGAATTCGCTATGCCCCCGGCGTGTCGCTGGGCGAATGCGCCGCCCTGGCCATGTGGATGACCTTCAAGTGCGCGCTGCTGGGCCTCCCCTTCGGGGGAGCCAAGGGGGGCGTGCGATGCGACCCCAACCGCCTGTCGGTGCCCGAGCTCGAGCGCATCACCCGCCGCTTCGCCGCCGAGCTGATCCCGATCGTCGGACCCGAGCGCGACATACCGGCGCCCGACATGGCCACCGGTGAGCGCGAGATGGCCTGGTTCATGGACACCTACTCCCAGCAAGTGGGCCACACGGTGCACGAGGTGGTGACTGGCAAGCCGCTGGTGTTAGGGGGCACGGCCGGCCGGGCCACCGCCACCGGGCTCGGGGTCGTCTACTGCCTGGAGATGGTCGTGGCCCGACTTGGCTGGGAGCTCACGGGCCAGCGGGTGGTGGTGCAGGGCTTCGGCAACGTCGGCGCGGTGATCGCCCGCGAGCTGCACGTCCGGGGAGCCCGCGTCGTCGCCGTGAGCGACATCAGCGGCGGCCTGATCGATGAGCGGGGACTCGATGTGCCGGCGCTGCTGGCCTGGCAGGCCGAGGGAGGACGGTTCCTGCGCGACTTCCACTCCGGTGAGCATGTTGGCGCCCGTGACGTGCTGGAAACCGACTGCGACGTCCTGATTCCCGCCGCCCTCGAACGTCAGATAGACGCGGCCAACGCTCCCAGGCTGGCGTGCCGGCTGGTGGTCGAGGCCGCCAACGGACCCACCACCCCCGAGGCCGACCAGATCCTCGCTGAGCGGGGGATACCGGTGCTCCCCGACATCCTGGCCAACGCCGGTGGGGTGACGGTCAGCTACTTCGAGTGGGTGCAGGATCAGCAGAAGTACTTCTGGGAGGCCGAGGACGTAGCCCTACGCCTTCGCCGCCAGCTGGAGCTGGGCTTCGGTCGCATGGTCGCTTCGGCGGACCGGCTTGGGGTGTCCTGGCGGACGGGCGCCCTGGCGGTGGCGGTCGAGCGCGTGGCCGAGGCCGCCCGGGTGCGGGCCGTCTATCCGTAGCCCTGGACGGGCCGGCTTCAGGCCCTCAGTGGGGGCCCTCTTCGGTGGCTGCCGGGGGACGTGACTCCTCGGCCAGCGAGGTTATGGCCAGAGCCCCGCGTGCGGCTCCCTCCAGTACATCGGTGGCCTCCTCGATTGAGCGCGCGTAGAGCTCCACGAGCAGGTGCACCACGATACGCGCGTCCTCCTCGTGCTTGTGGAAGCGGACGTGGGTGAAGAACTCCCGCACGCCGTGGTCGCCAAAGGCGGCATAGGACAGCGCATCACCGGCCTCCGGGCCCGAGCAGGTCTCGACCTCGTCGGCGTCCACCGTCACGGTGCACGAAGCCACCCACGGGGTGCCCGCGATCATGCGCTCCCACCGGTCCTCGATCGGCTCCACCCTTCCGTTGGTGAAGCCCAGGTGGGGCTGGTCGTGCATGCAGTCCAGGCACTGCACCACCGCCTCCTGCAGCTCGTCGACCACGTCAGCGCGCTCACCCGTGGCGGGGTCGATCTTGTGGATGCCCTCGTAGTGCACCTGCACCTCGAGGTCCTGAGACCAGCAGCGGTAGCAGCGCAGCCAGCTGCGCGCGGTGGTCTCGGCGGGCGACCCCTCCATCGGGTGGATTCTATGCTGCCGGGATGGGCGAGACCGTGATGTATGAGTCCGCAGCAGGGGTGGCCACCCTCACCCTCAACCGCCCGCAGCGTCTGAACACGATCACCCCAGAGCTGATTGAGGACCTGCACACGGCGCTTTCCCGGGCCTGGGAGGAACGTGATGTGCGCGCCATCCGCCTTCGGGGGGCGGGACGGGCGTTCTGCGCCGGCTATGAC
>DASYID010000076.1:0-5988 GCA_036252775.1 Solirubrobacteraceae bacterium
CGTGCACCCGATCGGCGACGCGCCGCTGGTGAACGCCACCTCGTACTGGCCGAACTGGGACATCGCCCGCGGCATCACCCTCGACGCCTGCGACCCCGGCGGCCACAGCGGCTGGGTGCTCGACGGCTGGGGCGGGGTGCATCCCTTCGGCGGCGCCGCGCTCCTCCACGCCAGCTCGTACTGGCCGCGCTGGGACATCGCCCGGGCGATCGTCAGCGTCTGCACCGGCGGCCAGCAGGGCGGCTACGTGCTCGACGGCTGGGGAGGGGTGCACCCCTTCGGGGCCGCGCCGCCGCTGGCGACCACCACCTACTGGCGGGGCTGGGACATCGCCCGCGGCCTTGCCGTGCTCCCCGGCGGGGGCGGCGGCTACGTCGTCGACGGCTGGGGCGGCTTCCATCCCATCGGCAGCGCGCCGCCGGTGGACGCCCCCGTCTACACGCCCGGGCGCGACCTGGTCCGCGGCGCCGCGGTGAGCTGAGGGATCGGTCCCCGGAACGACCGCCGGCCAGCGCCGGCCGCCAGTCGGAACGCGCGCGAGGCGACCGAACACCCCTCCCGCGCAGAGCCAGGTCGGCCGCTGGCGTGCGGCTGAGGTCCATCGTCGCTCTCGCCAACGCGACGTCCAGCCAGCATCACCTCCAAAGTGTGTGGCCCCCGCCGCTCGGGGCCTGAGCGCGGCCTCGAGCGGGCGGGGGAGGGGGGCCGGGCCTACGCGGGCGAGACCTGCACGTGGATCACGCCGGCGGAGAGGGGTGCCAGCCGCTTGAAGGCGGCGGGCGTGAGATCGATGCAGCGGCCCGGGACGAAGGGGCCCCGGTCGTTGATGCGCACGACCACGGAATGGCCGTTCCCACTGACCCTCAGCCTGGTGCCGAAGGGCACCGGCGCCTTGTGCGCGGCGGTGAGGGCATTCCGATTGAACCTCTCCCCGCTGGCTGTGACGCTCCCGGTCGCGTCGTAGAAGGACGCCTGACAGCTCTCGGTGGTTCCCCGGGCACTCGCCGCCTGAGCCCCGTGGACCCCACCGGCCACCAGGGCCGCGCCGGCCAGCGCTCCCAGGACGTGGCGTGACCACCGCCTCGTGCCGCCGGGGATACCACCATTCCTGGGTGTGGTTCGTGTACCTGGCACGTTCTGGACACTCATGATCTTCCCTTCCTGTCTCAGTCGACGGAGCTCCGTCGCACTGCAGCCAGTCTGTCCAGCTCGAGCGCGAAGGCCGAGACCGTCTGCATGACGTCCTGGGGGCATCTACTGGGCAATGACTGGTGTCCACCATCGGCCCCTCGATGTCCCGTCGCTACACCGCTGCCGATCCGTCCGATGAGTAGCCCCATGAGTCGGGCTCCGGCGATCAGCCCACGGGGCCGCCACCGCATAGCCCGCGAAGCGGTCGAGCGAGTGACGTCCGCGGTCGTACCGTCGGGTCGTCTTCGGGTCGGCGTGGCCCGGCGCTGTCCTGGGCGCCGCCTTGCCGCGGGTTACGTCCGAGTGGAGTTGTAGGCGGAGAGCAGAGCGGCGGTGACGCGCGTGGCGTCCGCATGGCGCTCCGCGGGATGGCGGTCTGGATGGGTGAGTGTCGCGGCGAGGCGCAGCACCGCCGGGTCAACGCTTGAGGGCGGCTGCGACATAGTCCGGTGGTGCCGACGGCAGTTGCAGGGTCGACGAGCCACTTCTGCCTCGACGGCCTCCCAGAAAGGGTCAGAGGCCCCTCTGCGCGCCTCGAGGATCTGCTCCCGGTTCCATCGGCGCTGCGCCTCCTGCGCGGCGACCAGATAGCGGGCGAGCGCTCCCACCGCGCCAGTGACGACGAGTAGGGCGAGCATGGTCACGACGTTCGATGCCGCCTAGACCAGGCTCAGCAACGCGTTCTGGAAGTCGATAAAGCGGTGAATCTGACGCAGCGTCACAGAGCCACCGGTCGCGTGGATTTCGAGATCGGCGAACCCACCCAGGTGGAGGCCGAGCCAGCTGCTCCGCACGGTGTAGCGCTGGAGTCGATTCAGCCAGTAAACCTGCTCGACTTGGATGAGCAGGCCATGGCGGCATATCAGCCGCTCATTGGTGAGCGTGTACGTTCGGCGACGCCAGGTTGCGAACCGGATCAATGGACCGACGCTTGCGGCGGCGATCACCAACCATCCGGGGAGCCCGACCACGAGCATCAGGATCAGACCACAGGCAAGGGGGGTAACAAGGTAGGGGACGAAAACCCACGGGGTCTGATGGACCCTGATGATACGATACTCCGTCGGGGAGAAAGTATTGCTCATTGAGACGGCGCTCCTGGGCGGAGAACCACTTGGGCTGCCCCGCCGGAATGGTGATGCATGCGCATTTGTGTTTGGACCGAAACTACCGCCGCTTGGCCTGGCGGTCTCGTCCTGTACAACGCTGCGTTTGAGAAAAACCCTGCCATTCTTTCAAGTCTGATGCGCTTGTAGCTTTGCAGTGATTGTGGTCTATGGGTCGTACGCGCCCTGTAAACCCACCAGAAGGGTTGTCTGGCCGAGCGCGGATGGTCGCCCGGCGACCCGTCGATGGCGGGTGATGCACCTCGACACCCGGGGAAGGAGTGCCACCGGTGACCCCGGCTCAGGACATCCCCACAGGAAGAAGGAGGGGAACTGGGGTCGGGACTCAGTCCGGGGGGACGAGACTCGACAGGGCCGGCGGGGGAGCGACTCCGCCGCGTCCGCGTAGCGTCACCGATCAGACGCCAGAGGTTCCCACCGCCCAGGAGGCCAAGAGATGAGAATGATCGAGGTCGAGCTGATGGTCCAGTGCGGCGACACCCGCCTCACTCACAGGGCGCAGTTCCCGCAGCTCCCCTCTACCCTCCATGTCGTCGAGGCGCATGGCCTCAGCGCTCAGGTTCGACTGGTGCGCCACCGGCACAACAACTTCCCTGTCCTCGTCTTGGCTAATCAGCCCAAGAGGGCGCAGCCGCAACTCGAGCGGGCGGGGTGGCGCGTCGATTGACGCCTCCTTCACCTGCCCGTCTGGGCCCCCCCGGGTCTGGCACGCCGAGCCGAAGGCCGAGCGGGTGCGGACGGCGTGCCGTCCCCACCGCGGTGGGTGGCTATTCTCCGCGAGCGCAGTCATCGGTTCCCCTTCAGGATTCGTGGTCGCGGCGCCGCGAGGTCGCCGCGGTCGACCACCTCGCCGGCGAGGGTCAGCAGACGGCGGCCCTGCCGCGGCCCCCCGTCCGGTCAGGCGCTGGACGTCCGCGGCGGCCACGGCGCGTCCACGGGCGCGGCCCTGGCGGACTAGGCGGATGACCGCCTGGCGGGCCTCGGTCGCGGTCATGGCCGGGGTCGGGCCGTGGTCATCCGCTGGACAAATGGCAGTCATGTCCTCGGCCATCGTCATCGGCGGACGTGTCCGCGGTCACGGTGCGGTCACATCCTGACCGGAGGCTACGCGGACGTCCATGTGCGGCCATGGTGCGACCCCGTGTCCCAGGTCGCGGCACCCCTCCCCTCCCCCACCGACTCCGGCTCCGCCGCCGGCGCCTTGCCGGTCTCCAAGGGTCGCGGGTGGCCACCCATGAGCAGGCCGGCCAAGTGGGCGAAGAGGATCATGGTCACGGCTGGAGCGGCATGCGCCATCCCGGAGACCGATGCGTTCAGCGGAACGGCCTCAGCGGCAGGGTGCAGAATTGTAAGCGACTCAATGGTCGGCGACCACGCGATGGAACCATCCGGCGTCACGTGATGGAGCCATGTGCGGTCACCGCCCAGAGGCTGGTCCCCCGGTGAGCGGCGATCTCGCCGTCGGGCTATTCCACAGGCGCAAGCGCAACAGTTAGGCAACCGCACGCGCAACCGATTCCCAGCGCCTCGGTCTCGTTTCCCACACGCGGAAACGCCCCCGGCTCGCGCGAGCCAGGGGGACCGATCAGCGCGGCCGCGGGCGGGTGGGCGGACCGGGGGATAGTACGTGTTCTCCGCGTCCCCTGTGCTCCAACGGCGCTCACCCAACTGGCGGCGGGGTCAGGCGCGGAGCAGTTCCCTGAGTGACCGCACCGCCGTGCAGTCAGGGAGACGGCCCGCCAGGGTGCGGGCGTCGGCTTGGGGGCGGGCATCGCCCACGGTGCGGGCGAGGAGGAAACCGTCCTCCAGAGCAGCGACCGCGGCGTCCACGTCGTCGGTCTCGGCCTTGAGCTTCGCCAGGACGACCAGGCTGGTCGTGGGCTTGGGACGAGTGGCGATGGCCTCGGTGAGGGCGGCTTCGGCCTCGGCGGGACAGTGCGCCATGCGCAGCGCCATCCCTCTCCACGCTGCTGCGCCGCCCGTGTGCAGGTCGCTGTCCTCGATGTAGTCCGGGGCGGGACTGGCCAGCTCGACATCCGCGTCGGCGGCCTCCAACTCCTGCAAGGCACCATGAACCTGCCCCAGGGCGGCCAACTCCCAGGCCAGTCGATAGCGCGCCCCCGCCCGTACCGACGAGGCAGACACGCTGACCCCGGCAGCGTCGATGGCGCCGCGGAGCAGCTCGACCGATGTCTCGCTCCCGGCGCTGACGATGTGTCGGGAAGCACAGTCCTCTTCACGGTGGAGCATGAGCACCTGTGCCTTCAGCGGGCCATCGCCAGCACCGTTGGCGTGGTCCTGTGCCTGACGGAGGAATTCGCCGGCTGGGCGCTGCATGCGCTGGGCGGCGAGTGCGGCGGTCAGCGCCGCCAGGGCAGCGGTGCGGTGGAGGTTCCTTCGGACAGACGTGGCCGGGGCGGCCACGGCAGCGGCCTCCGCGACGACAAGTAGGTCAGCGGCCTCGCTCAGCGTCTCCACCGGTCCCCGGCTCCGGGCACCTGCCGCGGTCTGCTGGGTGCGGCGGTGGAGAGCTTCTGCGGCCAGGGGGGACGTCCTCACGCCGGGAATCCACAGGCTGGCAGCGATGGTGCCGCCGACAGCGAGGAAGGTGCGCCTATCCACATCGTGTGACAGCGTATGCCCAGCACCCAACCGGGGGCAAGCGACCGCCGGTGGTGGGGCGCGGAAGGGCGCGCGCGGCAAGGCAGAATGCCGGGGTGCCGGAGAGCGACCGTCGGCTGCGCATCGTCACCCCCCGCTTCGGCGAGGCGGTGGTCGGCGGCGCCGAGTGGGTGGCCCGCGAGCTGGCGCTGCGCCTCGCCGGCGCCGGCTGGCGGGTCGAGGTCTTCACCACCTGCGCGGTCGACGCGGTGAGCTGGCGCAACCGGGAGCCGGCGGGCACCGGTCGCGACGGGCCGGTGACCGTGCACCGCTTCGCCACCGCGATCCGGCGCCCTCCCCGCCTCTTCCACCAGCTCAGCCGGGCGCTGTTCCGGCTGCCTCCGGGGCTCCGGCCGGAGTCACTCTGGGTGGCCCTCCAGGGACCCTATGCCCCCGGGCTGGTCCGCGCCCTGGCCGCCGCCCCGGCGGCGCCGACCCTCTTCCTCCCCTACCTCTACCACCCCTCGCTCCGGGGCGCCCTGCGCAGCCGCGGGGCCCGGCTGCTGATGCCCGCCGCCCACGAGGAGCGCCCACTGGGCCTGCGCGCGGTGGCCCGGCTGGTCGAGGCCGTGGACGGCTTCCTCTACGCCACCCCCGAGGAGCGGACGCTGCTCGAGTCGGCGCACCCGGCGGCCGCGGAGCGGGCGTGGCGGGTCGGCAACGTCGGCCTGGAGGCGCCGGCCGGCGTCGACCCCGGCCGGGCGCGGGCGCGGCTGGGACTCTCCGGGCCCTACCTGCTCCACGCCGGCCGCGCCGCCACCGGCAAGGGCATCGACGAGCTGCTCGCCGCCCTCGCGCTGCTCCGCCGCAGCCATCCCGAGGTCGGCCTGGTGCTGGCCGGCGACGCCGGGGCCCCGACCGCGGCCGGCGGCGCCCAGCCCGGGGTGGTGCGCGCCGGACGGCTGGAGCGCTCGCTGCTCTGGGACGCGGTGGCGGGCGCGGCGGCGGTGGTGGTGCCGAGCTTCCTGGAGAGCCAGTCGCTGCTCGCGGTCGAGGCCTGGGCGGTGGG
>DASYID010000077.1:0-22343 GCA_036252775.1 Solirubrobacteraceae bacterium
TACGTGCACATCTCCACCGGCAACTACCACTCGGCCACCGCTCGCCTGTACACGGACTTCGGGCTCTTCACCACCGACGAGCAGATCGGCGCGGATGTCGCCGACATGTTCAACTACCTGACCGGCTACGGACGTCCGGAGGGCTATCGCAAGGTACTCGTGGCCCCGGGCCATCTGCGTGAGGCGGTGCTTGAGGAGATCGGCCGGACCGTGGAGGAGCACTCTGAACAGTCCCCGGGCCGGATCGCTCTGAAGATGAACGCGCTCGTCGACGAGGCGTGCATCAGGGCCCTGTATCGCGCCTCCCAGGCCGGTGTGCGCGTCGATCTCAACGTGCGGGGGATCTGCTGCCTGCGCCCCGGCGTACCCGGGGTGTCAGAGAACATCCGGGTGGTGTCGGTGGTGGGACGCTTCCTGGAGCACTCGCGGGTCTTCTCCTTTGAGCGGGGCGGACGCACCTCCGTCTACATCTCTTCGGCCGACCTCATGCCCCGTAACCTCGACAGCCGAGTCGAGCTGGCGGTCCCGGTTGAGGCTCCGGGGCTCTGCAAGCAGCTCCTGGACACGCTGGAGCGCAGCCTCGCTGACGACACGAATGCCTGGGACCTGGGGGCGGACGGGAACTGGGACCGGCGCGTACCGGCCAACGGAGGACGCCGCGTTCAGGCCGAGCTCATGGCCCTGCACGGGTCTCGGGCTGCCGAGGGCAGCGCTCTCGCGGCAGCGGTTGACCCGGCCACCGGCGAGACCCACCCCTAGACCGGCGCCGGCGCCCCCTGGGTGGCCAGCAACGCCGCGCCGATGGCTCCCCCGAGATCGCCCAGCTCGGCCACCCGGACCGCGGGCGGGTGTTCGTCGACGAACAGGTGGGGGCGCATGGCCGCAGCGATGCGCTCGCTGAACGGCGCTCCGAACCGCACCCCCAGGCCTCCCCCGATGATCACGGCCTCGACGTCGAGCAGGTTGACGGCGGAGGCGATACCGGCCCCGAGCGCCTCGATGGCCCGGTCGATGAGCTTGATGGCCAACGAGTCTTCGGCCTTCAGGGCGCGCTCCCACACGCCACTGGTCAGGCGGGTGCGGTCACGGGAGCGCATGATGCGCAGGAGCCCGTCGCTGGCGCCGTGCTCGATCTCGTGTCGCGCCCGCAGCTCCATCGCTGCACGCCCGGCGTAAGCCTCCAGACATCCGCGCCGGCCGCACGGACACCGCGCCCCGTCCTTCTTGACCACCATGTGCCCGATCTCGCCCGCGGCGCCCCGGCCCACCCAGCGCCGCCCCTCGAGGATCAGCCCCCCGCCCACGCCGGTTCCCCAGAACACCCCGAGCAGCGACTGAAACGGACGGCCGGCGCCCAGCTCGAACTCCGCCTCGGTGGCCACTTGAACGTCGTTGCCGAGGTGAACCTCGACGCCCAGAGCACGGGCGAGCTCCGGGCCCAGGGAATAAGTGCCCGACCAGGCGGGCAGATTGCTGGCCCCCGACACGGTCCCCGCCGAGCTGTCGATGGTGCCGGGAGAGCCCACCCCGACCCCCTGCAGATCGCCGATGGCCAGGCCCGCCTGTTCGGCCCCCTCGGTGAGAGCGTCCGTCATGGCCTTGGCCACATCGGCGGGCCCGCCGGTGGTCGGTGTTGGGCGCCGCGCCGAGCCCAGCACGCTGTTGTCCTCGGCGACTATTACGGCCTGGATCTTGGTCCCTCCCAGGTCTATTCCGCCACGTGCGCCCACCGGACACCACCCTCCTCGTCGTCGATGATCGGTGAGGCTACCGCGGCACGGGGGGAGGTCTGCGCGATCGGCTAAGGTCCGCCGCGTGGAGCGCTCCCGTTTGATCGTGGTGGCCGCCGTCCTGGCCGGGCTGGCTCTGCTGGTGGTGGCCGGCGTGTACTTCGCCAGTACCGCGGCCTCGCTGCCCTCTTTCTTTCCGGGCCACCAGGCCGGTTCGACTCATCACCACACCAAGCACGGTGTCGCCGCCCTCGTGGTGGCGCTGGGGTGCTTCGCGCTGGCCTGGTTTCAGACCGGTCCGCGCAACCGCCCTGCGGCGTAGCATCTGCGCTGCTTGGCGCAGCCGCCCCCGGTCGGGCCGGGCGCTCCCCACATGGCCGAAGAGGACGACAAGCAACGGGTCAACCGCGAGCTCATAGAGCTGCTCAACGAGCTGCGGGTCGCGCTGCCGGGAGTCCAGGTGCTGTTCGCGTTTCTGCTGGCCGTTCCCTTCCAGCAGCGCTTCGGCCAGGCCACCGCCTTCCAGCGCCACGCCTATTTCCTGACCCTGGTTCTCGCGCTGCTCGCCACCGCCCTGCTGATCGCGCCCTCGGCCTACCACCGTCTGAACTTCCGCCAGAACGACAAGCACGAGATCGTCATGGCCTCCAACCGCCTCACCCTGGTCGGCCTGGCCTGTCTGGCCCTGGCCATGGTCGGGGTCATGGCGCTGATCGGCGACGTGCTGTTCGGAACGGCGACGGCGGTGGTGTCCTCGGTGGGCGCCGCCGCGTTGTTCGGTGGGTTGTGGGCCGTCCTGCCCCTGCGCGAGCGGCGCCGGGCGCAGCGCCGAGGCGACACCCCCTGAGTCGCTCCGCGACCGCTGCGGCAGGTACGGGCCGCGCAGGACGGTTACCGCCTGGCTCAGGCGGTAACTAGCTTCGCCCGCCCGGCGAGGCGCAGGTAACGCCCCATGCGTTCAGCGAACGCTTGCGGCTTCTCGGCGTACATGCGTTGGGCCAGCTCGCGTGCCTCGGCCAGCAGCTCGGCGCGGCGCCGTCCGATCAACTCGAGCATCGGTCCCACGTCGGCGTCGGCGATCGGGCCTCGCCCTTGCGGATCGGCCAGGTGCTCGGCCAGCACGGCGAGGTCGTGGTCGTCGCCCAGCAGCTCAGAGAGGTGGTGCGCCTGCTGGCCATGGACGCTGAGAACGTCCGGCCAGGCCTCGGCTAGCAGTCGGTGCTGATACCAGAGGTCCTTGACCCGCTTGCGCCAGTCGTGGAGGTTCTCGGTGGTGGGCTGTGCGTCGGCCCGCGCAAACGCCCCGCGCCCGCGGCGGTAGGCGGTGGCGATGCCCCGCCGCAGCGTGGCGGCGTCCACCTCCTGCACCGGCCACTGGCGGGCTCGTTCGGTAGCCAAGCGCAGCTGCGCCAGAGTGTCCTCAAGGAGCGCCGCGTCCAGGCTAGTGCGGGTGCTGGATGCCTGGTCGGCCAGGGTGTGGCGCACGCGCTGGAGCCGGCTGGCCGGGAAGTCGCCGAAGTAGCGTTCCCCCAACGCATCGACGCTCGCCACCATCACGTCCGCATCGCGGACGGCCGAGATCGAGCGGCCCGCGTCCCGCAGGGCAGCGTTCTCGGAGCGGTAGGCCTGCTTGGGCAGCTCCGAGCGGACCAGGCGAAGCAGGGCGCGGGACTTCTTGAGGTTCTTGCGGGCGCCGTGGACCGCGCTGACCGGATCCTGTGTCCCCTCGCTGTCGGGGCTGAGCCGGTGGACGGCCGCCGCCAGTTCGTCATGAGCGGTCGCCCGGATCGCGTCGGGTATCGCGCTGCTCAGGCTCAGTTGGTAGCTCATCTCGAGGCCCCTCAGCCTACTGCGGCGCGCTCGCTGCCCTGCTGAGCGATCCACTCGTCGATGCGCTCCCACCACCCGTAGAGCCAGTCCATCTGGCCCTGGCTGTCGGTCGGCCGGTCCGCGGCTGGGGCCAGCCACATGCGCATCTGCAGGGTGCGACCGGTGGGAAGCTGGCGCCACAGCTCGGAGGCAAACGCCTGATGTCCCAGGCCTGTGTGGGCTGAGAAGATCACGTCGGCCCCGGGGTTGGCCTGCAGCGCCGCCAGGGCCCCCAGGGGCCGGGGCGCCATCACGTGCTCTAGTTCCTCGGCGCGCGAGGCCTGCCTGCCCCGCGCTTCGCGCCAGAGCCGCTGGATGGCCGTGCGGCGACGCTCAGGGGTGAAGTTGCCCCCCTCGGGGAACAGGAGCAGCACCCCGTCGCGATCCAGGCCCGAGGCCAGCTCGCCAATCTCGGCTGCGCAGCGCTCCCGATCGTCGGTGTCCAGCAGGGCGTTGGGCAGTCGGTGGCAGATCAGGTCGACGCACGGATCCAGGCCCAAGATCTCCTTCATGACGATCCGCGGCCGCCGGCCAAAGCAGTTCAGCAGCAGGTCGACGATCAGCAGCGAGTCTCCCGGCCCGGCATGGCGGCTGAACAGCAACAGGGGCCGTCTGTCGCGCAGCGCGCGGCCCGCCTCGCCCCGGTCATCGAGGTCGATATCGATGCGCAGCGTGGCCCGAGCCTGGCGTACGAGGCCTCCCAGCAGCCACCCCAGGAGCCGATAGTGCGCCGCCGTAAAGCGCTCGGAGCGCAGCCGCAGGCCGAACCCGCTGCCCAACCACAGGCCGCCGCAGGCCAGGATCACCGCCGACTCGCGAACCAGGTAGCTCAGCCCGAACTCGACCAGCAGCAGGGGCTGGCGCCGGCCGATGACGGCGCTGGCCACTGCACCCGCCAGCAGCAGCAACGGTGAGAGCATCACCCCCGCCGCCGTCAGCGCCAGCCAGACGACGATCATCACCGGCCGGCGCATAGCGGTCGGTCCCATCAGGCGGGCGCGTCCGGTGACTCGAGCTCCTGGAGGTAGGCCAGCGAGGCCTCGTAGGCCGAGTCGATGCGGTGGGCCAGCCTGCCCAGCCGGCGCACGCGCAACTGGCCGGGCAGGTTGTTGTACGCGGGGGCCGCGCTGCCGCCGGTGGGCAGGACGTGGACCCGCACTCCTTCGGGCAAGGTGGCCAGGTCGTTCTGAAAGCGGTGGCGCCGCGCGATCTCAAAGGCCACCAGCCCGACCTCCCACGGCCAGCGGGGCGGGCGCAGCGGGTGCTCCAGGCGCCCCACCTGAAGCACGTAGATGGTGCGGGCCCCCAGGGCCACGGCCCGGCTGACCGGTATCGAGTTGACGATCCCACCGTCGATGTAGTGCTCGCCGGCGACACGCACCGGGGGCAGGATGCCCGGTACCGCGCACGAGGCCAGCACCGCCTCGGCCAGCGGGCCGGACGTGAACCAGTGCTCGGCGGCTCGCTCGATGCTGGCGGCGACGCACTGAAACGGCAGCTCGAGGTCTTCGATGTGAACGTGCGGCAACGCCTCGCGGAGCATGTCGCGCAGGGGCCGCAGGGCCTGCATGTGGGTACCGCTGCGCACCAGCGTGCTGACCTGGCGCAGCACCGAGCCCCGGAAGACATCGGACCGGTTGACTTCGCGCCACAGGTCGGTCAGGCGGCGGGCCCCGGCCGGAGTGGGATCCGCAGCGAACAGCGCCCCGTTGATCGCTCCCACCGAGGTGCCGAGCACCACGCCGGGGCGCACTCCGGTGTCCGCCAGGGCTTGGAGCATGCCCACCTCGTGCGCGCCGAGCGCGCCGCCGCCACCGAGCACGAAGGCCACCTCGTGCCCATCGACGGGAGCGTCTGGGGCTCGCCTCGCCATCGCCCTAGCCTAGGGGCGTCATGACTCATCGCCGTCGAGCGCTGCGAGTCCCACCCGCTAGCCGAGCCTCCTGGACCGAGGTCGAAGGCCTGGGGCTGGCCGCCCGACACCTGGGAGCCGGAGAAGGCTCGCGGCCCGCCGCGGTGTGTGTGCACGGGCTCGGCGTCTCGGGCCACTACATGCTCCCCGTGAGTGTGCGGCTGGCCGAGCACTTCGCGGTCGGGGTGCCTGACCTGCCCGGCTTCGGCCGCAGCGAGTCACCGCCGCGGGCGCTGGGAGTGGGGGGCCTGGCCGACGCGCTCATCCACTGGTGTGAGGCGGTTGGGATGCGCCAGCCGCTGGTGCTGGCCAACTCGCTGGGCTGTCAGGTGGCGATCGAGGCGACGCTCCGCACACCCGGCTGGTGTTGCGGGCTGGTCCTGGTGGCACCCACCATCGATCCCGACGCCCGGACCGTCACCCGTCAGCTCGCGCGCTGGCTGCTAAACGCACCCCGGGAGCCATGGTCGGAGGCCCCGATCGTTGCTCGCGACTACCTGCAGGCGGGACCAGGCCGGCTGTGGCGCACTCTGAAGGCCGCCCTGGAGGATCGACCGGAGGACAAGCTCGCCCGAATCGAGGTCCCGGTGTTGGTGATGCGTGGTCAACACGATCCGATCGTCCCACCCGCATGGGCCAGGCGGGCGGCACGTCTCGCCCCGCAGGGAGAGCTCTCCACCGTGGCCGGAGCGGCCCACACTCCTCACTTCAGCCATCCCGCTGAGGTGGCCGCGGCGGTGGTGGAGTTCGCCACCCGCCACGGCCTGCGCGCCGGCGGCCAGGCCGCCGGCGTTGTATAGGTTGCCGGCATGAGCTCAGTTCTCACGCGCCGGCCCGCAGCTGTCCTGGCCGCCGTTGTGACCATCGCCGGCGCCATGGCCGCGGCCGGCGCCGGGGGCGCTGCCGGCGCCGGGGGGGCGCGGGGGGCCCAGGCCGCGGCGGCCCCGAGGTGTCATCCCGCCGGCCGCACGCTGCTGGCGCGCGGCCAGGTGGTGGTGTGGCGGACCCTGCGCGTGCGGGGCCGCGACCACCACGAGACGGTCTATGCCTGCTGGCGTCGCCTCGGAAGACCCCATCGCATCGCCTCGTTTGTCACGGGTGCCCACCGGGGCCTGTCGAAGCTGCGCGCAGCGGGTCACTTCGTTGCCTTCCTGGTGGCCACGGACCCGACCGTGACCTACCTCGAGGTCTTTGACGTGCCCTTCGGCCATACGCTCTTGAGCGAGGTCTCCCGCTGCGAGGGACACTCGGCGTGTCCGGGCTTTCCCACCATCAGCGCCTTTGCCCTGGCCCCCACCGGCTGGATAGCTCAGCGCCAGTCCACCGTGCAGAACAGCGGAGAGACCCTGCTGGCAGTACATGGCAGCAGCGCCTCGGTACCGCTGGACATCGGGCTTCACATTCGCCGCCTCAGCGTGCGTGGCAGCACCCTGCGGTGGACCTCTGACGATGGCGCTCGTCCGTCGGCGCCACTCAGCCGCGCCCTCGGCCCGTCCGCTTCCGGGCCGAGCCCGGCGCCCGGCGCGTGCGCCTTGGTCACCGCCCGCGAGGCACAGGTCGCCCTGGGCCCCCTCGGTCCGGGCGGCGTGCGGGCGCCCGACCATTGCGTGTACAGGAGCGCCACGACGCCGGTGCGGACCCTGGAGATCACCGAACGCACGGGCCTGAGCGCCGATCAGGTGCGGGCCGGGGAGATGGATGCCGAAAGCAGCCACGAGCTCGAGCGCAGCCCGCCGGCCGACGGTCTCGGGGGCCCCGGCAACCAGGTGTTCTCCGGACAGCAGACTACGGCTGGCGTGGTTCACCAGCGGGCGATTGGATTCTTTGGGTCGACCAAGCTGACGGTCGACTTCTCGCCGGCCCATCCGAGCCTGGACCTCGGCGTGCAGCGTCCGATGCTGATCGCCGCCGGCCGGTTGGTCGGCCTCAGGATTCGTCGCGGGGGCTGAAGCTGGTCCTGTTCCTGCTCGGGGTCGCCCGAGACGAAGGCGCCGCTTTCCCCTCGGGCGAGCACGCCGTGCGGGGGACGCTGACGCGTCTCGGACTTCTGCCCGGGGCCGAGCTCGGCCGGTGGCGCGCCCCATCCGGGCGCGTCTGCCTGAGCTGGGCCGCCCACCGGCCCGAACGCGTGGGGGGCGTGCGCTACGTCCACGCCGAGGCCGGTCGAGCCGCGCTGTTCGCGGGGCGTCCAGTGCGCTGGAGCGGCGAGCGGGCCGACGGGCGCGGCCCGCTGGATCCGCGCATGTACCTCCCGCCGGCTCAGGAGTGGGCGCGGGATCTGGACGGTCGCTGCGCGGCGCTGCGCTGCACCGATGACAGCGTGGAGGTGTTCAGCGACCCGCTTGGCGCCTACCCGCTCTACGAGCGGCGGGCGGGCCGGGTGGCATGGGTATCCAACAGCCCCCTGGCCCTGCTGCTCGCCGCCGGCCCCAGCCCGTTGGACCCCGCTGTGCTGGCCAGCGTGGTCGGCGGCGGCTGGTCACTGGACGGGCACCCCGTCTGGTCGGAGATCCGCCGGGTGCCGCGAGGCATCGTTTGGACGCTCGGTCCCGGAGGGGTTGAGCACCGCCACGAGCTGCTGCCCGTCCAGCGGATCGCCGACCTGTACGGGGCGGGCATGGATGAGCAGCGCGCGACCCGCACGCTGGTGGCCCTGCTCGAGGCGCTGGGCGACTGGCCGGGACGCCCCAACGTGCTGCCGCTGACCGGGGGGCGGGACTCTCGTCTGATCCTGGCCGCCGCGCTGCGCGGCGGGCGGCCGGTGGACGCCGCCACCGGCGGCGCGCCCGAGCACCCCGACGTGATCGTCGCCCGGCGGCTGGCGAGCGTGGCCGGCGTGCCCCACCGCCTGCTCGGAGCCCCCGCTTCGCCTCCCCCGCCCCGGGCGCCCGAACGGGGGGCGGCCCTCGTTGCCCTCCAGAGCGGCGCGACCGCCACGCTGGCCGATGCGGCGGGGTTTCCGACCGCCCCAGGGGAGGGAGACCTCGAGCTCTGGCACACCGGGCAGGGGGGGGAGATCGCCCGGGCCTACTACCCGCCGGTGGCGGACGGCCGGCGCGGATCGGGCGCAGCGAGTCTGTACCGGGCCTTCACCGGCCGCCGAGCCTGGCGGCGAGAGCCGCTGAACGACGACGGCGCGGCCGTGATCTCCGACTCGCTGTCGAAGTGGGTGGGCGAGCAGCGCGACGCGGGCCTGCACGATCGCGACCTGGCGGACAGCTTCTACCTGCTGCGCCGCATGGGCACCTGGGCCGGGCCCACCCATGGCTGCGTGGAGTGGATCCGCGACAGCACCTCGCCGCTGTGGAGCGTCCGGCTGCTCCCGGACCTGGTGGGCCTGCCCGCCGACGAGCGCGCGGCTGAGGGCTTTCATCGCCGCCTGGTGGGGAGTCTGGCGCCAGCCCTGGGCGCCGTCCCGTTCGCCGAGGGGGGGTCCTGGGGCGAAAGCCGGGCCGCCCGGCGGACCGCCCACACCCGTCGCCTGCTGGCCCGTGCCAGCGCCGAGGCCGGAAGCCGGATCAGTCGCCGCGCGCCGAGGGTCGATCGTTCGGAGGACTCCGCGCCCGACACCGGTACCGAGCTGGCCCGCGCTCAGCTCCTGGTGCGCGAGTGGGCGGCCGGGCAGCCTGACCACCCCGCCTGGCGGGTGCTGGACCGACGACGGGTCGAGCGCCTGCTGAGCACCGATCCCGGCACCCTGGACACGATGAGCGGCTACTACCTGTGGCGCCTGAGCACCGTGTTCGCTCCCGGTCTGCCCAGCGGAGATCCCGGCCCGGCCAGCGGCTTTCCCGTCAGCGCGCCTTGACGGCGGCCGAGGTGGCCAGCACGTGGCCGGCCGCGTCCAGGGCCTGCACGCCGAAGTAGGGCCCCGACGCCTGCGCGGCCAGCGCCGTCTCAAATCCGTTGCGAGCCACCGGGGCCGAGCTGGGCGTCAGTGACCCGGGATCGCCGCCGGCCAACGGCCGCCATGACGCCACCTCGGTGGACCCGTTCCAGCTCGCGCTCAGCGTCACCTGGCCCGACCCCACCTTGCGCGCCACGATCGCGGGCTGGTCGGCGGGGCGTCCCACCCACGGCGAGCGGAAGGCGCGGTAGGTGTCCACCGATCCGGGCAGGTGGGCGTCGAACAGCAGGGTTCCGTTGGCGGCGAACTCAGACAGCGAGGTCTGGGCGCCCCAGCCCACGAGCACGTTCCCGTTGGGCAGCGGCTGCAAGTTGCCCTGGCTGCCGGCCACCCGGTGCTGGGGTTGGCCGTACTCGTGGGTCAGAGTCGCGGTGGCACGCGAGGAGTCCAGCTTGATGGCCAGCCCGCGGGCCTGGCGGCCGACCTTGGGCAGGGCCTCGTCGTCGAAGAGCGTGAGCGTGCCGTCGGGGGTCAAATGGGCATCGTGCTGCCAGGCAAAGCGCACGCCGGGACCCATACGAAAGCTCGATCGCTTGCCCCCCAGTCGCCAGGCGATGCGGCCACTTCCCGGGCTGATCTCATAGATCGCCCAGGTGTTGCGGGCCGAGATCAGCAGGTTGCCATCGGGGGCGATGTCAATCGAGTTGAGGTGGTAGGGGTCGTAGGGCAGCCCGTCGCTGGGCACCTTGGCGTAGGACTCGTTGAGGCTCACATGCCCGAGGCTGTGCCACTCGTACATGACCAGGCCCGTCTTGACGTCGATGATCTGAACGATGCAGTCGACCATCACCCCGTTGCGGGGGCCGTGGACCGCGGACAGGTCTCGAGCGATGGGCGAGTAGGCGGTCAGCAGCGCGGTTCCCTGCGGGGTCAGCTGGAACTCGTGCAGGTCGGCTTGGTAGCCGTTGCCCGCGTGGATGGTCGCCACCGGGTGATACGCGCTGTCCACCAGCACGTCCACCCCCCGGCCGAAGCCCAGGGGGATGATCTGGCCCTGCCACCAGCCGAGCACGGGCTGTCCGTTGTAGACGCGCGGGTGCACGTCGGTGGCGGCCACGCCCGCCGGCAGCGCGTAGAACCACACCGGGTTGGCGTTGGCGTCGAGGATCAGCGGCCCGGTCTTGCCCACCTGGGCATAGGGCTGCGAAGGGGTTTGTATGGGGCCCAGGAACAGGTCGCCGGGCGCAGTTCCCGCGGCGTGCGTGGTGACCGTAACCGGCGGCGGCGTCAGATCCGGGCGTGTGGCGAAGCTCAGCGGCTTGATGCGGCTGCGCCGGATCGCGGGGGGACGGGGCAGCCTGACGTGCCCGGGGGTGGCTATCCCGAAGCTGTAGCTGAAGGTGCGCCCCGAGGCGCGGCGCACGCGGACCTTGACCTCCTCGCCGGCGACGAAGGGTCGCGCCGCAACGAAGCTGTAGCCCTGACCGTTGGAGTAGGCGAGCAAGCGCCCCGCGTGGCTGCCGCTGCGCGATCCGGCAACGATTACTCGTCGGATGGTTGCCGTCTTGGCGCCGAGAAAGCTGATCTGGGTGTGTCGCGACGCGTCGGGGGTGTGGGGCTGAGGGGAGACGATGATCCCGCTGAGCGCCGCCTGGGCCCGAGGGGCACCCTGGGCCACCGGGGTCGCGGCCGCGCCGGTCAACGCCGCCACGGCGAGCGCCAGGGTGACGGCTGCCCGTCCCTGCGGGGCGATCGCCGGGCTGGCGCGACCGCGCTGATCGCGCCTGAAACCCGTCCCGGTCAACATGAGGCGGGCAGTCTAGGTCAGCTGTGTAAGCGCACTGTTCTAACGTGGCGCCCGCGCCGGATGAGCAGCGGAACCGTCTGACCCCGGCGCTTGAACTTCCCGTAGGCCAGCGTGCCGGTCTCTCCGCGCCTCAGCCGAACCGAGGGCGCCGCAAAGGTCTGCACGCCCTTGCCGGTCTGGCGTCCGAAGCCCAGGCCGTAGATGCCCTGGCCCGTCGCGCTGACGGTGGAGAAGTGCAGTCGCCGATGCCGGGGATCGAGGTTGATCGTGAACGTCGAACCCGGCGAGACGCTATAGGCCTTGGCCACGAAGGCGTAGGCCAGGCCACGGTCGGCATAGCCCAGGGCCACGAACGGCGACTCGCGGCCGTTGGAGCGGTAGGACACCCGCTGCCCGTTGCCGGCCAGGGAGACCCGCACGCGATCCCTCGGCTTGAGCGTGAGCTCGGAGGTCGAGATGTCATATCCCGGCCCCGTCAGGTTGAGGTCCTCCTGGTCGGCCTTGGTCAGGGCCGAGGCGTCGATGGTGACGCCGACGGTGAGCTGGCGCGGGATCTGGAACTTGGGCTCGGGCTTGCCCAGCCAATCCTGGGTGGCGCGCGGGAGGACCACCTTCACGCCCGGGATGGTGTTGACCAGCTGGCCGCCGATGATTCCAGCCGTGTGGCCCTTGCCGTCGTCGATGACCATGTGGGCGTGATCGGTGACGCTCTTGGTCACCAGCGAGAGCGTGTTGTAGGCGACCGGTGCCGCGCCGCCCGCGCTGGACGCCTTGCAGAACGGACACTTCTGCAGGCCCTGCCCCGGAGTGGTCGGGGCGATGTCGAGGTTCTTGGTGGTGCGGTCTCCCTCGTAGAGCTGGGCCGGATCGTCAGGGTTGGTCTGGGCCACGTAGCTCCACCGGTTGGCCGCCGTGTCAAACGCGATCGCGCGCGTCACCCCGGGATAGTTGTTGTCGTAGACCAGCACGTTGTACTTGCCCGCGCCGCGGTCCTCGATGGCATAGGGCGTTACGGCATGGCCGGCGCTCCCGTCGCGATGGAAGATCCCCAGCGTCCAGGACTCTGCGCCCCGGTCGGCCAGATCCTTCCTGAGCATGTTGAGCATGTCGTTGGGGGTGGGGGGATAGATGTCGAAGGCCAAGACCGAAGGCAGGTCCTGGTAGGCGTAGGACTCGGCGATCGTCTCCTGCAGGGGCAGGTTGCGGTCCAGCATCAGCTGTGGGGTGACCGGCGCGCCGAAGTCCGGTGCCCGTAGCTGGCCCTTCCAGATGCGCAGGGCGGCGACCGAGAACCCGTAGCAATGCCCGTTGCCCATGCTCTCGTTTTCGCCATCCATCCACTTCTGGGCGGGCGGGGTGAGCACGCAGCCCGAGCCGCTGCCCGACGAGCACACCTGGTGGCCGAACATCCGCTCGAGCACTGCGGGCGTCAGGTTGTGGGCCGGCGCGTCGCTGTAGTTCTCAAACGAGAACCCGTCGGTCTGGGGGCGAAATCCGTTGTCGACGATCAGCGGCCCGCTGGGAACGTAGTCGGGTACGCCACCCGCCGGCTGGTCTGCGGGGGTCGGGGCCGGCGCGGTGTCCGGAGGGGCCTGGCGGGGCTGATGCGTGGCACCGCCCGTGAGCTGAGCCTCGAGCTGGCGCGTTACCGAGACCTGGGACTGGGCCGCGGGGGCCACCGCGAGCAACGTCGCCACTGCGACCAGGGGGGCGATGGTACGGGCGGACGCTTTCATGCGGCTACCTCTCTGATCGGTGTTGGGCGGCTCAGGGTCGGGCTGGATGCGAAGCCACCATAGTGAACCGGCAGGCCGATGCGTGCGGGTTGCCCTTTCACTCCACCAGGCTCAGATGGCGAGCCGGCTGCCCCTCGCGCAGCTCTCGGATGACCTGCTCGACCACGCCCTCGTCCTCCCGGCTTCGCCCGTCGGTCACGGCCGCCACCAATCCGCGCTTGTGCTCGATCAGTCTGGCCATACGCTCGTCGATCGTCTCGGCCGCCAACAGGTACCAGGCGCACACGGCGTCCTGCTGGCCCATGCGATGGCAGCGGTCCTCCGCCTGCTCGTGCATGGCCGGGGTCCACTCGAGCTCCAGGAAGGCCACGTTGGACGCGCGGGTGAGGGTCAAGCCCTGGGCGGCCACCCGCGTGGCACAGACCAGCAGGCCGCTGCCCTCGCCGGACTGAAACGCGGCCACCGTGCGCTCGCGCGCGGCGATCGGGTCGCGGCCCAGCAGATGCAGGGAGTCGGGAAACCGCTCCAGCACCGCCTCCTGGATCTCCCGGTGACGGGCGAAGACCACCAGCGGCTCACCCGACGCCTGAAAGTCGGCGATCCAGGCCAGCGCCGCCGCGAGCTTTCCCCGTGCCGCCAGGCGCTGGAGCGTGCCCAGCTGGGCCAGACGCTCGGCCCGCAGCGTGGCGGCAATCTTGGCCTCGAGCTCTGACAGATCCAGGGGCTGCTCGCGCAGCCACGCGATCACGTCCTCCTCGGCCAGGCGGTACTCCCGGCGATTGGACAGCTCCATCGGGATGACCACTCGGCGCTTGGCTGGCAGCTGGGGCAGGACCTCTGCCTTGCTGCGGCGCACGAAGCAGCGTCGGCGCAGATGCCAGTGCAGACGTTCCTCGCTGAGCTCGCCCTGGAACTGGCGCGAGAAACGAGCTCCCGAGCCGAAGTCCTCGAGCCGGCCGAGCACCCGCAGCTGGGCGATCAGCTCATCGGCGTGGTTGAGGACGGGGGTGCCGGTGAGCGCCAGCCGCAAACCGTCAGGGGAGATCGCCCCCGCCAAGCGGCGCACGGCCCGGGTGCGCTGGGCCTGAGGATTCTTGACGTAGTGTGACTCGTCGACCACGAGGGCGCGCGGGTGGCGAGCGGCCAGCCGCTCGCGATGCGCCGCGACCAGTTCGTAGTTGAGGACCGTCAGCTCACATGGCCGGCCCGCGTCGGTACGTCCCATCAGGACGCTCACCGAACGGTGGGGGAGCCATCGCTCGATCTCCTTGCGCCAGTTGAGCTTCAGCGAGGCGGGGCACACGACGATCGCGGGGTAGGCGCCGTCGGACTCCAGTGCGGCCAGCGCCTCCACCGTCTTGCCCAGACCCTGCTCGTCGGCCAAGAACGTGCGCCGTACCCGTAGGGCGTAGCGCACAGCGGCCCACTGAAACGGCTCCAGCCGCCCGTTGAGCACCGAGGCGGTGGCCTCGATGGGATCCGCGCTCGTGGCTCGCGACAGGGCGATGGCCTCGCGGGCCTGCTCGTGGTCGGCGCGCAGCTCTCCCATGACCTCGGCAGCCCAAGGTGCCACCTGCACGCCGTGGCGAGCCAGGAACGCGTCAAGGGGCTCGAGCACCCAGGGGTCGATCGGCAAGGTGCGGCCACTCTCGGCTCCTGGCAGGTGCTCGAAGGCGCTCCCCACCTCCGGGTCCCACAGCACCTCCAGACGTAGGCGCCGCCCGTCGACCCCCTCGGTTACCACCAGGCGGGCCGGCGGCGGATCGTCGCCGAGCTCCAGGCTGGCGGCGCAGCGCTCAGCCCCGGCATCCAGGCGCGCGGAGCGCTGGCGCCGAAGCTCGACTGCCCCCGCACGGCTGAGGGGGACCAGCAGGTCCGGTCCGTCGGGGACCGCCTCGACACGCAGGGTCTCGGGCACCTGTCCAGCGGCGGTGACCAGAACCCACCATCCGCGGCCGTCACGGCGGCGGGTGCTCACTCTGCCCACCCAGCGGCGCTGGATGCCCGCCAGCCAGGCGCCCGCCTCGGCGCTGATGCTGAGCTCCGGGTGGCGTTCGAGCAGGTCGGCCACATGGACGCCCGTCCAGTCGTCGGCGGGCGCCGACCACTCCCGCGCGTCCCAGTCGAAGCGCCGCTGGGGGATACGACGCACCCGAGCCACCAGCTCTGGGTCATAGGGGAACGCCAGCACGACGGACGGCTCCCCGCTGGAGGTCTCGCGCAACTCAACGTTGGCGCGCTCGGGCGCGGCGCGCATCAGTCCGAGCCGCGGTGCCCGGCGGCGCCCGCCACCGACCACGTGATCGGGCCCAGGCCGGGGAAGCCCAGCGCGTCGGCGGCCGCTCCCGTGAGGTCCCATTCACGCCCGGCGATGTAGGGGCCGCGGTCGATCACCGCCAGCCTGAGGGCCCGGCCCCCGTAGCTGAAGTTGATCATCGTTCCGCACGGTGCGGTCTTGTGAGCGACGCCGAGCATCGTGGGTGTCAAGAGCCCTCCGCAGGCCAGCCCCAGACCGTAGTCGCGAAACACCGAGGCGACGCTCACCCGGTGTCCGGACTTGGGCTCGTCGGCCCAGGGCAGAAGCTCCAGTCCGTTGGCCGCGGCGGCACTGAGCTGCTGGTTGAACTGGCGTTGGGCCCGATGCATCTGGGCCAGCTCTCTACGCACCTCGGCATCCGAGGGCGCCCCGGGCGCAACCTGAAAGCTCTCGGGAATCGGGTGGGCCGGCGGGAGGCGCCCGGCGGCGCGGCCGCCCGGCGGCGGGGCGACCCCTGGCGCGGATACGGGGGCTCCCGGCGCAGATGGGGGGGTCATAGGCGCAGGGGACGGTGCCGGGGCCGGTCTGCCTCCACAGCCGGTCGCGCTCACGGCGACGGTGGTGAGGGCCGCCGTGACGACGCGGCTAGCCCCGTTCACTAGATACCGAAGACGACCAGCGAGCGGCCGCTTCCCGCGGCCAGCGTGTTGGCGCTGATGGCCAGGCCGGGAAACGACGTTCCGCTGGCCCCCAGGTCAGTGGAGGCGACCTCGTGCCCGTTGCTCACGCGCAGCGCGCGAATGCGGCTGCCGTCCTTGAGCGGCGCGATCACCGTGGCGCCGGTCACCGACGGGATGCCAGAGCCGCCGTCGGCGCTCCACGCCACCGAGAAGCGCTCGCCGTGCATGCGCAGGGCGATCAGCTTGTCGTCGCAGGGCACCAGCACGGTCGAGCCGGTCACCGCCGCGGCGCCGAACGCCTGCCCGCAGATGTGAGAGCTGAAGGCCTCGTGGCCGATCCCGTTCAGCCCGCGGCGCAGGATGTAGCCGACGCCGTTCTTGCCGCTTTGAAACACGCGCCCAGCGGGCAGCGGTAGCGGCGAGATCGAGCCCACGTCGGTGTCGGACCCCGATAGCCCGCTCCAGTCCGCCGGCGCCCAGAAGCCGGTGCGCCGAAGGCTCGCCGACAGGCGCAGCACGCTGTTGGCGTACTGGAAGCCTCCGCCGGAAGAGCCGTTGCCGGTGGCCACCAGCAGGTTGCCGCTGCGCTCCTCGGCGATCCCTCCGGGGGCCCAGATGCCCGCCTCGCCCGATGGGTTGGAGTAGCGCCGCAGCCCCCCGCGGCCGGTGGGCACGCCGATCACATAGCCGTGGTAGGACCCGCAGTCTCCGTACAGACCGCCGTAGGGCACGTAGACGCGTCCGTGATCGGCCAGCAGGGCTCCGCGCTGCTGCTCGACCAAGCCGTTGGGAGGGTCGACGGCTCGCTGCGTCACCACCCGGCCGGAGGGAAGGCTCAGCCCGTACAGGCGGTGGTGGTGCCCGGATCTCAGATAGGCCACGGCGTAGAGCCGGTCTCGGGCGATCGCCGGCGTCCCGGTGATTCCCGATGGGTCGATGTTTCCGCACGGCAGGTCTGAGCCGGGAACCGGTGCGCCGAAGTGCCGGCGAAACAGCTGGCGTCCGTCGGGCGCAAAGCCGTACACCGAGTTGTTCTCGGTGGCGACGTAGATGGCGCCCCGGTAGATCAGGGGCTGCCCGTAGACACGGCCGTCCAGCGGGCGGGAGAAACGCCGCCGGAAGCCGGTGAAGGCGGGCGCGCCGCGGGCCACCCCGGCGCGGGAATTCGAGCCCTGGAAGGTCGGCCAGTCGGCGCTGGCCGCAGGCGCCGCCGCGGTGCCGCCAAACACGCTCAGCAGGGCCGCGGGCAGGATGCGCAAGACAAAGCTCATGCCGGCTTCGAGGCTAGGGCACTGGACGTGACATCGCGCAGGCTGGCCAGGTGCGCCGGCCGCCCCTCCCAGGTGGTGGGTCGGGAGCGCATGTCGGCCAGGCGTTGCTCTCCCTCCGGGGTCAGGATGTTCAGCTGGGCACCCTGCTCGGAGGTCACGGGTAGACCCAGGGGATAGCCCAGCAGCTGACCCGGGTCGCGCCCGAACAGGCGCTCCGCCTCGGGGTTCATGTACACCAGCACGCCCTCGCGGTCGACCACCACCAGCGCGTCGGGATGGTCGAGGATGAGGCCGAACAGGCTGTCGTCGCTGGCGGAGGGGTGGGGTCGACGCCGGCTCATGTCGACGGCCGGTGCACCACCGAGCCCGACAGGACGCCCTCGACGTTCTGGATCGCCCCGCCGAGGGCCATGCCGGTGTCGTGGATGGTGTACTCGCGAATACATCTATCGTGGGCGGAACCACGCATCTTCAACACCGTCAGGACCCGCCGCAGGTCACCCGCCACCTCGGCGTAGCGCAGCAGGATGACGGCGTCTGACAGCGTGGAGATGTGCATCTCCGAGATCGCCTCACTGCTGCTCATCAGCGGCGTGGTGATGGTCACGATGGCTGCCACCTCGGCGTTCTTGAAGCAGTTGATGAGCCCGGAGATGAACTCCCGAAACGCCTTGGGCGACGCGCCCCGTTCGATGGCCGTCAGGCTGTCGACTGCCACCCGGGTGGGGTTGAACTCCTCGACCTCGAGGCGGATCTGGGTGAGCAGGTCCTCGAGCGACATGCGATCCGGGTAGCGGGCGCTGATCCTGACGCTGCCGCTGTCGACGGCGCTGCGCAGGTCCACCCCCCAGGACATCGCGTTGCGCATCAACTGCGCGGCGCTCTCCTCAAAGGACAGCAGCAGCCCCCGCTCACCGGATTGGGCGCCGGCTCGCACGAACTCACACACCTGCAGCGTCTTGCCGGTGCCGGTGGCGCCGCTGATGAGCATCACGGTGTCCCGGTAGACCCCGCCGCGGAGCATCTCGTCGATGCCCTCGATCCCCGTCGTGACCCGTTCGGTCGAGGCGTCCTTGAAGGATTCGATGGCCGAGCGGGGCAGGACCCGGATGCCGGTGCCCGCCTCGATCGTGTACGAGTACTCGCCCGTCTCGTGGGCCACCCCTCGGAACTTGAGGATCTCGATCGTGCGCCGACGCTGCTCGCCCGCCAGCGGGTTGCGCAGGATGATCACGTTGTCGGCCACGAACTCCTCGACCCCGAAGCGGGCGACCGGGCCGTACTCCTCCGTGCGCTCGGCCGTGATCAGGGTGGTCAGGCGCTCCTGGCGTAGACCGCGGATCACGCGCCCGAGCTCACGACGCACCGCGTAGGGGTCGTTGAACTGGGGGAACAGCGAGCTCACCGAGTCCATCACCACGCGCTGGGCGTGGACGCGCTCGACGGCGCCCATGATGCGGGCCAGCAGGGCTGAGAAGTCGAAGTCGCCCATCTGAATCTGTTCCTCGTCGTGGGACGGGGCGCAGTCGATGATCGCCACCTGCCCCTCAGCCACCGCCTCCTCCAGGCCCCATCCGAAGCCCTGGGCGTTGCGCAGCAGGTCCTCGGGGGTCTCGTCGAAGGTCACCAGCACGCCGGGCTGCTTGTACAGGCGTACGCCAGCGGCCAGGGCCTGGAGCGCGAACACGGTCTTTCCCGCACCGGAGGTGCCGACCACGAGGCTGGCACGGCCCCGGGGGATGCCCCCCTCGGCGATCTGGTCAAAGCCGGGAATGCCCAGCTGCAGTCGCTCGACCTCGCCGTTCATGGCTGGTTTGTCTTGGCGTCGCCGGGGGGCGCGGGCAGCGAGAGCGTTTGCATCAGGAGCTCCCGGTCGCCGAGGTCACCGATGACCTTGCGGGTAGGGGGAGGGTCGCGTTTGACCAGGGTCGGCGTGGCCAGGATCCGGTCCTCATCGGCCAGCTCGGGAGCGGTGGACACGTCTACTACCTCCAGCTCACAGCTGCCGGGTTCCAGGCTCGCGCACAGCTCGCGCACGTTGCGCTCGGCCACCTCTGAGTGCAGCCCGCTGCCCGCCACGTACAGTCGTAGCGCGACGGTCATCTCGATCTGGTCTGGGTCATCGCAGGATTGATAGCCAGCGAGGGACTAGACAGGGGGGGAGTCCGCGGCGGACCCAGACTCGCCTGGACTGCGGGGTGCCACCGCGGCGGGCACGCCCTGCGGGGCGGGCGGGCCCGGGGATGACGGGGGCGCCGCGGCGGGCGCCGGGGGCTCGGCGGGGGGGGCGGCCGTCTGCGGACTGGCGGGCGGGACGGCCGGGGGCTCCGGGCGTGAATCACCGGTAATCGAGTCCTTGAAGCCCCGCATGCCCTCGCCGAGCGAGCGGCCGAGCTCGGGCAGCCTGCGAGCCCCGAAGAGCAGCAGGATGATGAGGAACAGGATGGCTAGGTGAAGGGGATTCTCTAGACCCATCGCGTGGGCTTGAGTCTAGTCGCTGCCCGCCGGGCCAGGGCTCGTCCCGGGCTCCCGCAGGGCCTTGCGCACGAGCCGGAAGGCGACCAACAGCATCAGCGCGGCGAAGCCCAGCTTCAGGGCGCGCTCGGGGAGCACGTTGGCCAGCGCAACACCGCTGATGGCGCCCACTATCGACAGCGTCCCGATTAGCGCGGCGTCAGGCACGCGCACGTTGCCGTAGCGGTACTGCTGATAGGCCCCGACCAGGGCCACCGGGACGATGGCCACCAGCGAGGTGGCCTCGGCGTCGACCTGGCTGAGGCTGACGAACAGCACCAGGCCGGGGACGAACAGGACCCCGCCTCCCACACCGAGCATGCCTGCGACCATGCCCGCGGCCAGGCCGATGACGATCGAGCCGATCATTCGATCACCATGTGGACCGCGACGCCAACGAGCAGGATCGCGAACAGCAGCGAGATCGTCTGTGGACGCGTGCGCTGCTGCAGCCACGTGCCCAACAGCACGCCGCCCACCGCCGGGATTCCGATCAGGACCCCCTCCAGCAGGTGCACGCGCCCAAAGGCACCCTGCGTGCTGGCGGCGTAGGCGGCGATGATGACGATCGCCGCTAGCGAAGTACCGGTCGCCTCGTGCTCGCCGTAGCCGAACCACAGCACCAACAGCGGGACGATCACCGTCCCGCCCCCGACCCCGAACAGGCCGCTGAAGAGCCCGGCGGCGGTGCCGATCACCGCAAGCTTGAGCGGTCGGCTCAGCGCCATGCGCGCCATACTAGGAGCCAGTGTCTCCCGCTGCCACGCTCCTCGAGGCGCTTGAGCCTCTGCGGGCGCATGCCGAGCGTTCGGCTGTCCTGCTGGACGTCGACGGCACCCTGGCTCCGATCGTTCGCCACGAGGCCGATGCCCACGTTTCGGAGGCCACGCGAGGCCTGGTGATCGAGATCTCCAAGCGCTATGGGGTGGTGGCCTGCGTCAGCGGTCGCCGCGCGGCCACCGCGCGTCAGCTGGTGTCCATCGGCTCGATCGCCTACATCGGCAACCACGGCGCCGAGCTGCTGCGGGCGGGCTCGGCGTCGGCTGAGCTGGACCCCGAGGCGGCCGAATGGAAGCCGCGGGTGTGGGCCTTCGTGGACTCCGCCTGGACCGAGCGGCTTCGGCGGCTGCGGGTGCGCACCGAGGACAAGGATGCGATCGCGGCGTTTCACTGGCGGGGGACCCCCGACGAGCCGGCCGCCGAGCTGGCCGTGCGTGAGCTCGCCGGGCAGGCCGAGGAGGCGGGGCTGGCCACCCATTGGGGGCGCAAGGTGCTCGAGGTCCGACCGCCGGTGGCCCTGGACAAGGGACGTGGCGTGCACGCCCTGCTTCGCGACGCGGACGTCGACGCGGCCATCTACGTCGGTGACGACACGACCGACCTGGACGCCTTCCGGGCCCTGCGCGAGCTCGTGGCGACAGGCCACCTGCGCTACGCGCTGTGTGTGGGCGTGTGCTCGGAGGAGACGCCCACCGAGCTCGAGCGCACCGCCGACCTGCTCGTGGAGGGCACGCCGGGCGTGCGTGGGGTCCTCGAGGCGTTGACCAGCTAGCCGGTGCGCTTCGTGGACTTCCTCAAGACGACTGTCCTGCTCAGCGCCGGAGCGGCCACGGCGCTGGCCGCGGTCACCGTGGCCGGGGCAGGAGCGGCCGGGGAGGCGGCGCCCGCGCTCGTCTCGATGGGATGGTGGGTGCTCGCCGTCCTGGTCGGGCTGCTCCTGGGCCGTCGCGCCGAGGTCAACCCTCCGATTGCCCGGCTGCTGGCGGGCGCCCGGTCGAGCACGGCGTTGCCCGAGTTGCGCCCCGGACTCGTGCTCGTCAACCGCCTGTGGCCGCTGATGGTGTTCACCCTGGCGCTGGGGGCGTTGGCCTTCCTGGCGCCTCAGATCCCGGGGATCGCCACCGGTCTGCCGATCATTCTCGCCCTGCACTGGCGTCGTCAGGAAGCGGCGGTCACCGCCATCGAGGAGCGCGACGGCGTGCGCTTCTATGTCGAGCGCACCTCGCCCGTGCGCCCGATGTCGCTGGTGCGAACGACCGGCTTTCAGACCATCCGCCCCACGAGCCTCGACGGGGCGACCTGATCGAGTCGGGGGTGAGCGGCCCGGAGATCCTCGTTGTCTCGCTGGGATCGACGGTCGGTCTGCGCGCCTCCGACGAGCAGCTGGTCGCGTCGCTGCGGCGTGCCGGCGCGTCGGTGCGGATGGCGGTGGCCGCGCCACCACGCCCGGTCAGGACCTTCGCGCTGACCGACCTGGGGTGGGCGCTCAGCGCCCGCCGCGCCGCCGCTCGGGCGCTCGGCGCCGCACGACCCGCTGCGATCCTGTACTCGACGACCACGGCCGCGCTGCTGTGGCCTGAGCCCGGTGCGATCCGCCTCGATGCCGGCTCGGCGGCCAACCGCCCGGGACGCCACGGGGTCTGGCAGCGTCCCCTGGAGCGCCGGCGCCTGGCCGCGGCGCCGCTGCTCGTCCCCACCGACCCCGGGGCCCTGGCCGAGCTCTCATGGCCGCTGGACGCTGCCGTGGTGGTACCCATCGCGGTGGCCTCGTCAGGGCCGGCGGACAGCCCACGCGACATCGCGGCCATCACCTACGCGGCCAATCCGCTCAAGAAGGGCCTCGACCGGGTGCTCGACGCCTGGTCGCGGGCCCGGCGGGAGGGGGAGATCCTCGTGGTGGCCGGCGTCGCCCCCGAGCACGTGCTGGCGCTGCTGCCTGG
>DASYID010000078.1:0-10146 GCA_036252775.1 Solirubrobacteraceae bacterium
ACACAGCCCCGCACGAGCAGAAACCCGGGGTCTGAGACCAGCGGCATGCCCGCGTCGGAGACCAGCGCCACCACAGCCCCGTCGCGCATGCGGCGCACCAGCTCCCCCGCCCGCGGGCGCTCGTTGTGCTCGTGGTAGGAGATCATCTGGGCGGTGACCCCGTAGCGGTCCAGCAGCACCCCCGTTCGTCGCGTGTCCTCGCAGGCGACGAGGTCGGCGTCACGCAGCGCGGCCAGCACGCGCAGGGTGATGTCCTCGAGATTGCCGATCGGGGTGGGGCAGACGACCAGCCGCCCGGGGCCAGTCACGCCGGCGCCCGGTGCTCGATCCCGTCCAGGGCCAGCGCCGCCGCGCCCAGCATCCCCGACTCGGCCCCGAAGCGGGCCGGGACGATCCGCGCCTGATCGCGCGAGGGAGCCAGGGCCCGCTGGGCGACCACCTCGCGGGCCGGCTCGAGCAACAGATCCCCGGCCGCGATCACGCCGCCGCCGATCACGATCACCTCAGGGTTGAACACGTTGACCAGGTTCGACAGGCCCACCCCGAGGTGGCGGCCGATGCGGGCCATCACCTGGCGCGCGACGCTGTCGCCGTCGTGGGCCAGCTCGGTGACCAGGGCCCCGGTGATCTCGTGGCCCTCGGCCAACGAGCGCCCGAGCGCAGACTCGGGATGTGCGCGCGCAGCCTGTAGTCCGTCGCGGCCCAGCGCCGTCCCCGACGCCAGAGCCTCCAGGCAACCGAAGTTCGGGCAGTTGCCGTTACAGCGCGGCCCGTCCTCGGCGATCACCATGTGACCCAGCTCGGCGGCGCCGCCGCGAGCGCCGCGCACGAGCTCGCCGTCCACCACCGCGCCGCCGCCGATGCCGGTGCCGAGGGTCAGCATCAATGCGTGGCGGGCGCCCCGGGCGGCCCCGAAGCCATGCTCGGCCAGCATCGCCGCGTTGGCGTCGTTGTCGACGAACACCGGCAGGCCCAGGCGCTCGGCCATCACGTCGCGAAAGGGCAGGTTGATCAGGGGCAGGTGCACCGCCGTGGTGGCCATTCCGCGCTCGTGGTCGATCAGGCAGGGGATGCCAAAGCCCACCGCGGCCACCTCGGTCTCGGCCACCGAGCGCAGCTCGGCCACGGTCTGTACCAGCGCGTCGAGCAGCGCGGCCTGGTCGGCGGCGACGGCCGAGCGCTGGGCGCGGTGGTGCACGCGCAGGCTCGAATCGACCGTCCCGGCCAGGATCTTGGTGCCCCCGAGGTCCACGCCGATCACGCATTCGGCCGGCATGTCGGCCACTATAGACCCGGCGCATGGCCGACGAACCTCGCCCGCCCGAGCCCCCGGAGGAGCCCCAATACACCCGCTACCGCGCGGGTCCTCGCCTGTGGCCGCGCGCCGAGGCAGCGGAGGGGATTCGCCGCTCTCCCGAGCGCGTTCCCGGCCGGCGCACACCCCGCACCCCCCGTCCTCCGGCGGGTGGGCCGCGGACCCGCGGCGGGCGTCGGCGCCTGCGCCCGCGGCGGGTGATCCTGAGCCTGCTGGCGCTGATCGTCGGCTGGCTGGTGCTGTCGCTGATCCTGTTCTTGGTCAGCGCCCAGACCCAGCAGTCCCGGGTGGCGGGCGACGTGGGCTCGGTGCTCGACCATGCCGGCTGGCCGCTGACGTCAGCCAACACCATCCTCGTCCTGGGCTCCGATCAGCGCACCAAGAAGACCCACGAGCGGGGGTCTTCCACCAGCGGCCCGAGCCGCTCGGACGTGATGCTGCTGATCCGCACCGGCGGCGGGCACTCCGCGCGGCTGTCGATCCCCCGCGACACCGTGGCCGCCATCCCCGGGCACGGACGGCTGAAGATAAACGCGGCCTACGCCTTTGGTGGCGCGGCCCTGGCCGTGCGGACGGTCAAGGAATATCTCGGCGTGCCCGTCAACCACGTCGTCGAGGTCAACTTCGACAACTTCCCGCAGCTGATCGACTCGCTGGGCGGCGTCAACTACACGGGCGGCTGTGTGATCTCGCGCATCAACGGCGGCTCCCGCAACGGCGGCTACACGCTGCGCCTCAAGCACGGCACCACCCACATCAACGGCAAACAGGCGCTGGCCCTGGCCCGCACCCGCCACAACGACTGCAATCGGGCGGAGTCCGACATCACCCGCGCCCGCCGCCAGCAGAAGCTGTTTGCCGCCATGAAGGGCCAGCTCGTCTCACCGTTTGCCTTCCTGCGGCTGCCGTGGATCGCCTGGAACTCCCCCAAGGCGATCCGCTCGGACATGGGCGGCCCCACGCTGATCGGGCTGTTCGGCGGCCTGGCCATCAGCGGCTCCCCCAATACGCGGGTGCTCAAGCCCTCGGGTGTCACGACCCTGTCTGACGGTGGCGTGGGGCTGACGGTGTCCGCGTCGGAGAAGCGCAGCGAGGTGGCGCGCTTCCTGGCCGGGTAGAGCGTCTGGCGCGGGGGCTGGGCTCGCCCGCTACATTCACCATGGTGACGGTCCAGCCTCTGCTGCCGGGTGCCCGTCGGGCGCTCGGTCTTGTCGCCTGCCTGGCGGCGGGGATCGCCGCCGCGGTCACGCCCGCCGCCTCGAGGGCCGATCCCGCGTCGCTGTATCGCGGCCCCGGCCCCCGGCCCGGGCCCAGCATCCTCTACGCACCGCCGGTGCAGGCCCCCCAGCTGTCGAACAGCGGCATCTGGCGCGCCCCCCCGATCCTGATCTCGGGGACCAGCGCCTACCGCGCGGGCGAGTTCGTGTACGAGGACTGGATCTACGACGACCACGGCGCCCACGGGTCCCAGCGCGACCAGAACGACCCGCAGAAGGCGCCGGGCGGCCAGTCGACCTCAAGTGACCTGTTCTCGACCCCCAACGGGACCTACACCTACCCCACCGACGCGGCGTACGCGGGCAACGCCGCGGACTTCGTCGAGCTGCGGGTGAGGCCGCTGGCGGACTCGACTGCGTTTCGCGTCGCGCTGAACTCGCTCAAGGACCCGTCGAGGATCGCCACCACGATCGCCATCGGAGGCACGCCCGGCGTCAAGCTCCCGTTCCCCTACGGGGCCAACGTGTCAGCCCCCGCCGACCTGTTCCTGACCATCCACGGGACCACCGCCGACGTGCGCAGCGCCGTCGGAACGCCCGTCGGGGGACCTTTGCCGGTAGCCGTCGACATGGCCCGACGCCAGCTGGAGGTGCGCGTGCCCCACACCACCTTCGACCCGGCCGGACGCGTGGTGCGGCTGGCCGCGGGCATCGGGCTGTGGGACCGCGAGGCCAACCGCTACCTGCTGCCCCAGGACAACGCGGACGCGACGCACCCGGGCGGGGCGGGCGGCATGGGCGCCGCCGCGCCGGCCTTCTTCAACGTGGCCTTCCGCTTCGAGCACTCCACCGAGGCCACGGGTCAGCCCTCCGCCAACCAGGAGCTGCGGCCCAGCCCGTCGGATGTGGGATCGGTGGCCACCAGCGCCGCCTGGTGGCGTGACAAGGCCCAGGCCCTGGCGCTGGCCAGCGGCGACATCTCCGGCCTGTACGTCAACGTCGACTTCTCCAAGCTCGCGCGCGGCGCCAACGACGACATGACCGACCGCTCCCAGGGGGTCCCGACCACCGGCGCGATGGACCGCATCGTGGCCAGCCACTTCGAGACCGCCCAGGGCCGGGACTACTCGAGCGGCTGCGCCAGCTCCGCCGGTTGCAAGGGTGAGCTGCGCGGGCGCCTGCAGCCCTACGCCATCTACATCCCCACCAAGGCCCCACCGGCGGCCGGCTACGGCATGACTCTGCTGCTGCACTCCCTCAACGCCAACTACAACCAGTACTTCGCCACGCGCAACCAGAGCCAGTTCGGCGACCGGGCCACCGGCTCGATCGTGGTCACGCCCGAGGGCCGGGGGACCGACGGTTGGTACTACGACCAGGCCGGCGCCGACACCTTCGAGGTGTGGGCCGATGTGGCCGCGCACTATCGCCTGGATCCGGCGTTCACGGTGGTCACCGGCTACTCGATGGGCGGCTATGGCACCTACAAGCTCGCCGCTCAGTTCCCCGATCTGTTCGCCCGCGGCCAGCCCACGGTGGGGCCTCCCGGCCTGGGCATCTGGGCTCCCCCCGCGCCCCCCCAGCCCGGCGGGGACCAGTCCAACACCAACCGCCAGCTCGCCTCGCTGCGCAACATCCCCTTTCTGATCTGGAACGCGTCCACCGACGAGCTCGTTCCCGCCGCGGGCGCCGTCACCCAGGCCAACACCTTCGACAGCCTGGGTCTGCGCTACGAGTTCGACCTGTTCTCCCCCCCGGCCGAGCACCTCACCCTGGCCTTCAACGACCAGTACCAGCCGGCGGCTGACTTCCTGGGCGCGGCGCGGGTGAACCCCAACCCCGCCCATGTCACCTACGTCTACAACCCGACGATGGACTTCCCGGCCGACGGCACCGCGGCGGGCCACGCCTACTGGGTGTCAGACGTCAGGCTGCGCGACTCCAGCCATCCCTCCGCCACCGCGCCGCTGGGCACCGTGGACGCCCGCTCGGAGGGCTTCGGCACCGGCGACCCGACACCCAACCCCACCGTCCACTCGGCGGGCGCGCTGACCGGGGGCAACCTTCCGGCCCTCAGCTACGCCAGCCAGGCTCGCGACTGGGGGCCCACGCCGGTGAGCCCGAAGCGCAACGCCCTGGACGTCGAGGCCAAGAACGTCTCGAGCTTCACCGTCAACGCCTCGCGTGCCCGGCTGGGCTGCGGCGCGCGACTCAACGTCACCAGCGACGGGCCGCTGACCGTCAACCTCGTGGGCTGCGGTGGCTCCTCGGCCAGCGGCCGGCTGACCGCCCTGGGCCTGATCGGCCTCCCCTCACAGCGTCGCTGCGTCAGCCATCGCCGCCTGACCATCCACGTCCGCCGTCCCCGCGGAGCGCGGCTGGTGGGAGGCAGCGTGCTCATCAACGGCCGTCGCCGCGAGCGTCTCGGCGGCGGGGCCCTGCGGGGCACGCGCATCGACCTGCACGGCCTTCCCCGCGGCAGCTTCCGCGTGCGCGTGATCCTGCGGGTGCGACAGGGCCGGCGCACGCGGACCGTTTCGCGGACGGCGCTCTACCACACCTGTGCTCGCCGTCGGCCGCCGCACCGGCAGCGGCCCCGGGGACGGCGACCCGGTCGCGCCCAGCGCTCCCCCCGCTCTCGCGGATAGCCCGCGGGCGCCCGTCGCACCACGCGAACTCGCCGCTGCTACTCGGAGGCGGGCTTCTTGGTGGGCTTGGCCGGCTTGGGCTCGGACTTGGACGCGGTCTTGGCCGGGGCCGAGGACCCGTCTGACTTGGCGGCCTTGTCAGGCTTGTCGGGCTTGGCCGGCTTGTCGCCCTTGCCTTCTGAGCCCGCGGCGGAGTCCGAGCTCGAGGACCCCTCCGAGGAGCTGCCCTCACCCGCCTTGGCCAGCTCGCGCTGACGGTTGCGGGTGCCGTAGTCGGTGTTGTAGAAGCCCTTGCCCTTGAAGTGAACCGCGATCGGGTGAAACACCCTCTGGACCGGTCGCGAACAGGTCGTGCAGGTGGTGACCGGATCGTCGCTGAAGCGCTGCATGACCTCGAAGGTGTGGCCCTTCTCGCAGCGGTACTCATAGATGGGCATGGGCAGCTGAGTATAGGAGCGCGGCCTGCGGGCTCCCGAGGCCCGGATAGCATCCGGCGCCGATGCCCGACGCCGTGACCATGGACAAGATCGTCGCCCTGTGCAAGCGCCGTGGGTTCGTCTTCGCCTCCTCAGAGATCTACGGAGGCCTGGGCTCGACCTACGACTACGGCCATTACGGGGTGCTGCTCAAGGGCAACGTGCGGGCCCAGTGGTGGCGATCGATGCTCCAGCGCCGCGACGACATCGTCGCGCTGGACTCCGCCATCCTCCAGCACCCGCGGGTGTGGGAGGCCTCCGGTCATCTGGCCGGGTTCACCGACCCTCTGGTGGACTGCCGCGAGTGCGGTCAGCGCTTTCGCGCCGACCACCTCGATCAGCTCCCCTGCGGGCGCAAGCCATCGCGCCACCCCGGGGAGACCTCCGAGTGCTCGCTCACCGAGGCGCGCGACTTCAACCTGATGTTCGAAACGACGATCGGGCCGGTGCGCGAGTCCGGGGCCACGGTCTACCTGCGCCCGGAGACCGCGCAGGGGATCTTCATCAACTTCAAGAACGTGCTGCAGTTCTCCCGCCGCAAGCCGCCCTTCGGCATCGCCCAGGTCGGCAAGTCGTTTCGCAACGAGATCACCCCGGGCAACTTCATCTTCCGCACGCGCGAGTTCGAGCAGATGGAGATGGAGTTCTTCGTGGCGCCGGGCGAGGCCGACCGCTGGTTTGAGCATTGGGTCACCGAGCGCGAGCGCTGGTACACCGAGCTGGGGATCCGTCCCGACCACCTGCGCGTGCGTCCCCACGAGACCGATGAGCTGTCGCACTACTCCTCGGCCACCAGCGATGTCGAGTACCTGTTCCCGATCGGCTGGTCAGAGCTCGAGGGCATCGCCAACCGTGGCGACTTCGACCTCACCGCGCACGCCGAGCTGTCGGGCGAAAAGCTCGAGTACTTCGACCAGGCCAGCGGTGAGCGCTACGTGCCGCACGTGATCGAGCCGGCGGCGGGCGCCGATCGCGCCACCCTGGCCTTCCTGGTCGACGCCTACGACGAGGAGCAGCTCGAGTCCGAGCAGCGCACCGTGCTGCGCCTTCACCCCCTGCTGGCCCCGATCAAGGCGGCCATCCTGCCCCTGGTGCGCAAGGACGGCCAGCCCGAGCTGGCCCGCGACATCTATGACTCGCTGCGCGAGCGCATGCAGACCGAGTACGACGAGGGGGGGTCGGTGGGCAAGCGCTATCGCCGCCAGGACGAGATCGGCACCCCATGGTGCGTGACCGTCGACCACCAGAGCCTCGAGGACTCGACCGTCACCGTGCGTGACCGTGACTCCCTGGGCCAGGAGCGCGTGGCCATCGACGCGTTGGCCGACGAGCTGACCCGCCGCCTCGCCGCCCCCTGGCGTACGCCCAAGCTCGACTGAGCCTGACGCCGGCCCATGGGCGCGCTGCCCGCCGATCGCCCCCCGTCGGCTGGGCCGTTAGAACAGCCGCTGGCTCTGGCGCGACAGCGTCCAGCCGTGACGACGGCTGTTGCGGCAGGTCAGGCCGCTCTTCTTAGACGTGCACGTGAAGGCCCCGTAGCGACGGGTGTGGCCGTAGGCCAGGACTGGGGAGGTGGTCATCAGGACGGTGTCGCTCGCACAGCGGGGTGCGGCACGGCCGCGGGCGGTCATCGAGAAGGACTGGCCGTAGTCGCCCTCGGTGCACTTGTGCTTGCCCTGAAATCGGGTGCTGAAGCGCACATCGCAGCGCAGATCGGAGCCCGAGCCGCTGAGGTAGGCGCACCCGATGGACCCACTCGGCGTGCGAAAGAACTTGACTGCGCCGGCCCGAGCCGTGGGTGCTGCGCCGGCCCGAGCCGTGGGTGCGGCGCCGGCCTGAGCCGTGGGCGCGGCGCCGGCCGGCAGCGTCGGGAGGGCAACGAGCAGGGGCAGCAGCACGAGCCCAATGGTGTTGAGGGTGCGGTGGCGGACGATCACGCCTGCGACAATAGCCACTCGCGAGGTTGTGTGACCGCTGTCACACGACGGACCGGGCCCGGGAGTACCGTCTGCCCGGAGGGCCGCCACGTGAGAGGAGACCGGCGTCGATGAGTACCCCGCTGCAGATGTCACCCCCGCGCGCAGCATCCAGCGCCACCGACGCGATCAGCTACGAGGACCTCTACGCACGCTGGGAGAGGGGCAACTGGCGCGCCACCGAGCTGGACTTCGCCCAGGACCGCCGCGACTGGGCGGAGACCTTCAGTGAGCTCGAGCGCAAGGCCGCGTTGTGGAACTACTCGCTGTTCTTTCACGGCGAGGACTCGGTCGCCGACAACCTGTCTCCGTTCATCGATGCCGCTCCGCGGGAGGAGCAGAAGTACTTCCTGGCCACCCAGCAGGTCGACGAGGCACGCCACGCGGTCTTCTTCAAGCGCTTCATGACCGAGGTGGTGGAGGTGGGGGGCGGAGATACAGCGGGGGTGCTGGCCGCCACCGAGCCCGAGCTGACCTGGGGCTTTCGCCAGACGTTCGCCCGACTGGACCGCATGGCCGACGAGCTGCGCGCCGACCGCTCCCGCCCCAAGCTCGCCCAGGCGGTGACCCTCTATCACCTGATCATCGAGGCCACCCTGGCCCAGCCCGGCCAGCACTTCATCGAGAGCTACCTCGAGAAGCGCCAGCTGCTGCCCGGCTTCTACGAAGGGATGCGCAACGTGGCCGCCGACGAGCAGCGACACATCGGCTTCGGCGTCAAGCTGCTGTCGGACCTGATCCGCGAGGACCGTGAGTGCATCGACGCGATCGTCGAGCTGATCGCCGAGATCCTGCCCTACACCACCGCGGTCTTCGTCCCGCCCAACTGGGACCTGGGCTACACGGAGTGCTTCGGGTTCTCGCTGGAGGACATCTACGAGGAGGGCGCGACCTCGATGGAGGCCAAGCTGCGGGCGATGGGCATGCCCGAGGAGGCCATGCAGCGCCTTCCGCTGCCCTTCGACCTCACGCCGCGCCAGCGGGGCGAGCGGGGGCTGACGCTGCTGCGCGCCAACATGCTCGGTGAGAAGACGGGGCCGCCCTCGCGCGACCCCCACGCGGTCGAGACCCTGTTTGACACCGTTCGCCGGCAGGCCGATCCGCGCGTCGTGCCATCGGGGACCCGCATCCAGTGGGACTTCGACGACGCCGAGCCCTGGTACCTGCACATGGACAATGGCTCCAGCGAGATGAGCCAGGGTCGCGTTGACCGCCCGGAGCTCACGCTGAGGTGCCGCTTCGAGGACTGGGTGGACGTGGTGGCCGGCCGCGAGGACCCTCGGCGCCTGATCCTGCGCCGCCGCCTGCGTCCCAGCGGCAGCCTGCGCATGATGGCGCGCCTGCCGAAGCTGTTCGCCTAGTCCGGGGCCGCTATGGTCCGCCCATGCTGCGTCAGGGACCTCTCTCGTTGGCCATCCACGGCGTGCTGGAATACGTCGCCGCGGTGGCGCTCATCGTGGCGCCCTTCGCGCTGAGCTTCAGCTCCGGGGCGGCGACCGCGGTGTCGATCGTGGCCGGCGTGGCGGTGCTGGTGATGGCGGCCACCACGGCCGGGCCAACCAGCCTCATCGACAGCCTGCCCGTCTCCGCCCACATCCTGCTCGACTACGCGCTGGCCGCCCTGCTGGTGGCGGCGCCGTTCCTGTTCGGGTTCACCGGCGAGTCCCCGCCCACCGCCTTCTTCATCGTGCTCGGGCTGGCCCACCTGCTGATCACCATCGCCACCCGCTTTCGCCCGGCCACCGGCCACAACGAGGACTAGCGGGCCGCGCCGCGGCCGGTCTCCTCGATCAGCAAAGTCCGGGCGCAGGCCACACCCGCGGCGATCGTCTCGCCGTAGTCGCGTGCCCCGTCGGAGGTCATGCGCAGCGCGAGCCCGTCGGCGAGCGCGAACAGGATCTCCGCCACCGCCTCGGGCTCGGCGCGCAGCGCCAGGACCCCTTCGCGCTGCTTGGCAGCCAGCAGCTCGGCGACATGGCCGCGCGTCCGGCGCAACAGCTCGTTGAGCTCGGCGGCGATATCGGGGTTGCGACGGGCGAGCGTGAACAGCTCGAAGAACAGGGTCACCGAGTCCGGGTCGCGTCCCACCATCTCCTCGAGGCTGGCCACCAGGCGATCGATGAAGTCCTCGGCGCTGCGGACCGACTCCAGCTGCTCGCCCAGACGGCGCATGCGCAGCTCGCAGTCGTGGCGCACAACCTCCACGAGCAGCTGCTCCTTGGACTGGAAGTAGTAGTGCAGCAGGCCCCGCGAGACTCCCGCCTCGCGGGCGACGTGGTCAAAGGTGGATCCTGCGCCTCCGCGGCGGGCGACACTGGCCCGCATCGCCTCGACGATGCGTTGCGCGCGGTCACCGCCCAGGGGCCGGCTGGTCGTCGCCTCCATCGAGCCATCGTACAAGTAGAGAGGGCGCCCGCCGGGCGCCCTCTCGCAGGACTTCAGACCGACAAGCGACGGCTTTAGGTGGTGGCCGCCGGCTCGGGGGCGGGACTGGCGGGAGCGGTCGTGGAGGTG
>DASYID010000079.1:0-4218 GCA_036252775.1 Solirubrobacteraceae bacterium
GAAGTAGACCGCCTGGTGTGAGCGGTGAAATCCGCCGACGCCGAGGTGTACGACCGAGGGCAGCACTTGGCGTCGGTCGTAGGTGGGAAGCACCAATCGCTCTGACACGCGTGAGCGGCCGTCCGGGCTCGATGACTGGCGCGACGAACCCGCGCGCTGCGACAGGTTGCAAAGAGTTGGCAACGAGGGACCATTCCTTTCGGGGCTAATGGGAGGGCCAGGTCTCCGCGCCGCCGCCGTGCTCAGAGCCTTCGCACCTGCAAGAAAGGGCCGTCGCGCCTCACCGACGGACGACCTAGCAGTGAGCAGATTCCCCAAACCGCATTGCTGACAAACCCCCGCGGGCGCATGCTGCCCAGCGCCTGCCCGCATCTCCCCGCCCACAGACCGGCTGGCATCCGCTGATCGGCCTGTGCGCGCAGGGCGTCGCGGTGCGCGGGAGATCAGGCGCTCCGCGCCGGCCTGACGTTCCGTCCGCCAGGCGTTCCGCGCCGGCCTGACGTTCCGTCCGCGGCCTCGCTAGGGTTCGGACCATGCGCACATCCCCCCCTCCTCCCCCCAGTTCACCGCCACCCGCTGCTCCCCCGTCCTTTCAACCTGCTTCCTCTGGGGGCTCGGGTCAGCCTGGCATCGCCATTGCCGGGTTCGTCTGCGGCCTCCTGGGCCTGCTCCTGTCCTGGTGTGTCTTCCTCGGCATCCCCCTATCGATCATCGGCATCGTCCTGAGCATCACCGGCCGCAACCGCGCTCGCGAGCGCGGGGTGGGGACCGGAATGGCCACTGCCGGCCTGGTGTGCGGTGTCATCGGACTCGTGCTCGCCCTGCTGCTGTTGGCGATCGGAATCGCCAACACCTCGTTCTCGACCAGCTCCTCCTGAGCTTCCCGGGCTCTGGCCGCGCCGGCCTCGTGCCGGCCGGCTAGGCTCGCTGGTCATGATCCGAGTTCTCGGCGCTGCGTCGGATGCGGATGCTCGCGATCGAATGCTGGGCAGTGCGGCGCTTGGGAGCCTTGTGGTGGGTCCGCCCGCGGTGGGACTGCTGGTGCCCGCCCAGGCCCACGTCCGGGGCTTGGGCCCCCCCTGCGCCCTCCTGCACGCCACCGGGATTCCCTGCCCGGCCTGCGGAGCGACGCGGGCCTTTGTCTATCTGATGCACGGCGACTCCCGCTGGGCGCACTACAACTGGATGTGGCTGGTGGTCTGGGCCGCGCTCGCCCTGGTGGCCGCGCAGGCCGTCTACCGTCGCTCGCGCGGGCGAAGCAGTCTCGGCCCAGCCCTGGGGGGCGCGGTCAGCCTGATGCGCGCGCGGCCGTGGGTCGCGGTGGCGCTGGCTCTGGCGATGGTGCTCGCCTGCTGGCTGGTGGCGATGGCCAACCTGGAGTGGATCCGTGCCTACTGATGTGACCAGGGCTGGGGCACCGGGTATGGTCGTGGTGGATGTCAGCTACAGCCACGCGGACTGAGCCGCGGACCGACCTTCCGGTCGGGCGCGAGCCGGGACACGTCCAAACAGCCTCTCGCGGTGACCGTGCCGCCAACACCGCCGTGACCGTGCTTCCCGTGGTCGCGCTGGGCGTAGCGGTGTGGCAGGCCTGGGGCGGGGCACTGCACTGGAGCGACGTGATCGTCTTCGCGGTGACCTACCTGCCGATCGGCTTTGGCATAACGGTAGGTTTTCACCGCCTGCTCACGCACCGGGCGTTTCGCACCAGTGCTCCCATGCGTGGACTGTTCGCCGCCCTGGGCTCGGCCGCCATCGAGGGCCCGGTCATCGAATGGGTGGCTCACCACCGCAAGCACCACGCCTTCGCCGACCAGGTCGGAGATCCGCACAGCCCTCATGTCGATTACGACGGGTGGCGCGGTGGAGGGCTAAGGGGGGCTTTACGCGGCCTGTTCTACGCCCACGTCGGCTGGATCCTGCTCGATGTCGATCCCGAGCCGGTGCTCGAGGAGCGTTTTGCCCCCGACCTGCTCGCCGATCGAACCGTGCGCTTCGTCGATCGCACCTTCCTGCTGTGGGCGGCTCTCGGCCTGGCGTTTCCGTTCGGCCTGGGGGTGGCGTTGACGGGCACCGTCGACGGCGGGCTCACCGGGCTGCTGTGGGGCGGGGGCGTGCGCGTCCTCGTCATGCATCATGTGACGTTCTCGATCAACTCTCTGTGCCATGTCTTCGGTCGTCGGCGATACGACACCGACGACCAGTCGCGCAACCTCGGTTGGCTCGCGCTGCCCTCGCTGGGCGAGGCGTGGCATCACAACCACCACGCCTTCCCGACCTCGGCCGCGCACGGACTGCGTCGTCGCGAGCTTGACCCCTCCGCGCTGTTGATAGCCGGGCTCGAGCGCGTGGGGCTGGTTTGGGATGTCGTGCGGGTGAGTCCCTCGCGCCAGGAGGCAAAGGTGGCTGCGCCGGGCGTCTAGCGGTGCCGGGGGGTCTTAAGACCAATGTCGAGTTGGCGGGGGGCGAGCGCGTCAGGCATGATCGCTCCCAGCAGCATTGTCGAGCCCACCGATGATCGAGACACCATCACGCCGGGCGCGGCGCGCCGTCACCCTCTGCGTCGCCGCGGTGGTCCTGCTCAGCGCCCCCGCCGCCTCGGCTGACACTCTGATCCAGGCCCAGACGGTCTGGCGCTTCGATGCGGCGAGCTACACGCTGGCTCAGGGAGCCAAGCTGACCTTCGAGAACCACGACGCGGCCTCGCCCGGCCCCCACAACGTCACCTCTACTCAGACCGGGTCCGACAACAAGCCGCTGTTTCAGACGCCGTCGATACCCAACGGCGGGCGCGCGGCGGCGGCCGGGGCCTCCCAGCTCAAGCCGGGCCAGTACGCCTTCCTGTGCACTGTGCACCCTTTCATGCAGGCCACGCTGGTCGTCAACGGGTCCGCCCCACCCCCGGCCGGGTCCGCACCGACCCCGCCGGGATCCGGCCCACCCCCGCCCGGACCCTCACCGGCCTCGCCCCCGCCTGCCCGTCGGACACCCACCGCGCCCGGTCCGCTGGTGCGGGTTGGGCTGGCAGGGGGCTCGCTGCGGGCCAAGCGCCTGTTTGCGGTCATCCGCAGCGACCGTTCCGTGGCACTGGTTCTGAGCCTGACCGCTCGCGCCCGCGGGCTGACCACCAGGATCGGGACTGCGCGGGCACGGGACGCCAGGCCCGGCCAGTCCGTTCGCTTCGCCATCACGCTGACCGTGGGCGGTCGCCACCTGCTCCGCGGTCTGCGCCGGGCCGTCGTGGCGCTGACCGTGCGAGCAACCGACGCCGCCGGGCGCTCCCGAGTCGTTACCTCGCGCGCACTGCTGCGGCGCTGAATTTCCGCAGGCGGGCGGCGGTGAATACCACCGCGCCGCGCGGGGAAGGATCTGCCCACACGTGTCCCTCAGGCCAGGATGGCGCGAGCGACGCCCGGCCCGACCAAGCGAGCGTGAGGAGAACCGCGATGGCCAAAGATCACGGCCCGAGCATCAAGAACGACAAGCAGTACGAGGGCCTGCGCAAGAAGGGGATGAGCAAGCAGCGCGCCGCGCGTATCGCCAACGACCCGGACTCCTCGAGCAAGGGTGGCCAGGCCTCGGGCTCGGGTAAGAAGCGCAACGCCAGCACCCAGGGCGGAACCAAGGCCCAGAAGGCGGCGGCGGGACGAAAGGGCGCCAAGAAGGCCAACAGCTGATCAGCCCCATCAGCCCGCCCGGCTGCTCACCGTCCGCTCGCCCTTAGGCGCGTCAAGCGCCTCCTCAATAAAGCCGCCCACGAGCTCCGCCAGGCGATCGGGTTGGTCGATCATCGAGAAGGCCCGGCTGCCGGCAATTGTCTCGAGCCGCGCGTCGGGCAGGATCGCGGCCAGGCGCCGGGCGTGCTCGAGCGGGAACAGCCGGTCGTCGGCGGCCCAGGCCAACAGCACCGGCCGCCTGAAGTCCGCCAGACGACTAGCCGCGTCCAGCGTCACCTCGGGGTCCAGGGCCACCGTCAGGCGGCGCAGGTCCTCCAGCACCGCGGGCTGGGAGAACACGGGCTTGACCCACTCCCGGGCCAGGTGATCGACATCTCCGTGGGACAGCAGACCGAAGCCCAGGGGCGAGCGCCGCGCTGCCGCGGTGCGCATCGGCGCGAGCGCCAAGCGCAGGCCGCCGGGCACGGTGGCCGCCTTGACCAGCGCCTTGAAGAACGAGGGCGGGAAGTTCTCAAACGCATCGCAGTTGGTCAGCACCAGC
>DASYID010000080.1:0-4671 GCA_036252775.1 Solirubrobacteraceae bacterium
GTGCCGGCCCAGGGCACGGGCGAGCGATAGCGGCCTCCACGCGGCGACGGGTTCCCCGTCCAGGGCGCGTCCAGCTCGGCGACGAGCCACTCACTGAGCTCGCCCCGGGGCTCAGGTAGTGCAGGCACGGCCAGCAACCTACCCTCCGGCCCGTCCCGTGAAGCGTCCCATCAGCCACGCGGCCAGTCCTCGCACGCCGCGCTCGGAGGCGATCGCCCGCTGGCGCTCGGCTCCACCGGCCACCGCCAGCCGCTGGGCGTGCTCGAGCTGAGGACCCGCATTGAGCATCGCCGCCACCGGCGCCAGGGTCTCCAGCAGGGCGCTGAGGTGCTCGCGCATCGGCGTGCGCTGGCCGCTGCGCAGGTCGGCGTGCTGACCCCCCAACCCGTGGCGGTAGGCCGACCAGCGGTTCTCGGCGATCCGCCAGGAGGGCTCGACGGCCAGCTCCTCGCCCGCGTCATGGCGCTCGGCCAGCCACCGCACCAGGGCGTGCACGACCGCGGCCACCGCCGCCGCATCCTCAGGCGTGGTCTGGGCATCCGGTACCCGCACCTCCAGCGTGCCGTGCAACGGGTGGGGACGCAGCTCCCACCACCACCGCGCCGGGCGCACCAGGGTGCCGGCGCGAGCCCCCCAGGCCCAGTCGGCGGCCAGCGCCTCAAAGGACTCGATCGCCGGTGGCACCCCCTGACGCGGCAGCTGCTGGCAGATCGACGGCCGTACGGAGGCCATCCCCGTGTCCACTCCCTCGTGATAGGGGGCGTTGGCCGCCAGCGCCGCCAGCGCCGGCAGGTGCGAGCGCAGCGCGTTGTAGACGGCGAGCGCCCGTCGCTCGCCCGGGACGGCGACATGGACCTGCAGCGCACACACGAGCTGACGCTCGGCCACCGGTCCGTACTCCTGCGCCACCCCCTCATAGCGTCCGTCGCGGTGCACGGGACCGCTGGCGGCCGCGAAGGGATGAACGCCCGCGCTCATCACCCCGCCCAGGTCGCTCACGGCGGCCGCCAGATCCGCGCGGGCCGCGGTGAGGAACTCCTGGATCTCGGCCGCCGAGGACAGCGCCGGCGTGACGATCTCAAGCTGGGAGGCCGGCAGCTCGAGCTTGAAGCGGTCGTCCCCGCAGACGCGCTCCAGAGCCGGCTTGGCTTGGGGGATCAGGTCAAGGGTCTGGCGGTCGACCAGCATGACCTCCTCCTCCACCCCGAGGGTGAAGTTCCCGGGCTCGCGAAACGCCTCTCGCAGCTGCTGCACCGTCGGGCTGGGGGGCGAAGCGGTTTGCACGCGGGCCGCGCAGGATAGAAGCCACGCGTGTCCGTTGGCGTCGCCCCACCACCCCTGCGCATCGTCGCCCCACCCGGGGTCTTCACCCCCCACAGCGACACCTGGCTGCTGGCCGAGGTGATGCGCGAGCGGGGGCTGGCCTGCGGGGGCGATGTTCTGGACCTGTGCAGCGGATCGGGCGCCCTGGGCGTGGCCGCGGCGCGAGCGGGAGCGCGCTCGGTGACCGCCGTCGATGTCTCGCGGCGAGCCGTCCTAAGCGCCCGGCTCAACGCCCGCCTCAACGGGGTCAGGGTGCACGCGCTGCGCGGGAACCTGTTCGAACCCGTCTCGGATCGGCGCTTTGACCTGATCCTCTCCAACCCGCCGTATGTCCCCTCAGACTCAGAGCAGCTTCCCCAGCGCGGCCTCGGACGGGCCTGGGAGGCTGGCGGCGACGGACGGGCACTGCTGGAGCGCATCTGTTCCGATGCTCCGGGCCACCTGCGTCCGGGCGCCAGCCTGCTGCTGGTGCACTCCTCGGTCTGCAACACCCAGCGCACGGTGCAGGCCCTCGAGCGGCGCGGCCTGCGTGTCGCCGTGCTCGAGCGCCGCCGGGGGCCGCTGGGGCCGCTGCTGAGCGCCCGCGCCGCCCGCCTGGAGGCGGCGGGGCTGCTGGGCGCCGACGAGCGCGAGGAGGAGCTCGTGGTGATCCGCGGACAGCGCCCGGGCTAGTCCTCCTCGTCTGAGCGCTCGGCGATCTTGCTCTGCAGCGCCGACATCACGTCGGGGTCGCGCAGCGTGGTCACGTCACCCAGCTCGTGGCCCTCGGCGATGTCGCGCAGCAACCGTCGCATGATCTTGCCCGAGCGGGTCTTGGGCAGGTCATCGGCCCAGATGATGCGCTTGGGACGGGCGAACTTGCCGATCTTTACGGCCACGTGCTCGCGGATGTCGGCCACCAGCTCGTCGGAGGGATCGAGGTTCCCCTGCAGCGTTACGAAAGCGCACACCGAGTGGCCGGTGTCCTCGTCGGTCTGACCGATGACCGCTGCCTCGGCCACCTTCTCATAGGAGACGATCGCCGACTCGATCTCCGCCGTGGACAGGCGGTGGCCCGAGACGTTCAGGACATCGTCGACGCGCCCGATGACCCAGAAGTAGTCGTCGGGATCCTGACGCGAGGCGTCGCCCACGAAGTAGGTCTCGGGACCGAAGCGCTTCCAGTAGGTCTCGACGAAGCGCTCGTCGTCGCGATACAGCGTGCGTAGCATCCCGGGCCAGGGACGCCGCAGGGTGAGCAGACCCTGCGTGTCGCGCTCGACCTCCTGACCGTCCTCGCCCACCACGGCCGCCTGTATGCCGGGGAACGGCGTGGTGGCCGAGCCCGGCTTGGTGGCGGTGATCCCCGGCAGCGGGCTGATCATGATGTGCCCGGTCTCGGTCTGCCACCAGGTGTCGACGATCGGACAGCGCCCGGCGCCGATCACCTTGTGGTACCACAGCCAGGCCTTGGGGTTGATCGGTTCGCCCACCGAACCGAGCAGCCGCAGCTTGCTCAGGTCATGTCGGTTGGGGTATTGCGCACCCCACTTGATACAGGCCCGAATGGCGGTCGGCGCCGTGTAGAAGATGGTCACGCCGTAGCGCTCGCACAGCTCCCACCAGATGTCCTTGTCCGGATAGTCGGGCGCGCCCTCATACATCACCGACGTGGCTCCGTTCATCAGCGGCCCGTAGACGATGTAGGAATGTCCGGTGACCCAGCCCACGTCGGCTGAGCACCAGAACACATCGGTCTCGGGCTTGAGGTCGAACACGTAGCGGTGCGTGCACGCGACACCCGTCAGGTAGCCCCCGGTGGTGTGCAGGATGCCCTTGGGCTTGGCGGTCGAGCCGGAGGAGTAGAGGATGTAAAGGGGATGCTCCGCATCCAGGGACTCGGCGGGGCACTGCGGGTCCGCAGCGGCCAGGGCCTCGTCGTAGTAGATGTCGCGCCCCTCACGCATCTGACAGTCGAGACCCTTGTCCCGCACGACCACGATGGTCTGCAGCGTGTCCAGATCGCCCATCGCCTCGTCGACCGCCTGCTTCATGGCCGCCGTCTTGCCCTTGCGCGAGGCGCCATCGGCGGTGATGAGTGCCTTGGCCTCGGAGAACTCCATGCGCTCCCGCACCGACTCGGCCGAGAAGCCGCCGAAGACGACGTTGTGGGGCGCGCCGATCCGGGCGCAGGCGAGCATCGCCACCACCACCTCCGGGATCATCGGCAGGTAGATCCCGACCACGTCGCCGGCGCCGATGCCGCGGTCCTTGAGCACGTTGGCAAAGCGCTGAACGTCGCGGTGAAGCTCGGCGTAGGTGATGTCGCGCTCACCGCCCTCCTCCCCGCGCCAGTGAAAGGCGACCCGGTCGCCGCGGCCGGCCTCCACGTGACGGTCCAGGCAGTTGTAGGAGGCGTTCAGGCGGCCGCCCACAAACCACTTGTAGAAGGGGGGATTGGAGTCGTCGAGGACGGCGTCCCACGGCGTAAACCAGTGCAGCTCGCGGGCCTGCTCGGCCCACCAGGCCTCGGGGTCGCGCGCGGCCCGCTCATGCACGGCTGGGTCGCTCAGCAGCGCCTCGCGCACGAACTCGGCCGGCGGCTCGAAGCGCTCCTGGTCAAGCAGCGAGCCGAGCTCCTGCTCAAGCGTACGCGGGGTCTCCTCGCTGGTCATCTCGCCTCCCTGTGCAGACGCCGGTGAATGGGCCGCTCAACCTACCGCGACCCGGCGTGCGTGTCAGCGCCGGCGCTTGCGCTTGCGCTTCTTGGAGGCGGGGTGCGTCGGTGCGGGGGCGGGAGTGTCGGGATCAGCGGTGACCGGCCGGCCCGACGCCTTGGGCGGCTGGCTCTGCGCGCGGGCCGCCTCGCGGGCCTCGCGCAGCTCCTGCTGGCTGGGCCAGGGCTCAGCCTGGCCGCTGACCCAGGCGGGCGGGGTGCCGTTGGGCCAGCGCCCGGAGATCATGACGGCCAGCGCGAACAGCCAGAAGGCCTGGACGACCGGAACGGGGGAGGCCAGCTGGGGAATCACGGCGAGGACGCCGACGATGATGCCCAGCACCCCCATGAAGCGGGTCAGCAGGCCGGCGCGCATGGCGTTGAGGCAGATCACGAGCCAGCCGAGGCCCAGCGCGAACGAGCCCACGAGCCCGACGAGCTGTGCCGTCGTGGCCGACGTCGAGTGACCGATGTGGATGGCGCTGTCCACCGTTCGCGGCCCGTCGAGGAACGACGAGATCGCCGCCAGCTTCGAGGCTTCGAACCCGACCGTCGCGAGGGCACTGAGGACACCCCCGGCGAGCGCGACGTAGAGCCACAGCGTCCGGAAGACCGGGGTGCGCCCTCGCACGGCCGCTGCGAGGTAGGCGAGC
>DASYID010000081.1:0-27701 GCA_036252775.1 Solirubrobacteraceae bacterium
GGCGGGGGTCGCTCGTTCTCCTCAGACCTCCCGGGCACCGTCAGCAGGGCCCCGACGGTGCCGTAAACTTCACCGGGGGCAGTATCCCAGAGGACCGGATGCCCGCCAAGTCCGTTCTCGCATCACCGTGCGCGGGTCTGCCCGATCCCTCATGGAGAGCGCGACACTGATCCGACCCCGGACGGGCCCCGGCTGGCTCGCCCGTCTGGCTGCCCTGCCCCCGTCGGGATGGGCCGGATTTGGTCTGCTGGCGCTGGGCGTGCTCGCGGCGGCTGCCTTCTTTGCCTATCCGACCTTCCCCAACTACGACTCCTACTACGCGCTGCTGTGGGGCCGGGAGATCCTCCATCTGCACCCGCCCTCCTTCGGCGTCTACCGGGCGCCTACCGAGCATCCGCTGGCGATCGCCTTTGGCGTGCTGCTGTCGGTGTTCGGCCGGGGCGCCGACCGGATCATGGTGGCGTGCACCGTCGCCTCCTTCTTGGGGTTGGCCGCGGGCCTGTACCGGCTGTCGCGACTCGCCTTCACTCCGCTGGTCGGGGCCGTCGCGGTGGCGCTGCTGTGCACGCGCTTTGAGTTCCCGTTCCTGGCCGCGCGCGGCTACCTGGACATCCCGTACCTGGCCATGATCGTATGGGCGGGCGCCCTGGAGATCGAGCGGCCGCGGCGGGGCACCCCCGTATTCCTGGCCCTGGCCGCGGCGGGGCTGCTGCGGCCCGAGGCGTGGCTGATGACGGGCCTGTACTTCCTGTGGTGCGCGTGGCCGGCCAGCTGGGAGCAGCGACTGCGCTTCGCCGCCCTGGCCGCGATCGGGCCGGCGGCCTGGGCCGGTGTGGACCTGGCGGTGACCGGCGACCCGCTGTACTCGCTTCACTCCACCAGCGACCTGGCCGACGAGCTCGGACGCTCGACCGGGTTCGCCTCGGTCCCGGGCGCGCTGGGCGGGTTCCTGGTGCGCCTGGACAAGGTCCCGGTCCTGATCGGCGCGGGCGTGGGGGGCGCGCTGGCCCTGTGGCTCAGCCCGCGGCGGGTGGTGATGCCCGCGGTGCTGCTGGCCGTCGGAATCGTCACGTTCGTGCTGGTGGGGGCCGCCGGGCTGTCGGTCATCGACCGCTATCTGCTGCCGGCCTCGGTCATGGTGATGGTCTTCGCCGCGGTCGGCGTCGGCGGGTGGACGATGCTCGAGCCGGGATGGCTGCGCCGCACGTGGGCGCTGGCCGCCCTGGCCCTGGTCGCCTTCGGCATCCTCAACGCCGCCCGAACCCTGAGCCTGACGAGCTTTGAGACCCAGCTGACCTTTCGGCGAGACTCGCACGCCTCGCTGCTGGCGATCTTCGCCAACCCTCGCGTGCGGGCGGCCATGCGCTGCGGGCCGATCTCTGTCCCCAACCACAAGCTGATCCCCGACGTGCGCTGGGTGCTGGGCCGGGGGGCTCGCGAGGTGTTGGCGCGCAACCAGGCCGTGGTCCGCGCCCGCCGCGGACACTTCGAGCTCCAGCGCAAGGTGTCGCGGGGGGTGGCCCTGTACGCGACGGGTGCCGCGATCTTCCAGCAGGCGATCGTCGAGACCAGCGACGATCCGATCATCCAGGTCCCACCCGCCGGCTTTGACCGCATAGCGGTCAGCCAGTACTACACGGCCTATGCGCGCTGTTAGGGCGAAGGCGTGGCCCTGGGGGTGGTGGGTTGCCCTCGGCGCCGTGCTCGGGCTGTCGCTGGCGCTGCGCCTGTGGGGGATCAAGAGCGGCCTGCCGTTTGTCTACAACACCGACGAGAACAGCCACTTCGTCAACAAGGCCGTGGCGTTCTTCAACCAGGGAGACCTGAACCCGCACTACTTCAACAACCCACCCGCGTTCACCTACGTGCTGCACGCCGTCTTCACGGTCTACTACGGGGGTCGCACGGCGGTGTCGCACGCCGTCGCCAGCGATCCCACCGCGATCTTCGTGGTCGCGCGGGTCGTCGCCGCGCTGTTGGGAACGGGGGCTGTGTGGCTTCTGTACCTGGCCGGCTCACGCCTGGTCGACCGGCGCGTCGGGCTGCTCGCCGCCGCCCTGATGGGCGTCAGCTTCCTGCCCGTCTTCTACTCCCACCTCGCGCTCAACGACGTGCCGACTCTGGCTCCGGTGACCCTGTCGCTGTTGGGAACCGCGGGCATCCTGCGGTTGGGACGGCCGATCGACTATCTGATGGCGGGTCTCGGACTCGGGCTGGCCTGTGCCACCAAGTACACCGGGGGCATCGTGCTGCTGCCACTGGTGGCGGCCGCCGCAGCCCAGTTCCTAGCCCCCGGGGGCCGGCGCTCGGCCGTCATCGGGCTCATCATGGCCGGCCTGATCGCGGTGCTGGCCTTCGCGGTGGCCAACCCGTACTCGGTGTTGGACTTCACCGCTTTCCGCAACGGCCTGGTGCACCAGAGCACCGTTACCGATGGCGGCGCGGGCAAGCTGGGTCAGACCGGTGGGGCCGGGATCCCGTACTACCTGTGGGCGCTGACGTGGGGGCTGGGCTGGGTGCCCGCGTTGGCCGCGCTGGGCGGGGCGGTGGCGCTGTGGTGGGACGAGCGCCGGCTGGTGGCCCTGCTCGTGCCCGGCCCGCTCCTGTTCTTGATCTTCATGGGCTCCCAGGGCCGATACTTCGGGCGCTGGCTGATGCCGGCGCTCCCGCTGATCTGCCTGCTGGGCGCCTACGCGGTGCTCGAGTTCGCCGACCGCCTGGGTCGCCGCCGCCCCGCCCTGCGGCCCACGCTCGTGGCCCTGGCCGCGGTGGCCCTGTGCACCCAGGGCCTGGTGCACTCGATCCACGACGGGCTGGTGCTCTCGCGCGCGGACACCCGCAACCTCACCCGCACCTGGCTGGTGGCCCACATCCCGGAGGGGTCCAAGATAGTCGTCGAGCCGGTGGTGCCCAATCAGTGGGCCCAGGACATCGGCCGCCCCTCGGCGGTGACCGCCAACGGCGATCGTTGGGCCAAGTTCCCCACCAGCCGCTCCCAGATCGCTTCCGACGGCACGCTGAAGCTGGCTGCGGGCCCGATCGTCTACATCGAGGACTATGAGCGCTACACCCGTCCCGAGCTGGTCGACCTCTATGAGTCCAACGGGTACTGCTGGGTGATCAGCGGCTCCACCCAGTCCGGGAGGGTGCAGGAGGCCTCCCGCCAGGTTCCCAACGCCGTCGCCTACTACCAGCGGTTGGCCCGTCAGGGCATCGTGGCCTTTCGGGCCTCGCCCTTCGCCTCCGGTGCGTCGCCCGTGTCATTCAACTTCGACTTCAGCTTTGACTACTACCCCCTCGCCTATCACCGGCCGGGCCCGGTGATGACCGTCTATCACCTCACCCACGGAGGGTGTGCGGGCAGCTGAGCGCTGCTCTGAGCACGGCCTGATCGAGGCCCCGCCCGGCCCGGGGCGGCAGGCGGGCCGCCGCCCCGCGGGAACGGGCCCTATCCTCAACTGCAGGTGATGCCCCCGAGCACCGACACCGACCAGCTCCACCTGCAGCGCGCGATCGAGCTCGCGGGTCGTGGGTTGGGGATGGTCAATCCTAACCCCGTGGTCGGCGCCGTGATCGCCCGTGACGGCGAGGTGCTGGGGGAGGGCTGGCACGCCGAATACGGCGGGCCCCACGCGGAGGTCAACGCGATCGCCGCCTGTGACGAGGTCGACCTCGACGGGGCCACGCTGTACGTCTCACTCGAGCCGTGCTGCCATGAGGGCAAGACGCCGCCGTGCACCGATGCCATCGTCGCCGCCGGGCTGTCGCGTGTCGTCGTGGCCTGTGACGACCCTTCGGAGAAGGCCTCCGGACGGGGTCTGGGGATCCTCCGGGACGAGGGCATCGAGGTCGTCCTGGGTGACGGGGAGCTGGCCACCCGGGCACGGTTGCTCAACCAGGGATTTCGCAAGCACGCTCGCACCGGACGCCCCTGGGTGCTGTTCAAGTCAGCCATGACCCTCGACGGCAAGGTGGCCACCGAGGGAGGGGACTCCAAGTGGATCTCCGACGAGGCCAGCCGCGCCCGCGCCCACCGCTGGCGCGCGAGCGTGGACGCGGTGGTGGTGGGGATCGGGACGGCCCTGGCCGACGATCCGCAGCTCACCGCTCGCGTCGAGGGGGTCCATCACCAGCCGCGGCGCGTGGTCTTCGACTCGCTCGCCCGGCTGCCCTTGAGCTCCCAGCTCGTGCGGGCGTCAGCCGAGATCCCCCTCACCGTCGTGGTCTCGCGGGCGGCCTCTCGCCCGGAGACCGATGCGCTGGAGGCAGCCGGCGCGCACGTGATCGTGGCCACCGGGGAGAACGAGCCGGCCCGCGTACGCTCGGCGCTGGACCAGCTCGGCGCGCAGGGCGTAGCCGCCGCGCTGCTCGAGGGCGGCCCGCATCTCGCGGGGGCGTTCCTGGACGCGGGCGAGATCGACGAGATCCGCCTGTTCCTGGCCCCCCTGCTGCTCGGGGGTCGCACCGCCCGCGATCCCCTGGAGGGCGAGGGTGTGGAGCGAATCTCCGAGGCCATGCACGCGTTGACCCTGGACTGCGAGCGCATCAGCGAGGATCTGCTGATCTCCGCCCGACTGCGCGAGTGGTGAGGTGTTCACCGGGCTGATCGCCGATGTCGGCGAGGTGGCCGAGGTCCGGGCCACCCAGGACGGCGCGCGCCTGGTGCTGCGCAGCGTGTTGACGCGCGAGCTCCAGGCCGGAGACTCGATCGCCGTCAGCGGCGTATGTCTGACCGCCACCAGCGTGGCCGAGGGTGCCTTCTCGGCCGACGTGATGCGCCAGACGCTGGGGCTCAGCTCGCTGGGATACCTGACGGCCGGTTCCTTGGTGAACCTCGAGCTGGCGCTGCGAGCCGCCGACCGGCTGGGCGGACACGTCGTGCAGGGCCACGTGGACGGGATCGCCACGGTGACCGAGGTCCGCGAGGAGGGTCTGGCGGCGCGCGTGACGGTGGCCCTGGACCCCGAGCTGCTGCGCTACGTGGTGGCCAGGGGGTCGATAGCGTTGGACGGCGTGAGCCTGACCGTCGCCGAGCTCGGCGATAGCCACCTGACCGTGTCGCTGATCCCCGAGACGCGGACGCGCACCACGCTGGGCGAGCTGGAGGCGGGCCGCCTGGTCAACGTCGAGGTCGACGTCCTGGCCAAGCACCTCGAGCGCCTCCTGGCGCCGGTCTCGGACGCGGGGTCCCCGACCGCGGCCGGGGGGCGGGCGTGAGCTCCTCAGCCGGCCTGCGCACGCCGTTCTCGACCATCGAGGAGGCCCTGGAGGACATCCGCCAGGGCAAGATGATCGTCGTCGTCGACGACGAGGATCGGGAGAACGAGGGCGACCTGACTCTGGCGGCCCAGTTCGCCACCCCCGAGTCGGTCAACTTCATGGCCAAGGAGGGGCGCGGGCTGATCTGCCTATCGCTCACGCCCGAGCGCTGCGACGAGCTGGGCCTGGACCTGATGGCGGCCAAGAACGAGTCCCCGTTCGAGACGCCGTTCACCGTCTCGATCGAGGCGCGCGAGGGGGTGACCACCGGCATCTCCGCCCACGACCGGGCTCGCACCATCCAGGTCGCCATCGACCCGAGCACCAGCCCCCGCGACCTGGTCCAGCCCGGCCACGTGTTCCCCCTGAAGTCCCGGCCCGGGGGTGTCCTCGAACGTGCCGGCCAGACCGAGGCGGCCGTCGACCTGGCGCGGCTGGCCGGGCTGAACCCCTCCGGGGTCATATGTGAGGTGATGAACGACGATGGCACGATGGCGCGTGTCCCGGACCTGGCGGACTATTGCCAGCGCCACGGTCTGCGGATGATCACCGTGGCCGACCTGATCGCCTACCGCCGCGCCCACGACCGTCTGGTCGAGCGGGTGGTGGACACCGCCCTGCCCACCGGGTTCGGTGAGTTCACCGCCATCGGCTATCGCTCACTGGTCGACGACAAGCACCACGTGGCGCTGGTCAAGGGGGAGGTCGCGGGACGCAGCGACGTGCTCGTCCGTGTGCACTCGGAGTGCCTGACCGGCGATGTCTTTCACTCGTTGCGCTGTGACTGTGGCGAGCAGCTGGAGTCGGCGCTGGCCATGATCGAACAGGAGGGGTGCGGGGTGCTGCTGTATCTGGCCCAGGAGGGCCGCGGCATCGGGCTGCTCAACAAGCTGCGGGCCTACAAGCTTCAGGAAACCGGCCTGGACACCGTCGAGGCCAACCTCGAGCTCGGCCTGCCCGCTGACCTGCGCGACTACGGGATCGGGGCCCAGATCCTCGTCGACCTGGGCCTGAGCTCGATTCGGATCCTGACCAACAACCCCAAGAAGATCCGCGGGCTCGAGGGCTACGGCCTGTCGGTCAGCTCCCAGATCCCCATCGAGCCGACGCCCAACCCCCACAACGAGGCCTACCTGCGGGCCAAGAAGGAGCGCATGGGCCACACCCTGCACCACCAGGGCCTGAACCTGGACGGTGAGATGCTGGAGGCCGAGCACGCCCGCGACCGGCGCGGAGGCGCCCCGTGAGCCGCTACGCGATCGTCGTGGCGCGCTTCTATGAGGAGCTGGCCGAGCGCTTGGTCAGCGGCGCCCGGGAGGTCTTCGAGCAGGCCGGGGCAGACGCGGTGGACGTCTTTGACGTGCCGGGGGCCTTCGAGCTGCCGCTGGCCGCTCTGTACGCCGCCGACTCGGGCCGCTACGGCGGCGTGGCCTGCCTGGGGGCGGTGATCCGGGGCGAGACCGACCACTACGACTACGTCTGCGCCGAGGCGGCCCGCGGCATCCAGCACGTTGGCCTGAGGACCGGGGTGCCGTGCGCCTTCGGGGTCCTCACCGTGGACTCCATGGAGCAGGCCGTGGCCCGTGCCGGCGGCGCCAAGCGCCACCAGGGTCGCCATGCGGCCGAGGCGGTGCTGGCCATGGGCCGTCTACGCGCGAGCCTGGCGCCCTGAGCGGCGCCTATACTGCCCCGCCATGGCCAAGGTCTGTCACACCTGTGGGAAGGGTCCCGCGTTCGGCAACAATCGCAGCCACTCGATGGTGGCCACGCGTCGCCGCTTTGACCCCAACCTCCAGAAGGTCCGGATCCTCGATGGCGCCACGCCCCGGCGGGTGTACGTCTGCACCCGTTGCCTGAAGGCTGGCAAGGTCACCAAGGCCCTCTGACCGCCGTTCCCGCGCCCGGGCGCTCCGTGGCCTCATCTCCGCCCCCTCGCCCCACGTTGCCCCCGTCCCGCGGGTAGGACTGGCGATGTCCGATCCCAACCTCGTTCGCTTTCGCACCGTGGTGGCCGGGGCATTGGCCCACCTCGAGTCTCGCCGCGAAGAGGTCAACGACCTCAACGTCTTCCCCGTCGCCGACGGCGACACCGGCGACAACATGGCTCTCACCCTGCGGGCCGTGCTGGACGAGCTCGATCGACTGGCCGGCGAGGGCGAGCGCACGATCGACGAGATTGGCCGCGAGGAGATCGTCGAATCGGTGGCCCGGGCCGCCCTGCTGGGAGCCCGGGGCAACTCCGGCGTGATCCTCTCCCAGCTGATTCGCGGCGCCGCCGAGGAGCTCGTCAGCCGACCCGGCGAGCTGGTCGATCCGGTGCTGGTCGGCGCCGCCATGGCCCACGCCGCCGATCGGGCCTATGAGTCGGTGCGCGACCCGGCCGAGGGCACGATCCTCACCGTGGTCCGCGAGATGGCCCATCGCGTCGCCTCCGAGCTCGCCCACATGCCCGAGCCCCGCCTGGATCCGTCCGCGCACCCCAGCGACCAGGACAGCGCGATCGCAGGCGTGCTCGAGCGCGCCGTGCGGGCCGGTGAGGAGTCGGTCAAGCGCGGACCCGAGCTGCTCGCCGTTCTGCGCGACGCGGGGGTGGTGGACGCTGGCGGATACGGCCTGACCGTGATCTTCGCCGGCATCGTCGCGGCGCTGCGCGGCGACGAGCCGCCGGTGCTCGAGCACCACGCGCCCGCACGCATCACCCATCCCCACCATCACTCCTCCACCTATCGCTTCTGCACCAACTTCGCAGTCACCGGGCACGGTCTGGACACCCAGCGATTCGAGCAGCGCCTGGAGAGTCTGGGGGACTCGGTGCTGGTGGTCGGCGACAGCGCGACGCTCAAGGTCCACCTGCACACCGATGAGCCCGCGGCGGCGACCGCGGTGTTCGACGGCATCGGTGAGGTGTCGCGTCTGGACGTGGCCGACATGCGCGCGCAGGTGGCCGAGCGCGACCGGCGCCTGGGCAACGGCGCCACCGGGTCGCGGACTCGCAGCGGGGGGTTGGCGGTGGTAGCGGGCGAAGGCATGCGCGCGCTGTTTGAGAGCCTGGGGATCTACACGCTCGACGGTGGCCCGACCCTGAACCCGTCCACCTTCGAGCTGTTGGCGGGCATCCACGATGTTCCGGCCGAGGAGGTGGTGGTGCTGCCCAACAGCCCCAACGTGATCATGACTGCCGAACGCGCCGCCGAGCTGTCCGACAAGCAGGTCCACGTGGTGTCGGCGACCGCTCAGCAGGCCGGCCTGATGGCGGCGCTGGCCCTCGAGCCCGAGCGAGGATCGGCCGAGAACGCGCGCCTGATGACCGGCGTCCTGGAGGGCCTGCGCCTGGGGGCGGTGGCCCCGGCGGCCCGCGACGACGCCCAGGGCCGATTTCGGGCCGGCGAGGCCGTCGGGTTCGTAGACGACGAGGTGGTGGCCTGGGGCGAGCCGCGCCCGACGCTGGCCGCCGTGCTCGAGCGCCTGGGCGATGGGGCGGAGCTGATCACCTGCGTGGAGGGCGAGGACGCCCCCCTGGGGGCCGGCGAGCTGCCCGGCCTGACCCCGGAGGGGTCCGAGATCGAGCACCGGCTCGGTGGGCAGCCGAGCTATTGGTGGCTGCTGGCGGCGGAGTAGGCGCCTGACCGCGCCGACCGCAGCCGCGGTCATCATGTGGGCGACGTGACGGGCGAGCCGCTTCCCACCGCCTTTGCCGAACACGAGAGCCTTGACCTCGACCGGCTGGCGGGCGCGCCGGTGCGCTGGCCGCGACCCTCGCGGCTGCAGGCACCGGTCAGCTGGCCGTCGGCGCGGGCGGCGGACGCCGCCGAGTCGCTCGGGCTGCTGAGCGTCGGAGACCTGCTCGAGCACCTTCCCCGCGATCGCCGCGAGGCACGAACGATCGCCACCCTGACGCCGGGCGAGTCGGCGACCGTGGTGGTGGAGGTGCGCTCCATACGCTCCCGTCCCGTGCGACGACGGGGGATGCGCCCGCTGGTGGAGGCGACGGTGGCCGACGAGACCGGTCCGATGAAGGTCACCTTCTTCAACCAGCCCTGGCTGGAGGGCCGCTACCGCCCCGGCACGCGCCTGGTCCTGCACGGCAAATACGAGGGGTCCAACCGCTTCAAGGTGGCTCATCACGCGCCCACCGAGCAGGCGGCCGGCGCCGAGGGGGAGGTCGCCCACTACCCGGCCACCGAGGGCCTGAGCTCCACCCAGTTGTGGGCGCAGGTGCGGGCCGCCGCACCCGCGCTGGCCGATGTCTGGGAGCCGCTGCCGTCCGCGCTGCGGTGCGCCGAGGGGCTCCCCGACCGGGCCGCGGCGCTGGGGGCCATCCACTTCCCCCAGCGCCCGACCGACGCCGAGGCCGGCCGACGTCGGCTGGCCTACGAGGAGCTGCTGCTGACCCAGCTGCTGTTCCTGCGCCGGCGAGCCCAGCGCGAAGCCCGCAGCAGCGCCGCACGCCTGGACGGTCCGCCCGTGGTCACCGCGCGCTGGCTCGAGCACGGGCTGCCGTTCGTGCTAACCGAGGACCAGCGGGCGGCGGTGGAGCGGATCTCGCTTGACCTGGCCGGTGAGCGCCCGATGCAGCGTCTGCTCATGGGAGAAGTCGGTGCCGGCAAGACAGTGGTGTCCCTGTTTGCCATGCTGCGCGCGGTCGAACACGGGATGCAGGCGGCTCTGATGGCGCCCACCGAGACGCTGGCCGAGCAGCACTTTCAGACCCTCCAGACGCTGATGGCGCACGAGGCGCTGCCCCTGGCGCTGCTGACCGGCTCGACGCCGGCGCGTCGCCGAGACGACGTGCTGGGCAAGCTGGCCAGTGGCGAGCTGGGGCTGGTGATCGGCACCCACGCTCTGATCGAGTCGGGGGTGGTCTTCGATCGTCTGGCGGTTGTGGTCATCGATGAGCAGCACCGCTTCGGCGTGCGCCAGCGTGCCGCGCTGGACGCCAAGGGGCCGGGGGGCCTCGCTCCCCATGTGCTGCACATGACGGCGACCCCGATCCCGCGTACGCTCGCGCTGCTGAACTACGGCGACCTCGATGTCACCGCGCTGCGCGCCTTGCCCCGCGGGCGCCAGCCCACCGCCACGCACGTGATCTCAGGTGAGCGCGAGCGCGCCCGGGCCTACGAGCGCATGCGCGAGGAGCTTCGCGCGGGTCGCCAGGCCTTCGTCGTGTGCCCGCTGGTCGAGGAGTCCGAGCAGCTTCAGGCGCGGGCCGCCACCGCGGAGTACGAGCGCCTGGCCGCTACCGAGCTGAGCGACTTTCGCGTCGTCCTCCTGCACGGCCAGATGCCTCCCCGCGACAAGCAGGCGGCGATGGCCTCCTTCGCCGCGGCCGAGGCCGATGTGCTGGTGGCCACGACCGTGATCGAGGTCGGGATCGATGTCCCCAACGCGACCGTGATGCTGGTGGAGAACGCCGAGCGCTATGGCATCTCCCAGCTGCACCAGCTGCGCGGGCGGATCGGCCGTGGCGCGCACGCCTCGCTGTGCCTGCTCTTCGGGCCCGCCGGCTCACCGCGGCTGCAGGCGCTGGCCGCCCACAGCGATGGCTTCGAGCTGGCTCAGATCGATCTCGAGCTGCGCCAGGAGGGAGATCTGGTCGGCACCCGCCAGTCGGGAGTCGGCGAGTTCCGCGTGGCCCGCATGCCCGAGGACGGTCCGCTGCTCGAGCGCGCGCGGGCCTCGGCCGAGGGCGTGCTGGACGCCGACCCCGGCCTGGAGGCGCCGGAGCACGTCCTACTGGCCCGCGCCTTGGCGCATGCCTACGGATCGGCTCAGCGCGAGCCCATCCCCGCCTGAGGGCGCCCGGTGCGGGTGATTGCCGGCCGCCTGGGGGGGCGCCGCCTCAAGGCGCCGCGGGGGCAGCGCACCCGGCCGACCTCCGAGCGCGTCCGCGAGGCCCTGTTTTCGTTGCTGGGCCCGGTGGAGGGCCTGGTGGCGCTGGACCTGTTCGCGGGCTCGGGAGCGCTGGCCATCGAGGCGTTGTCACGCGGCGCTGGGCGGGCGGTCCTGGTCGAGCGCGATCCGGGCGCCCTGGCCGTCCTGCGGGCCAATCTCGAGGCCCTGGAGCTGGGCCGGGAGGTGGCCGAGATCCGTCGCATGGAGGCGCGGGCCGCCCTCCGCAGCGCACGCGCGGCCGGTGAGACATACGATCTGGTCTTCCTCGACCCGCCCTACCGGTCGCCACCCGCGCTCGGACGGGCGCTGTCGGAGGTCCTGCCCGCCGTCCTGTCCGGCGCCGGGCGCGTGATCTGCGAGAGCGACCGGCGGGCCCCCCTGGAGTTGGCCCTTCCCCGCGCCGACGAGCGCCGCTACGGTGACACCTTGATCACGATCCACACCACCACCCCGTGAGCCCAGTGGACGGCGGCATCGCCGTGTGCCCGGGGTCCTATGACCCGATCACCAACGGTCACCTCGACGTGATCGGGCGTGCCGCGGCGCTGTATGACGAAGTGATCGTGGCGGTGGTCAACCTGTCGGTGCGCAAGGGCAAGACGCTGTTCTCCGTACAAGAGCGTCTGGAGTTCATCAGCGGTGCCACCCAGCAGATGGGCAACGTCCGGGCCGAGCCCTTCGACACCCTGATCGTGGACTTCGCCCGCCGCGTCGGAGCGAAGGCGATCGTCAAGGGACTGCGCGCGATCTCGGACTTCGAGTACGAGTTCGAGATGAACCAGCTCAACCGTCGCCAGGCGCCGGATATAGAGTCCGTGTACCTGATGGCGGGCCCCCAGTACAGTTTCCTGAGCTCGAGTGGCGTCAAGGAGCTGGCCACGTTCGGTGGCCAGATCGACGATCTGGTCCCCGAGATGGTGGCCAGGCGCCTGAAGGAAGAGCTCACCCGCTGACGAACAGAGGGATTGCGATGGACGTCCTCGTACTGATCGACAAGCTGGACGACCTCGTCCACAACGCCAAGCCGGTTCCCCTGACCGACACCGTGCGCGTGGACAAGGAGGAGATCTACGACATCCTCGATCAGATGCGCGCCACGATCCCCGAGGAGATCAAGCAGGCGCGCTGGATCGTCAAGGAGCGCCAGGAGATGCTGGCCGAGGCCAAGCGCGAGGCCGAGCGGATCGTCAAGGAGGCGCGTGAGCGCCAGAACCAGCTGGTCTCCGAGGAAGAGGTCACCAAGGCGGCCGAGCGCGCCGCCGAGGACATCGTCGAGGACGCCCGCGCCCGCGAGCGTGAGATCCGGCTCGGCGCCGAGGACTACGCCGACGAGATCCTCAACACGCTCGAGGTCAACCTGTCGAAGTTCATCGCCGCCGTGCAGCGGGGCCGCGACCGCCTGCAGGGCAAGGACGAGCCCGCCGAAGTCGCCTAGCCTCGGCGCTCCCGGACGCCTCGGCCCGGGGCGGCGAGCCGCTACCTGACCGCGAAGCCCTCCAGACCGCTGGGCTCCTGGGTCTGCACGTCGATCTCTGAGACCTGGGCCCCGTCCGGGCCCTGATGGCAGTAGTCCAGCAGCGTCGTGACGTCGTCTGGGGCCCCTTCGAGCACGGCCTCCAGGCCGGTGTCGCCGGTGTTGGCGACCCAGCCGGCGACGTGCAGACGCTCGGCCTCGCGGCGCACCCCGTCGCGAAAGCCGACGCCCTGGACGCGGCCGCTGACGGTCACCCGGCGTCGGATGCGGTCGACCCCCTCGACCACGCTAGGCCGCTTGGTCGGCGTCGGCGAGCAGCTCGTCGATACGTTCCAGATGCCCTCGGACCCCGGCCGCCATCGTGTCGAGGATTCGGCGGGCCTCCTCGATGCCCCCGCTGGCGCTAGTCAGCTGGGACTTGATCCGGCGGACGTCCTCCATGGCCCCCAGCGCCCGCTCGACCTCGGTCCGGACCGTCGCCGGATCCAGCGTCCCGGCACCGGTGCGCTTCATCAGCACGCGCGCTCGGGCCAGGCCGTAGGCGACCTCCAGGGCCAGGCGCGAGCCCTCCTCGGGGTCGTAGGTCACGAACAGCTTGTCGCCGTTGAACTCGCGCAGCGGGTGGGTGGAGGCGGGCAGCTCGCCCTCGGAGGGGACGACGAAGATGGCGTAGTCGGCGTCGCGGGCGGCCAGCGCCTCGTCGAGCTCGGCCAGAGCCTTGCGCTTGGACAGCTGAGAGTTCTTGGCCTCCAGCACGATGCGCCCGCGGGCCGGGCCCGAACACGCCTCGATGCCGACCACGACGTCGCCCCGCTTACCCCCGGCGCCGCGCAGGTCCCCGACACCCTCACAGTCGTCGCCGCGGGCGCCGGCGATGGCGGTCACCGCCTCGAGCACCGCCTCCTCGTAGGTGCGGCCCTTGGCCGTACCGCGCTGCTCGGCGGCGGCGACCTCGGCGTGGCGGTCGCGCTCGGCTCGCAGCTCGGTCAGCTCGAGCTTCATCGCCTCGAGCTTCTCGCTCATGGCCCGCAGGTGCACGGCCTGCTGGTCGGAGGTGTTGCGAATCATCGCCAGCGAGGCCTTCTGAAACCCGGCCAGCGGGTTGGACTCCGAGTCCGAGGAGAACTGGCGCGCCAGGTCCTCGCGCATACGCTGGGAGACATCGGACAGGACCGCCTGCACCCGATGGTGCACGGCCACCGAGGACTCGTCGCCGAAGTGGCGCTCGAGCGCCTGGTTGAGCGCACCGTGCTCGGTGCCAAAGACCTGCTCGATGCGCTCGTCCAGGCGCTCGGCCACCTGGCGTGCGCGCTGCACGAAGTCGTGGTCGAGCTCCCGCGCCGCGCGCTCGAACTCGGTCTTGACGAACTCGGCGTTGGCGCCGGTCTGCTCGCGGTCGAGCACGCGCGCGCCGATCGCGATCGCGTCGAGCACGACCCGAGCCGCGTCCTCGCCCGCCTGCTCACGCTCGCGGGCCAGCCGTACCGCGCACTCGTCGGTGACCACCAGGCCGTCGACGTGCAGCCGGCCGGCGCGCGTGTGGACCTGGTTGAAGGGGAGGGCGGTGGCAGCTTCCATGATCGGCGAAGGTGACTCTAGGCCGACCACCCGACGGATCGCCGCCGACCGCCCGCCAGCGCGCCGGATCAGCCCGAGCGCGGACGTGCTTGGATACCGGCATGCTCGAGGGGCTGGGCAACCGGCTGCACCTGGTTCGCACGCTCACGAGCGCGGGCATCATCCACCCGATCCGGCCAGACCGGCTCGTGCGCACCGGTCTGGCGCTGGCGCGCTGGGGGCCCACGCCGGCGGCGGGCTATACCACGGCGGCCATCGCCTACCCCGACGAGCCGGCGATCATCGACGAGCTGGGCACGCTGACCTTCTCCGAGGTCCATCGCCGGTCCAACGGGCTGGCCCACGCGCTTTCGGACCACGGCATCAAGGAGGGCGACGCGGTGGCCATCCTGTGCCGCAACCATCGCGGCTTCATCGAGGCCACCGTCGCCTGCTCCAAGCTCGGTGCCCACGCCCTTTACCTCAACACCGCCTTCGCGGCCCCGCAGATCACCGACGTGGTCGAGCGCGAGAAGCCGATCGCCCTGATCTACGACGAGGAGTTCACCGACCTCTGCCAGGACGCCGGCCGCCGGCGCAAGCGCTTCATCGCCTGGTTCGACGGCGATCACCGGCCCGCCGATCCGGTGCTGGAGGACCTGATCGAGGGGTCCGACCCCTCTGACGTGATCCCCCCCGCAGATCCCGGTCGCGTGGTCATCCTGACGTCGGGGACGACGGGCACGCCCAAGGGCGCCTCGCGGGGACAGCCCGAGACGCTGGACCCGGCCGCCGCGCTGCTGTCGCGGATCCCGCTGCACGCCCGCCAGCACACCATGATCGCCGCTCCGATGTTCCATTCGTGGGGCTTTGCCCACTTCACCCTCGGGCTGGGGCTGTCCTCGACGCTGGTCCTGCGCCGCAAGTTCGATCCCGAGCACACGCTGTCGGCCACCGCTCAGCACGAGTGCACGGCGCTGGCGGTGGTCCCGGTGATGCTCCAGCGGATCCTCGATCTGCCCCCGGACGTGGTCGGCCGCTACGACCTGCGCGCCCTGCGCGTCATCGCCGCGTCGGGCTCGGCCCTACCGGGCGAGCTGGCCATACGCGTGATGGACGCCTTCGGCGACGTGCTCTACAACCTGTACGGCTCGACCGAGGTGGCGTGGGCGACGATTGCTACCCCCGAGGATCTGCGTGCCGCCCCGGGCACGGCCGGGCGGGCTCCGCGGGGCACCGTGATCCGGCTCTACGACGAGCAGGGCCGCGAGGTGTCCGAGGGGGAGACGGGGCGCATCTTCGTGGGCAACGAGATGCTCTTCGAGGGCTACACCGGCGGGGGAGGCAAGGACGTGATCAACGGCCTCATGAGCACGGGCGACGTCGGGCACTTCGATGCCGACGGACGCCTGTTCGTCGACGGCCGCGACGACGAGATGATCGTCTCGGGGGGCGAGAACGTGTTCCCGCGCGAGGTCGAGGACCTGCTGGCCGATCACGACGCCATCGAGGAGGCCGCCGTCATCGGCGTGCCCGACGAGCAGTTCGGCCAGCGCCTGAAGGCATTCGTGGTCAAGACCAAGGGCAAGAAGCTGTCCGAGGGCGACGTGAAGTCCTACATCAAGGCCAACCTGGCCCGCTTCAAGGTCCCCCGCGAAGTTGAGTTCCTGGCCCAGTTGCCCCGCAACGCGACGGGCAAGGTGCTCAAGCGCGAGCTGGTGGAAGCCGAGCAGGGCCAGGGCTCGGGGGGCGCCAAGGCCAAGAAGAAGTAGGGCGGCCAGCGGCTCAGAGCAAGGGCCGGTGGCTGGGCCAAACCGCGGGGGCAGTGCGCGCTACCCTCGTCCCCAGGATGGCGTTGACGCACGACTTCGACCTCGGCCGGTTGCGGCTGGGCGCCGGGGAGGCGCGCCGGCTGGACCTGGAGATCGGGCTGGAGGACTTCCTGCTCGGCGAGCAGCGCTACGCCGTCGACCCTAAGCGCCTGGGCGTGGTGCTCGACGTCTCGCGCATGACCGGGCACGGGTACTCGATGCGGTTGCGCTTCACGGCGGCGTTGAGCGGCCCGTGCATGCGCTGTCTGGAGCCGGCCGGGCCGCGCTTTGACATCGACAGTCGCGAGGTGGATCAGCCCGGAGGGGGGGAGGAGCTAGACAGCCCTTACGTCACCGGCGAGGTGCTCGACGTGGCCGGGTGGGCCCGGGACGCTCTGGCCCTGACCCTGCCGACGCAGATCGTGTGCGCGGCCGACTGCGCAGGGCTGTGCCCGCACTGCGGCGAGAACCTCAACCGGGCGGGCCCAGAGCACTTCCACGAGGCTGCCCGTGACCCGCGCTGGGCCAAGCTGTCGGAGCTGCGGCTGGACTGAGCGCGGCGGCGCGTTGCTAGCCTTCGCGGCCATGGCCGTCCCCAAGCAGAAGCAGTCGCACGCGCGCACGGCTCAGCGCCGCGCTCAGCACAAGATCACGGCGCCGGCGCTCAACGCCTGCCCCCAGTGCCACAGCCCGCGGCGCCCGCACCGGGTCTGCCCGGTGTGTGGGACCTATGCCGGCCGTGAGGTCGTGTCGCCGCGCGCCCCCGCGCACGATCACGATCACGATCACGACTAGGCGATGACCAGCTGATGGGCGGCGTGCCGGGCCCGCCGGTCATTGCCGTGGACGCCCACGGCGCCGATCTGGGCGTGGAGGAGGTGGCCGCCGGAGCGGTCCTGGCCGCCGCCGAGGGCGTACGCGTGCTGCTGTTCGGACCGGCAGCGACACTGGGCGGCGTGGTGGTGGGAGTCACAGGAGTGGAGCTGGTCGATGCACCGGTATCGATCGCCAAGGCCCCCGATCCGGTGCGCGCCACCCGATCGACGCCGGAGGCCTCGATCGTGCAGGCGGCCCGGGCCGTATCCGACGGGCGCGCCCAGGCGCTGGTGTGTGGCGGCTCGACGGGCGTGGCCCTGGCCGCCGGGCTGTTTGAGATCAAGCGGGCTCGCGGGGTTCATCGTCCGGCGCTGGCGGTCCCCCTGCCGGTCCCCGGCCACCCCGTGACCCTCCTGGACGTGGGGGCCAACGCCGACTGTCGTCCCGAGCACCTGGTGCAGTTCGCCCTCATGGGGGCCGCCTTCGCGCGGTCTGTGCTGGGGCTGGAGCGCCCCCGGGTGGGTCTGCTGTCCAACGGCGAGGAGGCGGGTCGCGGTTCCTCGCTGGTGCTCGAAACCCACGAGGCGCTGGCCGGACGCGCGGCGGAGTCCGACACCCTTCACTTCGTCGGCAACGTGGAGGGCGATGCGCTGACCGGCGGAGCGGCTGACGTGGTGGTCACCGACGGCTTCACCGGCAACGTGGCCCTGAAGCTCATGGAGGGCGTGTCCCAGACACTGCTGGGCGCGATCCGCGCTGCCGCTGGCTCCTCGTCGCGTGGGCGAGCCGGCGGCCTGCTGCTGGCACCCGCGCTGCGGGGCCTGCGGACCCAGATCGATCCGGAGGAACAGGGTGGCGCCTACCTGCTCGGCCTACGGCGCCTAGGGGTGGTGCCCCACGGCCGCTTCACCCGTCGCGGCTACGCCCGCGCCATCCTGCGCGCCGAGCAGGGCGCACGCGAGGACCTGGTGGGCCGTACGCACCGCGCGCTGGAGCAGGCGGGGGTCCTGCGACGGGCCCCGGTGTCCGCTGACACGGCTAGCGTTGCCTCCACATGACCCGGGAGGAGGTCTTCGCGCTGATCCAGGCTCACCTGAGCGACGAGCTCGACGTCGATCCTGCCCGTATCGACGAGTCGACTCGCTTCAAGGAGGACCTGGAGACGGACTCGCTGGACCTCTACACGCTCGTGCAGGAGCTCGAGGACTCCTACGGGGTCAAGATCTCCGATGAGCAGGCCGCGCACATCCTGACCGTCGGCCAGGCGGTCGAGTTCGTGGTCTCCTACGCCGCCCCGACCTGATCCCCGGACGACTCGCGTCCCCGTCCTGAAGCTTCTCCGTGCACTGCTCGAGGAACTGCCCGAGGAGCTCGAGCGCCAGGTCTTCACCCACGCATCCTGGAGCGAGCGCCGCAGCGATTCCTACACGCGGCTGGCGTTCCTGGGCGACAGCGTGCTCGGGCTGGCGGTGACCACGCACCTCTACCCGCGCCTGGAGGCCGAGCGCTTCGGGGCGGGGCGCCTGACCAAGATACGGGCCCAGAGCGTCTCGGGCGTGGCCTGCCGGTCGGTGGCCGAGCGCCTGGGGGTGCCCGCCCGCCTGCGCGCCGCGGCGCCGTTGGGCGCCGGTGACAGCGCCGCCGCCCTGGTCGAGACCGAGCGGGTCCTGGCCTCGGTGATCGAGGCGGTGATCGGCGCCTGCTACCTGCACGCCGGCTACGAGCGGACCGCGGCGGCGGTGGTCGAGGCCTTCGCCCCGGAGATCGAGGACGCGCTCGAGCATCCGGTGGACTTCAAGTCGACTCTGCAGGAGCGTCTGGCCCGCCGCGGGGAGGCGGTCACCTACACCGTGGTGGTCGAGTTGGGGCCGCCCCATGACCGCACGTTCGAGGTCGCGGCCCAGGTGGGCGAGCGCACCGTGGGCCAGGGAAGCGGGCGCTCCAAGAAGCACGCCGAGCAGCAGGCGGCCCGTATCGCGCTGGAGAGCATCGAGTGAGCGCGCTGGCGTCCCGTGCGGCTGACATGATCGTGGGCGCCGCATGCACCTGAAGTCGATCACGCTCAAGGGCTTTAAGTCCTTTCCCGACCGTACGCGCCTGGAGTTCGGACCCGGCGTGAGCGTGGTCGTGGGTCCCAATGGCTCGGGCAAGTCCAACGTCACCGACGCCGTCCTGTGGGCGATGGGCGAGCAGTCGCCGCTGGCCGTCCGCGGCCAGTCCATGCAGGACGTGATCTTCGGCGGCGGCCGCGGGGTCCAGGCTCGCTCGCACGCCGAGGTCGAGATCGTGCTCGACAACTCCGCCGGCGACCTGGATGTCCCGATGTCAGAGATATCGGTCTCGCGCAGTCTCGACCGCTCGGGGGAGGGCGAGTACCGCATCAACGGCGCGCGCTGCCGGCTGGTCGACGTAATCGAGGTGCTGTCGGACACCGGCCTGGGCAAGGAGATGCATTCGGTCATCTCCCAGGGGCGTGTCGAGTCGATCGTGACCTCCAAACCCCGCGAGCGCCGGTTGCTGATCGAGGAAGCGGCGGGGTTGGGCAAGCACCGCAAGCGCCGTCGCCGGGCCCAGCTCAAGCTCGACCGCACCCAGGACAACCTCGATCGCGCGCTGGACGTCGAGCGCGAGGCACGCTCGCGCCTGCGCCCGCTCAAGCGCCAAGCCGAGGCGGCCGAGCTCCACGAACGCCTGGAGCGCCAGGTCCGCCAAGCTCAGTGGGAGCTCGAGCGCGACCTGCTCCGCACCCGCCAGGCCGAGCTGGCCGAGGCCGAGGACGCGGTGGCGGCGGCGCGCGCCGAGCGGGAGTCCGTCGAGGCACAGATGGCCGAGGTGGCCGGGCGCCGCGAGGCGGCCGAGCGCTCCCTGGCCCAGCGCAGCGAGCGCCGCGACGAGCTCAGCCGTCGCTCCTACGCCGTCCGCTCGGCCCTGCAGCGCTGCGAGCTGCGCCTGGAGCAGACCCAGCGCCAGGCCGAGGAGCTGGCCGAGCGGGTGATTCGCCGCCAGGCCGAGCTCGCCGCCCTGGGAGACGAGCGGGCACCGGCGGCCTCCGAGGCCCCGGGGCGTCGGCTGGCGGAGCTCGAGGCACAGCTGGACGAGCTTGAGAGCGCTCGGGAGCGGGAGCTCGACGCCGAGGTGGCCGGGCTGCGGTCCCAGAGTGCCGAGGCCCGGGATCGTGCCGCAGCGGCTGAGGCCGAGCTTGCGTCGCAGGGCCAGGCCTCAGAGACGGCGCGTGGGGCCGTCGAAGCGGCCCGGGCCGCGCTGCAAGCGGCGGAGGTCGCCGCGGCCACGGCGCGACGGGCGTCGGCCTCGGTCGGCGCGGAGCTCGCGGCCGCCAACCATTTCCTGCGCGGTCTCACCGCCGGCGACGACCGCTCCCTGGGCGCGCAGCTGCGCGTGCGCGAGGGCGCAGAACTGGCGCTGGCCGCCGTTCTGGGGGGGCGTCTGGGCGCGGCCATCGTCGAGGACCTGCCCGCTGGCCTGGCCCTGTTGGAGCGTCTGGGCGCTGACGGCGGGCAGGCGCTGGTCGCCCAGACGGGCGGGGCAGCAGTACCGGCCAGCGAGCCCCCCACTTCGAGCGCCGAGCGCCTACTCGACCTCGTGCAGGGGCCGGCGGGCGCCCTGGACCTGGCCACCCGCCTGCTGGCCGATGCCTGGCTGGTGGAGGATCTTGGCGGGCTGCGCCCGAGCTTTGACGGCGTCGCCGTCACCCGCTCCGGCCGCGCCTGGTTTGCCGGCACGGGCGAGCTGCGCCAAGCCGTGGCCGGAAGCGAGGAACGAACCCTGGCCGAGCGCAACCGCCGGGAACGACTGATCGGCGAATCCGAACGGGCCGCCTCCGGCGTGGTCTCGGCCGACCGCCAGCTCGCCCGCTGTGCGGCAGAGCTGGCCGAGCGCGAGCACGAGCAGGAGCAGGCGCACCGCCGCCACCGCGAGCGCCAGCGCGACCATGCGGAGGCCTTAGAGGATCGGCGGCGCCTGGAGTGGCTCATCGAGCAGCGCCGCGCCGCCCCCGATCACGGACCGACCGCGGTGCGTCGCGCCGAGCTGGCAGGCGAGCTGGCCGCCGAGCGCCGCGCGGTGACCAGGGAGGCCGCTGAGCGCGCGGCCCGCGCCGCCCGGCGTCAGGCGCTGACCCTCCAGGTACAGGCCGATCGCGAGCTTGCGCCGAGAGCGCTTCGGCTCGGCGCGTCGATCGAGATGGCGATCAACGCTTTGCGCGTGCGCGCGTCGTCACTGGACGCCGAGCTGGAGGCCGACCGCCAGGCCGGTGAGTCCGTGTCGCTCGAGCTGCGCGCGTGCGCGGCCGCTGAGGCAGAGATCCAGACGCGCCTGAGGGCCCAGGGCGAGGCGGTCACCGAGGCGGAGGTTCGCGCCCAGCGGGCGCGCGACCAGGCGGCCGAGACCGCGGAGCAGCTAGGGGAGCTCGCGCAGCTCCTCGGCCTGTCGCCCGATCCCGCCCCCGAGGCCCTGCCCGAGGACCAGCGCGAGCAGCTCGCCCAGCGTCGCGGTCGGCTGGAACGCCGCCGAGAGCAGCTGGGCCCGGTCAACCCCCTGGCCCAGGAGGAGTACGCCGAGGCGCTGGAGCACGTCGAGACCCTGGAAGCCCAGCGCGGCGATCTGGAGGCGGCGCTGCGAGAGCTGCGCAAGCTCATCCGAGACACCGATCGCCAGATTCGTGAGACGTTCGAGCAGACCTTCACCGCCGCCGCCCGCAACTTCGAGGCCCTGGCCGAGGAGATGTTCCCCGGCGGTCGCGGACGGCTGCGGCTGGTGCGCGAGGAGGCCGGCCCGCGACCGGTCCTGGGCGGCGCCGAGCCTCCGGCACCGGACGAGCCGCTCGGCGAGCCCGAGAGCGGCGCGGGCGAGGCCGGGGCGGGTGGGGTCGGCGCGGACGGGATCGATCCGCCGGAGACTGGGCTGTCCCCGGACGAGCTGCTCGGGGTGGAGATCGAGATCACCCCGGCGGGCAAGTCGATGAAGCGCCTGTCGCTGCTGTCGGGCGGGGAGAAGTCGATGACGGCGATCGCCTTCTTGTTCGCGGTCTTCCTGGCGCGGCCCTGCCCCTTCTACATACTCGACGAGGTCGAGGCCGCGCTGGACGATCTGAACATCAGCCGCTTCCTGCGCCTGCTGCGGCGACACAGCGGCCAGGCCCAGTTCATCGTCGTCACCCACCAGAAGCGCACGATGGAAGCCGCCGACTCCCTGTACGGCGTCTCGATGGGCGAGGACGGCGTGTCCAAGGTGATCTCCCGTCGCCTGCCCGCAGATCTGGCCGGCGAGCTCGAGGGCGTCGAGAGTGCCCCAGACCTGCGCGCCTCGGCCGGCGCCGCGTAGCTCGCGCCCCCGGCGACCGTCCCGACCCCCGGTCGTTATCGTCGGCCCCGGTGCCCCGCGACTGGTCTGAACTGTTCATCGTCTCCTCTTCCCCGACGGCCGGGGCCGACCCGGTGGGTGGCGCCGCCCAGCCGGCCCGATCGGATACCCCAGCTCACGCCGCGGACGACCCCCCGCCCGCGACCGGCGAGACCGGCACGGCCAGCGAGCGGGTCGGCCCCCAACGCGGCGGAGTCTGGCGGCGCCTGCGTGACAGCCTGTCCAAGACCCGGGAGGCCCTGGGCGCCGAGCTGCACTCCACCCTGGTCGCCGACTTCGACGACGCGCAGTCCTGGGAGCGTCTGGAGGAGGCGCTCATCATCGCCGACGTGGGGGCTTCCACCACGGCGGCGGTGGTCGCCGAGCTCGAGTCGCACGCCCGCGCCGAGCAGCTCTCCGGGCCAGCGGTGATCGAGCGGCTGATCGAGCTGCTGGCCCGGACCGCCAGCCTGCCCGAGGCTCAGAGCGGCATCGACGTGAGTGCGCACCCGACGGTGATCCTGATGGCCGGGGTCAACGGCACCGGCAAGACCACGACGATCGGCAAGCTCGCCTGGCACCTGCAGCGCGAGCTGCACCGCCGGGTGCTGATGGTCGCCGCCGACACCTTCCGGGCGGCGGCGCGCGAACAGCTTGAGAGCTGGGCGCAGCGGGCGGGCTGTGAGATCGTCGTGGGCCCCGACGGTGCCGACCCCGGCGCGGTCGTGTTCGAAGCGATGGCCGCGGCACGCACCCAGGCCGCCGACGTGGTCATCGTCGACACCGCGGGCCGCCTGCACACCCAGGATGACCTGATGGACGAGCTGGCCAAGATCCGGCGGGTCATCGAACGCCAGATCCCCGGCGCCCCCCACGAGACGCTGCTGACCGTCGACGCCACCACCGGTCAGAACGGGCTGCGCCAGGCCAAGCTGTTCGCCGCAACCGCCGCCGTGACCGGCATCGTCCTGACCAAGCTCGACGGCACGGCCCGCGGCGGGATCGCGCTGGCCATCGCCCACGAGTTGGGGATCCCGGTGAAGCTCATCGGAGTGGGGGAGGCGCTCGAGGACCTTCGCCCCTTCGACGCGGAGGAGTACGCCCGCGCGCTGCTCGCCTGAGCGATACTGCAGTCATGGACGCCTGGCCCATCTGGCTGATCGCGGCGTGCCTGCTCGGGCTGGGCGAGATGCACACCCAGGGTCTGTTCCTGGCCCCGTTTGCCCTGGGTGCGCTCGTCGGTGCCCTGGCCTCCCTGGTGGGACTCGGGGTGGTGGGGGCGCTGGGGGCATTCCTGGTGGCGTCGGTCGCCACCTTGGCGGTGCTGAGGCCCGTGGCCCGACGCCACCGCCGGACGGCGCCGGCGCTGCGCACCGGGGCGGCGGCGCTGGTGGGCCGGGAGGCGCTCGTGCTCGAGCGCATCGCCAACCGCGAGGGTGTCGGCTGCGTGAGGATCGAGGGCGAGGTATGGACGGCGCGGGCCTACGAGGACGATCGCGAGATCGAGATCGGCGAGCGCGTGCAGGTAGTGGAGATACGAGGGGCCACCGCGGTGGTCATGCGATGACAAGGAGGAGACTGTGGCTGGCCTGATAATCGGAGGCGTGGTGGCGCTGTTCGCGCTGGTGCTCGCCGCGCGAACAATCCGCATCGTTCCCCAGGCGCGGGCGGGGGTGGTGGAGCGCCTCGGTCGCTACAGCCGCACGCTGGAGCCCGGCGTGGCCATCCTGGTGCCCTTCGTCGACCGGTTGCGGCCACTGATCGACCTGCGCGAGCAGGTCGTCACCTTCCAGCCCCAGCCGGTCATCACCGAGGACAACCTGGTGGTGCAGATCGACACCGTCCTCTACTTCACGATCACCGACCCCAAGGCCGTCACCTACGAGGTCGCCAACCCGCTGCAGGCCATCGAGCAGCTCACCATCACCACCCTGCGCAACGTGATCGGCGGCCTGACCCTTGAACAGACGCTCACCAGTCGCGATGAGGTCAACTCCAAGCTGCGCCTGGTGCTCGACGAGGCCACCGGCAAGTGGGGGATCCGCATCAACCGAGTCGAGATCAAGTCCGTGGAGCCACCAGCCAACATCCAGGAGGCGATGGAGAAGCAGATGCGCGCCGAGCGAGACCGCCGCGCGGCGATACTCACCGCGGAGGGCTTCAAGCAGTCCCAGATCCTCACCGCCGAGGGCGAGAAGCAGGCGGCGGTGCTCAAGGCCGAGGGCTCGCGCCAGGCGGCGATCCTGCGCTCCGAGGGTGAGGCCAAGGCGATTGCCACCGTCTTTGAGGCCATCCACGAAGGCCGACCCGACCGTGAGCTGCTGAGCTATCAGTACCTGCAGATGCTTCCCCGCCTCGCCCAGGGCGAGGCCAACAAGGTGTTCATCATCCCCTCGGAGTTCGCCCAGGCGCTGGGCGGTCTGGGGGGCATGCTGACCGGACGCGAAGGCGATGGGTCGACGCCCCGGTGAGGCCGCTGGCCGGCGAGGACATCGAAGGCTACGCCGAGCGTCACAGCTCGCCGCCGATCCCGGCGCTGCGAGCACTGGCCGAGGAGACCCACCGCACACTGGCCTCGCCCCAGATGCTCACCGGTCCCATCGAGGGGCGCCTGCTCGAGCTGCTGGTCTTCGCCTCGGGGGCTCGACGGGTGCTCGAGATCGGGACCTTCAGCGGCTACTCGGCCCTGGCAATGGCTGCCGGCCTGCCCACCGGCGGACAGATCATCACCTGTGAGATATCGCCCGAGCACGCCGCGGTGGCCCGGCGCCACTTTCAGACCAGCCCCCACGCCGGACGCATCGACCTGCGTGAGGGTCCGGCCCTGGAGACGATCGCGGCACTCGACGGCCTGTTCGATCTCGTGTTCATCGACGCCGACAAGCCGGCCTACGGGGACTACTACGAGGCGGTCCTGCCGCGCCTGAGCCCTCGCGGGCTGATCGTCGTCGACAACACGCTCTGGAGCGGCCGGGTGCTCGATCCGGATCCCCAGGACACCAGCAGCGTCGCGATGGCCGCGTTCAACGACCGGGTGGTCAGCGACCCTCGGGTGACCTGCGTGATGCTCACCGTCCGCGACGGCGTGACGTTGATACGGCGGGCACCCTCGTGAACGGCCGGCCGACGGCAGCGTTGTTGACCGCGGCGCTGGTGGCCACCGGGGTGGCGGCCTGCGCCGACCGTCCCCCGCGCCCGAGCCTCTCCGGCGGGCCCGAGCAGGCCACGGGCGAGGACCCGGTTGCCTACTACCAGCTGGCCACGACCTCCGGCTTCCTTCAGGCTTCTGCCGCTACCGGCCGCAGCGGTGGTGGGCGAATCGATCCGGCAGGTGCCCAGCTTCCGGCGGCCAGCGCTCGCCTGACCCGTCTTCACCCCCGCGACAGCGACCTTCGCCATGCGCTGGCGCTGCTGGCCCCGGCGCTGCACCGGTGGCTCAGCCTGACCGGGGGCGCGCGTCGGAGCCGCAGCGCCGAAGGCACGCTGGGGATCAACCGACGCGTACAGGTCGCGCTGAGCCGCTATGAGTCGCGCCATCGAGGCCTGTCGGGGTCGATCCCCGAGTGAGGCGCAGATCAGCGTATGGTGAACCGGGTGGTGTTGCCCGTGGCGCGGGCGAGCTCGACGTGTCCGAGGCGGTCGGTGGCCCGGGTGAGCACCAGGTAGCGCCCGCGGGAGAAACGTCCCCGCAGCGAAACGCGCCACCGGGTGGTGCCGGCGGCCAGCCGATAATAGGCGCTCCCGCACCGGCCCGGTGGTCCCAGGTCTCCGCTGGCCAGCACGAACCGGCAACGATGGCCCGCCAGTCGCGCGACGGCCACGCGCACGCTGGCCACGCCGCCACCGCAGCGGCCACTGAGGGCGGTTCCGCGCAGGCGTATGCGCCGGGTGCTGGAGGGGGCTCCCCGATAGATGCGAGAGCGTGGAGGCCGGGTCGCCGCGCAGCCCGCGAGCGGTCCAGACTGTGGGTCCAGGACCCGGCCCCCTCCGCCCAGCGTCCCGCCCGGGGAGCTCGACGGCACACCGGTTGACCCCGGAACGGAGGCCTGCCCGACCGCGCCGGGTGGGTCGGCGATGCGCCGAATCGAGTAGCTGATCACGTAGTTGTGATCGACCCTGCTGGGGACATCGGGGGCAAGGGTGTGATCGCCCAGCGCCGCGTCGGCGCTGGCGAAGTGGACGATCGCCTCTCCGGGGTGGTCGTTGCCGTCGGCCACCTCCGGGGTGCCCAGACACGGGTCCATGCGCGGAAGGTCACACTCGCGACCGCTGACGTCCAGGCGCACGGGGGCCCCCGGCGGGACGAAGAAGTCGATCTCGCGGTCCACGGGGAAGGACTGGCCGTCCTGGACCATGCCCAGACCCGGCACCCAGGACGTGTCGTTGGGCTCGGGGGCACGGCCGCCCAGGAAGTTCCAATACCCGTTGGCGTCGAGGTAGAGGTTGTAGCGTCCGATTCCCGGGAGCCCGGCGACGGTCGGGTGGTTGGAGTTGGGCTCGGCCAGGGAGTGGTTGACCAGGATCGACTTGATCGTCACCCGCAGGTGCGCCGGCGCCGGGCCCGCCGGACTGGCATCGGGCATCTGCCAGCCAACGTAATAGCGCGCCCCGAAAGCGTGCGTGGCGCCGTCGTCGAGCGCTGGGGCCGCCACCTTGACCAATACGCCGTCGGGGGTCTGGGTCTGCTGTTCGGTGAAGCCCGCGGCCGAGACGACCGGCTGCTCGCGCAGAGTCAACTGAGCGTCGGGCGCCGGTCGGGGAGGCGCCGGGACCAGGAACTCGTAACTGCGCCCGTGGATGTCCTGGTGCTGGTTGGCCGGGTTGTTGACGCAGGCCGAGAAGTCGGGGCCGAAGGCGGGCAGACCGCCGACCGGCGCTGGACCGGGAAGCCCTGCGCCCGGGCTCAGGCCGGCCGAACAGCGCTCCTCGGCGTAGGCGTGGGTGCCGTCGCTGGAGATGAACGCGTCGGTCTCGGTGGCCGCGGTCGGTGAGCTCCAGGAGGCCTTGCGGGTGACGATCAGTCCCTGCATCGGATGCAGCTCGGTCTGCTCGCCTCGCAGCCGGGAAGGCGAGGAGCCTTCGATCTGGCCCGGAAGGAAGTAGTCGCCGGTGCCGATCAACGAGCCCTGCGGGTCAGACTGATTGGTGGTGATCCCCTGGCCCCAGTGCCCGCAGTCCCAGGCCCACTGGCCCCAGAGCTTGATGCGGTCCCCCTCGGTGGGCCAGACGAAGCTGGGCACCGCGCCCGACTCCCACTCCACGTGCAGCTTGGCGAAGTCGGCGTCCCGAGCGTAGTTTCCGTTTCCCTGCGGGTGGCCTTGGGCATCGGGGTTGGCGTTCGGGTCGCCCGACAACAGACCGGTGTACAGGGCGTCGGGGCTGATGTCGAAGTCCAGGTCGTAGCTGGTGTGGCTCTCGGGCAGGTCCTCATCGGCGGTGTGCACCAGGCTGGCCGAGCCCTCGACGAGCTTGACGTGGTCGCTGGTCTTCGAAGCGTCCACGAAAACCCACTCGGGGGAGGTGTAGCTGAGCAG
>DASYID010000082.1:0-3700 GCA_036252775.1 Solirubrobacteraceae bacterium
GGGCCAGTCGAGCTGCTCGGTGAGTTCGCCCGGTCCGAGGTCGATCAGTCCGCTCCGCTGAACAGGCTGGTACTCGCCGTCTAGCAGCGCGAGCCAGGTCACTGTCCGGTCCGTCGGATCGACGATCAGGATCTCGTCGATATGGTGAGCGGCGTAGAAGGGGAGCTTCTGCCGGGTCTCGTCGTCCGGCGAAATGATCTCCACGATGAGTGCGGCCGTGGGAAGCCATACACCCGTTGCCCCCGGCCGATGCAGGCCTCCGTCAGGGACGCGGAAGTCGTGCTCGGACTCGCCCAGGTTGAACTCGTGCATGGTGGGCACGAGCCCGGCCGCACGCGCCAGCGGGCCCAGGAGTTCGCCGAGCTGCTGGGCAACGCGCGCGTGTTCGACGCTGGGGGCGGGAACCATGTGGCGGACACCCTGCCAGACCTCGTCCAGTCGGTCGGCTCCCGCCCGCTGGCGACGCTCGAGTAGCGCCTGGAGCTCCGGGGGGCTGCCCAGTACCAGCGTTGGCATCCTCCGAGCGTACCGGAGTGACCTCCCGACCCCGCCCCCTGGGTGGGTCGTCAGCCGCTAGGACAGACGTAGCTCTTGGTGTCGGGGCTGTAGAGACAGTTGGCGTCGTTGGCCGAGCCCGAGCCGGAGCCCGAGGAGGACGGCGGACGGCGCGGCTTGGGCCGGGGCCGCGGCGCCGGAGCCTGGGGGTAGGGCGCCGCGCTGGCCGGTGGGGTGGCGGCCGGCGGGTGCAGCTGGCGCTGGCGGGCTATGGCCTGCTGCTGGGCCTTGATCTGCTGGGCCTGCTGCTTCTGGAAGGCCAGCAGCTGGGCGTCGCGTTGCTTCTTGAGCGCCGCCACCTGCTTGGCCTGCTGTCTCTGCTTGGCCGCCTTTTGGCTGGCGGCCTGCTTCTGGGCCTGGAGCTCCAGCCGGCGCTGTTGCAGGGCCACCTCGGCCGGCGTCAGGGGGGGATGCTGGCGGGCCTGCTGGGCGGCGTAGGCGCGGCTCTGCTGGAGCTCCTTCATACGCAGCTGATCGAGCTTGGCCGGTGACATCGTGCCGTAGCTCGGGGCCGGAGCGCCACCGTTACCGAACGTCGGTCCGGAGCTATGGCCGCCCGAGAGTAGGCCGAGCTGGGTGGCGGCGGCGAATGCCGCCAGCGCGCACAGCATGACGACGAACATGATCGGCATGGTCAGCCAGTCCGGTCGCAGCCGGCGGGCCGCTCGCCCCCCCGCCGATGGCGCGGGCCCGGCCGCAACCGCCACCGCCGAGGCGGCGCGCTTGGCGGCCCGTCGCTGCTTGCGAGTAGCGCTGGGGGCCTTGAGGGCTTCGGTCGGCGTGTCGACGTTGCGCGATGGCTCGGCCCCGCGAATGAGCTCGTCGGCGGCGACATAGAACAGGGGAAACACGCTCTCCCACAGCCGGTCGGGTGGAGCGGCCCACAGCCAGGCGCGGTAGACAGTCGCCACGTCAACTCCGCCACCGAGAATCGCTCCCAGCTCAGATAGGGCCCGCTCGTGCAGGCGCGCGGCGGCATCCGGGGCCAGGGAGAGCATCGAGGCCAGGCTCTCGACGCTGGCCTCGGTCAACCCCAGGACGGCCAGGGCCGCCCGCTGAGGGGGCGACAGCCGGGCGGTGGCGGCGAGCATCTGCTGGGCCTCGGCGTCCCCAGCCCCGCTCGGGGCGGGGTTCTCAGCGGCCACGGCCAGGGCGGCCGCCACCGCGGCCACGTCCAGCCCCTCCCCCAGGTCATCGGCCGCGACGCGCGAGAGGAACGCCTGCTGGGCGCATTCGAGCGCCTGGGCCTCGTCGCAGCAGATGCGCAGTGCCAGGTTGTAGACGACGTAGGCGTGGGCCTCATAGGCCGCGCTGAACTGCTTGGAGCGCTGCTGGAGCGCCGCGGATCGATCGAGCGCCGTGGCCTGGGTCTCCGGTGCGGCTAGCGCGCTACCCACGTGACTGCCCTCCGTCGTCTCTCACCCCGTGAACCGAAAGTCTCCGCTTGTCCCCGCCATCAACTAGGATCATCGCATGGGAATCTGGTCGCGTCTGATCCGCCGGCAACGAGGTGTGCTCGCCGAGGACCAGCCCGACGACGACGACTCCAAGACCGTCCACCTGGCCCGTCCCGCGCCTACGCGCGGCTCGCAGGTTCCGGCAGCCTTCCCTCCGACGGCCGGCACCCGGGTGCCGGGTGGCCCTGAGGCCACGGCCGGCACCCCCCGCTACGGGACCCAGGGCGGCACACCGTCGACCCAGCGCATCCACAACCCGACACGCCCGGGTCGCTGAGCGTCGCCTAGCCACCGTGCGCTCCGGCGCGGGGGCGATGACTTGGACGCTTGGCTGGCTTGCGCGCACCGCCTCGCTTGCGCGTATGCAGCAGCGCCGCGTTGCGGATGGGGACGACTGCGCCGCCGGCGCGTCCGATCGCCTTGACCGCTCCTGCCGGGCACGCGGGCTTGGCGGCGGCGGCCTGCGCCGCCGGGCCGCCAGCTCCGCGCGTGCTCGCCTTGGACGTCGGCACCTTGGGCACGACCTTGGGGGCGGCAATAGTCTCCTGAACGGTCAGACCGATGTGATCGGGGGCAAAGCGCGGGGGCACGCTGAAGCGCAGCTTGACCCCGGGTCCCCGCGTGACGCTGAAGGGACAGAAGCGCACGAGGGTCACCAGGTTTTGGGCTCCACCGGAGCTACGTGCCTTGGCCCGGCGACGGCCGGGGACGCGGGCAGATGAGCCTGGCCTGACACCCTTGTGATAGAGGGTGAGGGTGACCTGAGCCTGGGGCCGTCCGAAGTCGGCGGTCAGCTGGATGGCGGACAGGTCCGCGCCGGAACGTGCCTTCTCGACGGGGTTGAACGTCTTGCCCACGAGCTGACCGACCTCGGCGTGCACCTTGCGCACGAGGCCGTGGAAGGTGAACGGGTTGCTCGGCGGCGGCGGTGGCGGCGGCTGGATGACCACCGGCGGCGGCGGCGGGGGCGGCAGCGGCGGCGGCTCGGCTACACCGATGTCCTCGTTCTCATTGAACAGGGCCAGCGGCACACCGAAGGGCTCCTGGAGGATGCGGCCGGCCAGCTGATTGGAAGGGACGCTGATCTTCATCAGGGCGGCGATCGTCGGCATGAAGTCGACGGTCTGGGCCTGTCGCTCGCGACCGCAGGCCGGATCTGAGTCTGGGCAGAGGTTGCCCGTCGGGGTCTGGGCGGGCGCGCCGTAGACGATCGCGTCATCGCCCGGAATGCTGTTGGCGGGGCTGGGGGCCGTGGCCGAGCTGGCCCGGTAGCCGCTGGCCTGGTCATAGCCGGTCGGCCCGTAGTACTTGGCCTGGGTGGAGTTGTTCTCCTGACGCGGATCGCTGGTCGTGTCCGGGTGGGTGGTGACCGGCGAGCGACCGTCGTCGGTACCGGCAATCCAGGGGAACTCATAGACCAGGTTGCCGGTCGAGGGACCGTCGATGATGGCGGCGATCGAGCGGTTCCGTGGCCCGCCCTCAGAGGCCGGATAGGGGTTGACGGGGTCCGACGCCGAGGGCACGCCCCCGCTGGTGTCAACCGCCGGAGTGGCACGGCCGGGGGCCCAGCCGGGCTCCATGATCACCAGCAGCTCGCCACCGTTGCCGGCGCTGGCCGGGCAGGAGGCGGGACTGATGAACTTGGCGTTGGGGTCGCAGGCCTTGTAGTTGAGCATCTGCGGGCGCCA
>DASYID010000083.1:0-18697 GCA_036252775.1 Solirubrobacteraceae bacterium
ACATCCTCTCGACCTACAACGACGGCAACTACGCCGAGATGGCCGGCACCTCCCAGGCGGCTCCTCACGTCTCGGGCGTCGCCGCGCTGCTGGTGTCCCTCGGCCTGCGCGGGCCCGCCGTCGCGCAGCGCATCCTGGCCACCGAGGGACCCGGGGGCGTGGTCAACGCCCGGGCCGCCGTCGCCGGGCTGGGCCCCGTGGTGTCGGGCGCCCCGGGCAGCGCTGGTGGCTCGACGCCGGCGGCCACCGGGTCAGGCCCGGCCGCTGCTCCCAGCCCTGCCAACAGCGGGAGCCAGACCCTCACGCGGGCCGCCCACACGCCGGCTTCGCGACGGGCGCGGCACCGTCGGGCACACCGTCGCGCGCACCGGCGGGCACGCCATCGCGCGCACCGTCACCCGCGCCGCCACGCGCACCGCGGCGCACGCCGTCGAACGCGGACCCGCTAGCCCTCCGGATCCCAGGCCAGGGGCAGGCGCTCCAGGCCGTAGATGCCGTGGATGCTGCCGAACTGCGGCTCGCCGTCGAGCCTGAGCTGGGGCATGCGCGCGGGCAGGAAGCGCAGTGCCTCCTGTAGCTCGGCGCGCGCCAGGTTGGCGCCCAGGCAGTAGTGGATCCCCGCCCCGAAGGTCAGCGGGTGATCTGAGCCGGGATCCCGCGTGATGTCAAAGCGCTCCGGAGCGTCGAAGGTGCCGGGGTCGCGGTTGCCGGTGAACGCCGACACGAGCACGACCGTCCCTTCGGGGAAGGTCACGTCCCGGTAGAACACCTCGCGCTCGGCGATGCGGGCGGTGAAGGGCGTGATCGGCTCGAAGCGCAGGATCTCCTCCACCGCGTGCTCGCACAGGCCGGGATCCTCGGCCAGCGCGCGCCACTGATCGGGATGGGCCGCGAACAGCCGCAGGCCATGGGCAAGCTGGCTCTGGGTGGTGTCGACTCCGCCGATCAGGATATTGAGCACGAGGTTCACGCATTCGGTGTCCGATAGGCGGTCGCCCTGGGCCTCGGCGGCCAGCAGCGCGGAGATGAGATCCTCGCCCGGCGTGTGGCGCCGCGCCGCCAGCAGCTCGCCGGCGTAGTCGTAGAACTCGACCACCGCCTGCTCGATCAGCTCGCGCTCCTCGTTGAGGTTGGAGGCGAACTGCCGCTGGATCAGATTCGACCAGTGATGCAGGCGTGGAGCGTCGCTGAGCGGGGCGCCCATGACGGTGGCGATCACCAGCGACGGGTAGGGCTTGGCGAAGGCCTCGACGAACTCGCAGTGGCCCGTTGTCCCCACCGCCGCCCACAGCTGTTCAAGGAAGCCGACCATCGCCGGGCGGTAGCGGGTCACCGCGCGGGGGGTGAGCGCCGGATTGACCAGCGTGCGCAGGCGCCGGTGGTCATCGCCGTTGATGTGCAGGATGTTGCGCGAGATCTCCTCATACAGCGGGCCGTCGGTGACGCCGAACAGCTCCGCCACCTTCATGCCCGGGAAGCTGAAGTCGCGGCTGCGCAGGAAGAACTCACACGCCTCACGGTCCAGGGCGACGTAGCCCAGAGGCATGGTGGCCAGCCAGTGGCGCCCGGCCAGCTCGGCCATGGTCGCGTGAAAGCGCTCGCCGTGCAGCGACGGGTCGTAGTAGTCGAAGACCGGCAGCTCGAGGTCGGCCACGTCGGTCATCAGCGCCGAGCCGCGGTCCGGGTTGCTACAGGGCCAGCTCGGCCCACACCTGGGTCGAGCCGCCGAGCACTCCCCACCGGTCGGCCAGTGAGTCGACCAGCCGCAGCCCCCAGCCGCCGTGCTGGCCCGGTCGCGCCACCATCTGCGGGTCGCCCACGCCGTCGTCGGAGACGACCATGCGGGCGTGGTCGTCGTCCACGAGCACGTCGAGGCGGATGTTGCCCTCGCCGTAGCGGATCGCATTCGTAACCAGCTCGGAGATCAGCAGTCGCGCGTCGTCGGCTCGGCCGTCGAGCTCGGGCAGGGCACGCAGCGAGTCGCGCGCCTGCTTGATCGAGGATGGGTCTCGGGCCAGCCGAAGGGTCAGAGCATCGCTCATCACCCTCATCATCGACCATCGCGGTCACGGGCTGGATCGTCAGTTTCGGGTAGTCAGTTCTGGGGAGCCGGGGAGCGTTATCCTCGCGGCACGCGGCACGCGGCACCGGGTGCCGGCGCCGGAAACGATCTTCGACGGAGGGATGGTTAGGGCGATGCTAAAGGGACTCGTGCAGGACGACCACCCGCTGACGATCGGCCTGATCCTCGAGCGGATGCGGCGCGTCTACGGGGCCAGCGAGGTGGCCACCCTCACCGAGGGCGGCATCGAGCGGGCGACGTTCTCAGAGATCGCCGATCGCGTCGACCGCCTCGCAGGGGCGCTGGCGGGCCTGGGGATCTCCGGCGGCGATCGGGTGGCCACGTTTGCCTGGAACACCCAGCGCCACCTGGAGGTCTACTTCGCCGCGCCGTGCATGGGTGCCGTGCTGCACACGCTCAACATCCGCCTGTTCGAGGAGCAGCTGACCTACATCGCCAACCACGCCGAAGATCAGGTGGTCTTCGTCGAGGACTCCCTGGTGCCGATCCTCGAGCGCGTCGCGCCGTCGTTTGAGACGGTGCGCCACTACGTGGTCATGGGCGACGGCGACGCCGGCTCGCTGCCCAACGTGATCCGTTACGAGGAGCTTCTGGCCGATCAGAAGCCGGGCTTTGACTACCCCGAGCTCGACGACCGCCAGGCCGCGGGCCTGTGCTACACGAGCGGCACCACCGGCAACCCCAAGGGGGTCCTGTACTCCCATCGCTCCAACCTGCTGCATGCCTTCGGCACCTGCCTGGCCGACGCCATGGGTCTGAGCGCCTCGGACCGGATGCTGCCGGTGGTGCCCATGTTCCACGCCAACGCCTGGGGCATTCCCTACGCGGCGGGGCTGACCGGAGCCGACCTGGTCATGCCCGACCGGTTCTTGCAGCCCGAGCCGATCGCCCGCCTGATCGCCGAGGAGAAGGTGACCATCTCGGCGGCGGTACCGACGATCTGGATGGACCTGCTGCGCTACTCAGAGGAGCACGAGATCGACCTCAGCTCGATCCGCCAGATCATCTGCGGGGGCTCCGCGGTGCCGCTGGCGCTGATGCAGGAATGGGATCGTCGCGGCGTCAAGATCGTCCAGGCCTGGGGGATGACCGAGACCAGCCCGCTCGGCTCGATGGCCCACCCGCCGGCTGACACGGAAGGGGAGCAGCAGTGGAGCTACCGCGCCAGCCAGGGCCGGCTGATGCCCTGCGTGGAGGCGCGGCTGATCGGCTCCGACGGACAGGAGCTGGCCTGGGACGGTCACAGCACCGGCGAGCTCGAGGTGCGGGGGCCCTGGATCGCTTCGGACTACTACAACGATCCCACTGGAGCCGAGAAGTTCCACGACGGCTGGCTGCGCACCGGAGACATCGCCTCGATCGACGACCACGGGTTCATTCGCATCTCCGACCGCGCCAAGGACGTGATCAAGTCGGGCGGGGAGTGGATCTCCTCAGTCGAGCTCGAAGGGGAGCTGATGGCCCATCCCGGGGTGGCTGAGGCAGCGGTGATCGCCAAGCCCGACGAGCGCTGGCAGGAGCGCCCGCTGGCCTGCGTCGTGCGACGCGAGGGCTCAGACGTCGGTGCCGACGAGCTCGCCTCCCATCTAGCCGACCGCGTGGCCAAGTGGTGGATACCCGACGAGTTCGCCTTCATCGACGAGGTGCCCAAGACCAGCGTCGGAAAGTTCGACAAGAAGGTCCTGCGCCAGCAGCTCACCGACGGCCAGCTCGAGGATCGTCGCGCGGCGGCTCAGCCGCCCCGCCGGCCGTTGAGCTCGACGACCTGATGGTACGTGCCCCGGTTCTGCCACGGAAACGGGGGGGTAGCGACGGCGCCGCCGGTTACCGGAACCTTCTGATCACACGATGCCGGCGTGGTCTTGGGGCAGGTGGCCGGCACCTTCCACGCGCTGGGGTCCGGTCCGAGCTTGGTCTTGACCGCCGCCACCGCCTGATCCAGCGAGGCCAGTAGACGGGTACGGCACTTGCGCCGCACGCGGGCCAGCCGGCGGCGGCGGATCGGCTCGCGCAGGGGGCCTCCGCAGTACACGCGCGAGTAGCGGCCGCGCTCGGGGGCTCCGAGCACGCTGCGCATGTCCTTTTGCATGTGGCTGGCCCAGCTCCAGCCGAAGCCGCCCAGCGACAGGACCCGCCGCTCGACGGTGTCAAACAGCTCCTTGCCCAGCGCGGGCTGGAACACCGCACGCACCGCCAGCGGCCACCAGGCATCCATCAGCGCCACCGCCGCGCTGTGGTCATAGACGTTTGATCCCTCCGGGGCCAGGCGCTGGCCGCCCGCCCGCTGCCAGTCGTCGAGCAGGCTGAGCATCTTCTCCTGGTCGCCGGAGGCCCGACCGATCACCCGCCTCATCCAGGGATAGTCCTCCTCCGGGCGCAGATCGGTGGTGGCCGCCAAGTTGACCGCCCGGGTCAGGCCGGTGAGATCGACCTTGCCCCCGTGGGCGGTGATCTCGTTGACCAGGCGGTGCTGGAGCAGCATCGCGTGGTGCACGGGACCGTCGCCCCATTCCGAGGGTCCCTTGCGCCACCCCGGCGCCTCCTTGTTGTTCCAGGAGACGATGAAACCCTGAGGCGGGTCCAGCGCGCGTGGACGATGGGTGGGGGAGATGGTCGAGAAGGTGTAGGTGGCTGGGTCGAACCCCTGCCAGTCGGCGCGTCCGTCGCCCCACCACGGCAGCTCGACGTTGGAGCCCGCCGGGTGGCGCGGGTAGACCCCGGACTGCTGGAAGGCCACATGGCGGTCGTCGACGTAGAACCAGTTCTCGGTGCCCGGGAACATCCCCATCGTGTTCATGAACGAGCGCGCGTCGGTGGGCTGGTTCTCGGCCAGGCGCATGAACGGGACGACCGCGTCGAGCTCGTGGAAGTCCACTCCCTTGGCCTTGGTCAGGGCCACCGGACGCCCGCCGACGGTGGCGTAGGCGAAGACCGGGCCGTGCACCGAGCGCAGCGTGCGGTAGGTGATCGTCTGGGGGGCGCTGCTGGTGTCGGTGGGCGACAGAGGGGTGGTGAGCGTCTGGTCGCGCGTGACGAACGGCCGGCAGACACCGTGGTAGCGGTAGCCGGTGCTCGAGGCGGTCGGTGGCGAGCCGTCCGCGTTGCACAGGGTCTCGACGAAGGTGTCCTGGTTGTCGCCGTTGGCGCTCGTGCCACTCCAGGCGAAGTCGATCCCGTGGCCGATCAGCGGGTAGGGGCTGGCGCCCGGGAAGGACACGCCGGCGACGTCTATGCCGCCCCCGTGCAGCTCGTACTCGGAGAAGATCTGGGGCGAGTAGTAGCCCACCTGCGGGCCCATGGCGGCCAAGGGCTTGCCGTCGGAGGACAGGCGGCCGGCCACCATGACGGCGTTTGACTCCACCGGCGGCAGGGCTCGGCGCAGGCTTTCCACCGAGCGAACCCACTCCGGTGGCGCCGCGCGCGCCGCGCTGCCCTTGCCGGCGTCGGGACCAGCCACCTCGGTGTTGCGCGCCTTGACCGAGCCGAAGTCGGGCACGGTGTTGAGTCCCGAGCGCAGGCGGCCAGTGTTGTCGGAGGGAAAGTAGGTCTTGGCGACGGTGAACGCCTCGGGGTCCTGGGCCTCGCGCAGGTCCTGGTAGGGCGCTGGCCAGCGCTTGCCAAAGCGGCGCTGGAACGCCTGCTGGAGATAGGCGTTGACCTCCTCAGACCCGTTGGACACCGTGAACTGGGTGACCAGCAGGACGGCCAGCGCGACGGTGTCAGACACCGTCCACGGCGCGGGCCGCGTGCCCAGCGCGGGATATTCGGCGGGCAGCTTGGTCGGGTCGGTGTTGTCCTCGCTGATGCGCTGGTTGATGCCGGCGATGTAGTCGAGCACATCCTGATGGGCCCTGGCCCCCTCGGGCCCCAGGCGCTGGGGCAGGGCTTCGAACTGCGCTGTCAACTCGGCGTCTGAGAAGTCCTGGTCGGTGAGCTGGGAGGCGTCACCGGAGGCCGCGCTGGCCCCCACCAGGCCGGCGAGCGTTCCCTTGGCCGTGCGACGCAGGGCGTCCATCAGAAACAGCCGTTCCTCGGCCGTCGCGTAGCCGGCACCGAACATCAGGTCCCGGCGGGTGGCGCCATAGATGTGGGCCATGCCGAACCTGGCGTCGCGAATGACCTGCACGCCGGCACGCGGTGAGTAGCTGGTGCCCGTTCCCCCGGGCAGGGACCCGAAGTCCGTCGGCTTGTAGAAGGTGTTGAGGTCGGCGGGGGTGAGGCTGGCGGCGCGGGGCATGATCCCGACGTACAGGGGCTGCTGGTTGGTGAAGCTCGAGGGGGCGGTGCCCCCGGGGGCCTCGTAGGCGGCCAGATCCAGGGCGTTGATGGTCTGGCCTTCCCCCTGGGCCAGCACCGAGCGGAACTGCCCCAGGGCGGGGACGCTGAGCGGACCCGGTGCCTGGGCCGACGCGCCCGGGACGGCGCCCAGCAGCAGTGCTCCCAGCCCCACCAGCACCGCCCGTGTCGCCGCTGCCGCTCTCACCGCTGGGCACTTTGCCAGAGGGGGCGGGTGACGTGCGTCGGTCAGGCGTCAGCCCGGACGGCGGCCACGGGCATGCGTCGGTCAGCCGGCGGACCGACGCGCCGCCTTGACGCGCTCGGTCTTGTCGAGCAGCACCTTGCGCAGGCGCACGCTGGTCGGGGTGGCCTCGACGCATTCGTCCTCGCGCACGAACTCGAGCGCCTGGTCCAGCGACAGGCGGCGGTGGGGCACCAGGCGCACGAGCACGTCAGAGGTCGAGGACCGGATGTTGGTCAGGTGCTTCTCCTTGCAGGCGTTCACGTCGAGATCCTCCGAGCGCGCGTTCTCGCCGATGACCATGCCCTCGTAGACCTCCTCGCCCGGGCCGATGAACAGGGTGCCGCGTTCCTGCAGGTTCATCAGCGCGAACTGGGCGGCGGCGCCGCGGCGGTCGGCCACCAGCGAACCGCTGGGGCGGGTGCGCACCTCTCCCGCCCAGGGCTCCCAGCGATCGAATACGTGGTGCAGGATGCCGGTGCCCCGGGTCTCGGTCAGGAACTCCGTGCGCAGGCCGATCAGCCCCCGCGCCGGTACCAGGTAGTCCATCCTCACCCAGCCGGTCCCGTGGTTGACCATGTGCTCGAGGCGGCCCCGGCGCAGAGCGAGCAGCTGGGTCACCACGCCGACGTAGTCCTCCGGCACATCGACTACCAGTCGCTCCACCGGCTCGTGCACGCGGCCGTTGATCTCGCGGGTCAGCACCTGGGGCTGGCCGACGGTCAGTTCAAAGCCCTCTCGGCGCATGAGCTCGACCAGCACCGCCAGCTGCAGCTCGCCGCGCCCCTGCACCTCCCAGACCTCGGGGCGCTCGGTGTCCCCGACGCGCAGCGAGACATTGCCGATCAGCTCCTGGTCGAGGCGGTCACGGACCTGGCGGGCGGTCAGACGCGTGCCCTCCCGGCCGGCGAGCGGTGAGGTGTTGATCCCGATGGTCACCGACAGGGAGGGCTCGTCGACGGTGATCACCGGCAGGGGCCGCGGGTCCTGCGGGTCGGCGAGCGTCTCGCCGATCGTCACCTCCGGGATGCCCGCCACGGCGATGATCTCGCCCGCACCGGCCTCCTCGGCCGGGACGCGCTCCAGGGCCTCGGTGACGAACAGCTCGCTCACCTGGGCCCGGGAGATGGTCCCGTCGGCCCGGCACCAGGCCACCGGCTGCCCGCGGCGGATCGTCCCCTGGCGCACGCGGCACAGCGCCAGTCGGCCCAGGTAGGGGGACGCGCCGAGGTTGGTCACGTGGGCCTGGAGCGGGTGGTCGGGCTCGAACTCGGGGGCCGGGATGCGCTCGAGCAGCAGGTCGAGCAGCGGCATCAGGTCGGTACCCGCTTGCTCGACGGCCAGTGACGCCTGGCCGGCCCGGGCGTTGCAGTAGACGATCGGAAACTCGATCTGCTCCTCGTCGGCGTCGAGGTCTAAGAACAACTCATAGACCGCGTCGAGAACCTCGGCGATGCGGGCATCGGGGCGATCGACCTTGTTGACGACGAGGATGATCGGCAGCCGCGCCTCGAGCGCCTTGCGCAGCACGAAGCGCGTCTGGGGCAGTGGGCCCTCGCTGGCGTCCACCAGCAGCAGCACCCCGTCGACCATCGTCAGCCCGCGCTCGACCTCCCCGCCGAAGTCCGAGTGCCCGGGCGTGTCGACGATGTTGAGCTTGACCCCGCGGTGGCGGATGGCCGTGTTCTTGGCCAGGATGGTGATGCCCTTCTCGCGCTCGAGGTCCATCGAGTCCAGCACCCGGTCGGCCACCTCCTGGTTGGCGCGAAAGGCGCCCGTCTGCCACAGCAGGGCGTCGACCAGCGTCGTCTTGCCGTGATCGACGTGGGCGACGATCGCGATGTTGCGCAGGTCCTCGCGTACCGCGCTCACAGCAGCGCCGCTCGCAGAGCCTGCTGCTCGGCCTCGAGCAGCTCCAGCCACCCTGCCCCGGCGCCCGCGAGCAGGATGCGCCGCTTGATCTCGGCGGTCGCGGCCGGCGGGGCGCCGGCCACTTCCTGCAGGGCGCTGTCGTCCTCGCTGATGCGTGAGACCACCCCGGCGGCCAGCGCCTCCTGGGCGGACAGCAGGCGGCCGGTCAGGCACAGGTCGCGGGCCAGCGCGGGGGGCAGCGCGGCCATCGCGGCCGCGAAGCTCGGGGGGATGTGGCGTCCGAGCTCGGGAAAGCCGAAGCTCGCGCCCGGGCCGGCCACGCGCACGTCGCACAGCAGCGCCAGGGCGAAGCCGCCGGCGATGGCCGGCCCGTTGACCAGGGCCACGGTCGGCTTGGGGCACGTGGCCAGTGCGGAAAAGCAGCGCACGCTGGTCTGCACCAGGCGCTGCTTGTGCTCGGCGTCGCCGCCGAACTGGCTGACGTCCATCCCGGCACAGAAGGCACTACCTGCCCCCGTGAGTCCGATGGCCGCCACCGCCTCCTCAGCGGCGAGCTGCTCGAGCGCCTCGGCCAGGGCCGTGCGCAGGTCGATCGACAGCGCGTTGCGCTTCTCGGGCCGGTTCAAGGTGACCAGCGCGGCCGGCCCGCGGCGATCGATGTGCAGCAGCTCGTCCATGCGCCCCACCCTAGTGGCCCGTGCTGGCCGGTTTCGCGGCCCGGAGGGTGGGTAACGGTCGACTATGGGCGCGGTCGAGCAGCTGGAGCGCTACCAGGAGCTCCGGCCCCTGGGCGCGGGCGGCATGGGCGAGGTCGTGCTGGCCCAGGATGCTGTGCTCGGACGCTCGGTGGCGCTCAAGCGCCTGCGGGGGACGGGCGATCCGCGTGAGCTCATGCGTCTACGGCGGGAGGCCCTGGTCGGCGCCTCCCTCAGCCATCCCAACCTGGTCTCGGTCTATGACGTCGTCTCCGAGGACGACGAGCTGGTCGTGGTCATGGAGTTCATCGACGGTCCCACGCTGCGCGACGCCCTGCGGGCCGGACCGATGGAGCCAGAGAAGGCGCTGGAGGTCATCGAAGGCGTGGCCGAGGGTCTCGAGTACATACATGCCCGCGGGATCGTTCACCGCGACGTAAAGCCGGCCAACATCCTCCTGGGCGCCGGAAGCAGCCGGGTCAAGCTGGGCGATCTCGGCATCGCCAGCTCGGCCGGGCGTACCAGCCTGACCACCACCGGGGCCATCGTCGGAACCGTCGCGTACATGGCGCCGGAGCAGCTGGAGGGCCAGCCGGCCACGCCGGCGGTGGATGTCTTTGCGCTCGCCACGGTCGCCTTTGAGGCGCTGACCGGACGTCGGGCGCGGGGCGAGAGCAACCCGGTCGCCCTGGCCCACGCCTTGACCACCCAGCCCCCGCCCGACGTGCGCGACGCGTGGCCGGACGCCCCGGCCGGGCTCGCCGCGGCCTTGGCGCAGGGCCTGGCCCGCGACCCGCAGGAGCGCCCGCCGGGCGCCCGTGCGCTGGCTCAGGCGCTGCGGGACGGTCTGGAGCGTCCGAGCCCGGCGATTCCGCTACCGGCCCCGACGGCGCCCCGGCCACCGGCCCCGACACCGGCGCCGTCCCGGCGTGTGGCCGCGTCCCCGACCCGCGGCCGCCTGCCTCGCCGCCCGCCCACTCGCGACCGTGGCCCCTTGCCCCGCGGCCGCGATCGCGGCTTCAGCCGTCCCCTGGCCGTCGTGGCCGGCGGGCTCGCACTGCTGCTGGTGGCGGCGAGCGCGGTGGCGATCCTCGGCGGCTCCGGCCGCGGCGGGTCGCCCCCCGGCGGCGCCCGGTCGAGCTCGGCGCCGGTCCGCGCGTCCTCCTCGCCCCATTCCCGGGCCGGGGGCGCGGCCGCCTCAGGCGCGCGGGCCATCCCCGCCGCTGGCTCCCCCAGGAGCTCCACTGGGGTCAACCCCGCCGCCGGCTCCCCGGCGGCGGCGGTCGTCAACTTCTATGAGCTGTCGGCCTCGCATCGCTACGCCGAGGCCTGGGCCCTGGCTGCCCCGGGCTTCCGCGATCAGCTGCGAGGCTTTGACGCGTTTCGCCGCCAGCAGTCTGCCGTGCGGTCGATCGTCTTCCACCGAGCCTCGGTCACGCGCGAGGGCTCGAACGCCGCGACGGTCACCGTGCGCACCACCTCGACCCTGGTCGGCCGGACCGACCACTGCTCGGGGACCGTGCAGGTACTGCGTCAGGGTGGTGCCTGGCTGGTGGACCGGATCGCCATCGACTGCGTCTGAGCCTGGCGCTGGCGGGCGGCGACATAGGCGGCCAGCAGCCTGGTTGCGCTCGCGTCGAGCCTGGGGCGCACAGGCATGACCGCAATGAAGGCCGCCACCTGGGCCGGGGTCATCCGGTAGCCGCTGAGCTCGCCGCCGCTGGTCCGGACCTGACTCGGGCCGCCCAGGGTGTGACAGACCGAGCAGGCCGTGCCAAACAGCGCCTGGGCCCGGCGGATGTCGCCTGCCGCCAGGAGAGAGCGGGCCGGCGGACTCGCGGCGCGCGGCGCACCGACGGACGCCGGGCGGCCGGCGGCCCCGCAGGCGCTCAGGCTGAGGGCCGCGAGCGCGCACACCCCGTGCGCGCGCCAGGACGTTCCCATAGCCGCGGTCCGGCCCATGCGCGTCCTAGACTAAAAGGCGTGAGGCTGTTTGGCACCAAGGCGAGCATGATCGAGCCCGAACAAGCGTTACCCGGGCGCCCGGAGGCGATCCGCGTTCCCGCGCGCCACGCCGTACTCGGCACGCCCATGACCGGCCCCTTCGCCGCCAACCTCGAGCAGGCGGTCTTTGGCCTGGGCTGCTTCTGGGGTGCCGAGCGGCTGTTCTGGCAGGCCGACGGCGTTCACACCACGGCGGTGGGCTATGCCGGCGGGTACACGGCCAATCCCACCTACGAAGAGGTGTGCTCCGGGCGCACCGGGCACGCCGAGGTCGTCTTGGTCGTCTATGACCCCGCGCGCACGAGCTACGCCGAGATGCTGCGCATCTTCTGGGAGGGGCATGACCCCACCCAGGGAATGCGTCAGGGCAACGACGTCGGCTCCCAGTATCGATCGGTGATCCTCACCTACGGCGCCGCGCAGGCCGAGCTCGCCCGGGTGTCCGCCGAGACCTTCGGACAGCGTCTGGTGCAGGCCGGACGCGGAGCGGTGACCACGGGGATCGATGAGGCCGGACCGTTCTACTACGCCGAGAGCTACCACCAGCAGTACCTGGCCAAGAATCCCAACGGCTACTGCGGCCTCGGTGGGACCGGGGTCAGCTGCCCGGTCGACCTGGTGGCCGGTCCACCCTCGGCCTAACCCGGACCGCCGCGGCGGTACCCCCGGGGGCCTAGACTGCTGGGCGATGGGCGCCCGTCGCATGTCGATCGCGCTGATCGCCGGGGTGGGGATCGCGGCCGCGCCGGCGCTGGCCCGAGCCGACGTGGAGCTGCCCACCGGTCGCGTGGCCGCCCCGGTGGGTCGGCTGACCGCCCTTCAGTCCTTCCCCACGGGTGCGGCGGTGGCGCCGGACGGTCGCTCGGTGCTGGTCATTGCCGGTCCCGCCATCCAGGGGGGAGTCCCCGCCGGCCCCAGCGGGGGCGTCGCGCTGCAGGTGATCGACACCGCCAGCGGCGTGGTTCGCCAGGTCATCAACATGGACGACGCCTTCCAGTCGATCGTGTTCACCCGGGACGGGAGCCGGGCCTACGTGGCAGGCGGCAGTGCCGGTGTCGTGGGGGTGCTGGACATCGACGCCAGCGGCACCTACAGCAAGGCCGCGGACCTGCCGGTAGGGACCTTCGTCTCGGGCCTGGCTGTGTCGGCCGACGGTCGTCGCCTGTGGCTGGCCGAGCCCCAGGCCAACAAGGTCGTCGGTGTGGATCCCGCCAGCGCCCGCGTGACGCTCAGCGCGACCGTGCTGTCCCCCGACCTCCTCGCCCTCTCGCCGGACGAGCGCACCGTCTACGCCAGCCGGTGGCGTGCCGCCGCCGTGGCCGCGGTGGACAGCGCCACCGGCCGGGTGTCGTCGCTGGCGGTCGGCGCGCATCCTGGTGCGATCGCGACGACGCCGGCGGGCCAGCTGCTGACCGCCGACGCCAACGACGCCACGCTGGCCACCGTCAATCCTGGCGCCGGCTCGGGGGTGCTCACCGACCTCGCCCAGATCGGACGCCGCTCGGATGCTCCCAACGCGCTGGCGCTGGCCCGCGACGGAACGCTCTACGTCAGCCTCGGCGCCGATAACGCGATCGCCGTGATGCGACCACGCTCGCCCACGGGCCGCACAGCGGCTGCTCGCGCCGCCGTTCGCCGTTCGAGCCGCCCCACGGTGCGTCGGTCACGCTGCCGGAGCGCTCGCCAGCGCTCGCGGGCCCGGCGCTGCCGTCAAGGTCGCCGGCGGTCGCGGGCCCGGCGCTGCCGGGGAGTCGTTCACCGTCACCACCCGCGGCGCCGCCACGCAAAGCCCCTGCGCCGCTGCACCCCTCCCCGGCGTCCCACCACCCGCCTGCCGGTGATCAGGCCGCAGGCTCCCACCAGCCCATGGCGCTTGGCGGGCCTGATCCCCACCGGCTGGTACCCGACGGCCCTCGCCCTCAGCCCCGACTCCAGCCACCTGTTCGTGGTCACCGCCCGCGGCCTCGCCCGCAGCGCCGGCGCCACCGTGCCCTTCACCGAGCCCGACCCGGTCAGCCCCGGCCCCGACGCCGCCTATGCGACCGTCGGCACGCTCGAGACGATCGCCGTTCCCGACTCTGCCGGCCTGGCAGCCGACACCGCGACGGTGCGTCGAACGCTCGCGCCGCGGACCCCGCCCCCCAGCACCGCCACGACCAAGGTCGGCGTCCTTCGTCCCATCCGCCATGTCATCTACATCACCCGCGAGAACAAGACCTTTGACGCCGACCTGGGCGACCTGCACCCGGGGCCGGGCACCGCTCTGACCCTGTTTGGCCAGAGCGTGACCCCCAACCTGCACGCGCTCGAGCGCCAGTTCGCCGAACCCGACAACTTCTCCTATCAGGGCTTCGCCAGCGTGGTCGGGCACATGTGGGAGGACACGGGAACGGTGTCCGACCTCTACGAACGCGCCGTCGCCTCCAACACGGCGGGGCACGTGGCGCACGTCTCTGACTCCTGGTCAGATCCCACCAACTATCCGGCCAGCGGCCTGCTGGTCGCCCAGGCCCACCGGGCGGGGCTCTCGGTGCGCACCTACAACGAGGAGCTCGCCCAGCAGTCGCACCTGCTGCCCGCCGCCCTGCAGGCCGACCCCAAGGTCTTTCCCGACTACAACCTGCATGTCCCCGACGCCACGCGCGAGAAGGGCTGGGAGAGCGAGTTCGCCCAGTTCGAGCGCCACCGCTGTGAGGGGGCGCTGGCCGCCGCCTACGGGACCCGCTGTTCGCTGCCGGCGCTGGAGTACGTGTACTTCGGCGAGGACCACACGACGGTCGTCGACGAGCCCGGCTATCCCACCATCCAGGCGCAGGTGGCCGACAACGACTACGCCACGGGCAAGCTCATCGACGCCGTCTCCCACAGCCCCGATTGGGCCTCGACGCTGGTGATCGTGGTGGAGGACGACCCGCAGGGAACCGGCGATCACGCCAGCGCCTACCACGGGCTGCTGGCCGTGGCCAGCCCCTACATCAAGCGTGGCTTTCGCACCGACACCCCCTACAACCTGACCTCGGTGGTGGGCGCCATCGATCGCGTACTGGGCCTGACGCCGATCACCGACTACGCGCTGACCAACCGGCCGCTGGACGACCTGTTCACGGCCAAGCCCGACCTGACCCCGTTCAACGTCGACACCTCCGGCGTGACGGCCAACCCCTTCGTGGCCCTGCCCGGCAGCGCTCCTCGCTCAGACCCCGTGCACGGCGTCTACTCCTTCGCCCGTCCGGACGCCACCAACCCGGCGGTGGCCAACGCCGCCACCTGGCGCCAGGTCAGGGGGACGCGTGGCGGCGGCGGGCCAGCACCCGCACGCTGACGCTGGCCGACTCCGAGCCGGCCCGGGTGGCGATCACCCGCAGGGTGCCGGCCCGGCGCGGTGAGACGGTCAGCGTGGCGCGGCCGTTTCGCCCGGTACGGCGGTCGCGGCCGACCTGCCAGCGCCGCGGCAGCACCCGCAGGCGGACCCCGGCCACCGGCCCGGGAGCGCCTCCCGGCCCGGCGGTGACCCGGATGCGCAGGCGGGCGCGGGCACCGGCGCGCAGGCGCCGCGGGCGGACCGCCAGCTGCAGGGAGGGGCGCGCCCGGGGCCCGGGCGCCACGCCGGCGGTGGGGGGGTGGTAGACGGGCTCGCCCGGCTCGCCCGCCCACACGTCGAACAGGACCTGGTTGGCGGTGTTGCCCTGAACGTAGGACAGGTTGGTGACGATCAGCCGCGAGCCGTCGAAGACGGCGCTGGACGGCTCGTCGTAGGGGACGGCGTAGGCGTCGCTGGAGGTCTGGCCCATGGCCGTGCGGGCCACCTCGTGCCCGTCGGGGGCGATCTCCACCAGCTGGTTGGTGCCGGGGCCGACCAGCGCCATGTAGACGTTGCCCGAGTGCGCCAGCGCGAAGCCGTCGGGCGCCTCGCGCGGGCCGCTCTCCCAGATCTGGCGCAGCGGCCCGGGCGAGCCGTCGGGCCTGATCGGAAGCTCGTAGAGCTTGCCGTTGGCGAAGTTGGGCCCGGTGGAGGGCGCCGAGGCCGAGGTGTCCACCAGCAGCGTGCGATGGTCGGGCTTGAGCACGATGCCCGCCACGTCGAACATCGCCCCGTCAAAGCGCGGGTCGCTGAGCCACACGCGCGCCGCCCCCCCGCCGGGCGGGACCTTCCAGATCAGCCCCTGCTGGTAGTCGGTGACGTACATGCTCCCGTCCGGGCCCCAGGCGGCGTAGTCGGGCTCGGGGGCATTGTCCGGAATGGTCTGCTTGCACTCGGCCGGGCCTGGGCTGGGCGCCGGCACGCCCGGCGGGCTGGGCCCCGGCGGGGGCGGCGCGTTGGAGCAGGTGGGCACCGGGCGGAAGGTGGCGTAGACCTCCTGGCGGCCGGTGCGCGGGTCCAGACGCAGCACCCGCGGAGGGCTGACGTCCAGCAGATACAGGCGCCCGGCGGCGTCAATTGCCGCGGTCTGCACGCCGTGGGGCGCGGACAGGTCCTGACCCACGATCGTGTAGGACGTCTCGAGCGCCCCGGTGGGCGAGAAGCGAATCACCTTGGAGGGCAGCGAGTCCCCGGCCGGGTTCTCAAACGTCCCGGCGAAGATCGAGCGGTCTGGGCCTACCAGCGACAGGGCCGCGAAGCCGGGGGTCGGGATGTGCGCCAGCACGCGCGTGTCAAACCGGGCGCGCGACGCCTGGGCGCCGGCCCCGGCCGTGCTGAGCAGCGCGAGCGCGCCGCCCAGGACCGCTGCTGTGAGCGCCCGCCTCACAGGCCGGCCAGTGCTTCGCGCGCCGCGCGCTCGCCGGAGCGCACCGCGCCGTCCATGTAGCCGTTCCAGTAGGGCGAGGTCTCGGTGCCCGCCCAGTGGATGCGCCCCACCGGCGGGCGCAGCGCCGACCCGTAGCGCAGCAGCGTTCCGGGCGGCGCGAAGCCGACGGGGCAGCCCCGCGTCCACTGCTCGCTGGTCCAGTTCATCTCGAAGTAGTCGCGCGGGTGGGCGGCCTGGTCGCCGAAGTAGTTGACGAAGTTGGCCAGCACCAGCGACCGGCGCTCGTCGGCCGGACGGTCGCCGAAGTCCCGCGCGGCGTCACCGCCGATGAACCCGAACAGCACGCCGGGCGAGCCGTCGGGTGGCGTGTTGTCAAAGGTCGTGTTGCACGGGTCGGTATCGGCGATCACCGTGCCGGTGAACCCGGCGTCGCGCCAGAAGGGCTTGTCGTAGACGGCTTCGGCCTTGATCAGGGTGCCCTGGGGCAGGCGCTGGGTGAGCTGGTCGCGCTGGTTGGGCAGCAGCGGCTCGTAGACGATCCGCCCGGCGAGCATCGGCGACATGGCCACGATCACCCGCTTGGCGCGCACGGTCAGCCGGTCGGTGTGGACGCTGACCCCGGCGCCGTCCTGGACGATGCGTCGCGTCGGCTCGTTGAGATGCACGCGGTTGCCCAGCTGTGCGGCCATGCGCAGCGGCACCTGCTGGGAGCCCCCCACGAAGCGGTACTGCTGGGCTCCGTTGGGGGTGTTGAACAGGCGCTCGAAGGTGCCCTGGTTGTTCTCGTTGCCGGCCGAGGCGATGTAGAAGACGATGAACAGCAGCGACAGCTCCCGCGGCTCGGCGCCAAAGATCGCGCGCGTGGCGATCGAGGTGATCTTCATGAAGCGGGCGCTGCCCGAGCTGTTGGCCTTCAGCCAGCTCTCCAGCGTCTGCCCGTCCCAGGCGGCGGCGTTGGGTGAGCTCCACGGGGCGTCGACGGGAAAGCCGGTGGCCATCTGGTCCAGCTGGGCCACCACCGCCGTGATGTCACCGACGGTGGCGGGGTCGGGGGGCGCGGTGCCCAGCGGGCTTGAGTCCGAGTAGGGCAGCCGCGAGCCGCCGGCGATGTAGAGGTTGTTGCCGGTGTCGTAGGTGTTGAACAGGTCGACCCCCATCTCCTTGGTCAGGGCCAGGATGTGATCCTGGGTGGGACCCACGTACTCGCCGCCGGCCTCGGCGTTCTCGCCGGGGGCAATCGAGTGGTTGAGAATCCGGCCCCCGACACGGTCACGGGCCTCGAGCAGGATGACCGAGTGCCCCGCCTTGACGATGTTTCGCGCCGCGGTCAGGCCGGCAAAGCCGCCTCCCACCACCGCCACGTCGGCGTTCAACCCCGCGGGTCGGCGGGGCGGCTTGCGGCCCGGCTTCTTGCGCCGGCGACGGCGCCGGCGGCGCGCATCGGCGACGTCGGGCAGGGCGGCGGCGGCGCCAGCCACGGCCGCTCCGGCGATCAGCCGGCGGCGCGTGACGCCGGGCCTGCTCGCCTCCTCGGGGTCGGTCTGGGGTGGGTGGGTCGGCTCGGTCATGGTCGCTCGCTTCTCGGCGGTGGGCCGACCTAGTGTGAAGGAGATCGCCCTACGGCGATGCGGTAGGCCGCACACCGGCGCGCCGCGCGGGCTGGGCTCCTCCGGCACCGATGGCAGGAATAGGGGGAAGTATGTCCTTGCAGACAAGGCGGGAGAGGGCCACCATGTGGGTCATGAGCTCCCGCCGCGTCGTGTTCGTGACCTTTGACCGCTTCCAGAGCCTCGACCTGACCGGGCCGCTGGAGGTCTTTGCCACCGCCAACCGGCTGGTGGCGGCCCAGGCCGGCGGGCGAGCGGTGCCCTACCGGACGCTGGTGAGCAGCCGTGATGGCGCGGCTGTGCGCTCCTCGAGCGGGCTGACGGTGATACCCGACAGTGGGCTCCCGGTCCCCGGCCGCTCAGCGGCCGCCTCCATCGACACCCTGGTGGTGGTGGGCGGCGACGGCACTCGCCAGGCGGTGGCCGACCGCGAGCTGATCGGGTGGCTGGGGCGCGTCGCTCCCCGGGCACGCCGCGTGAGCTCGGTGTGCACCGGCGCCTTTCTGCTGGCCGAGGCCGGGCTGCTCGACGGGCGCCGCGCCACCACGCACTGGTCGGCCTGCCGCCTGCTGGCTCGTCGCTACCCCGCCGTGACCGTTGACCCAGAGCCGATCTTCACGCGCGACGGCGACGTCTACACCTCGGCCGGCGTGACCGCCGGCATGGATCTCGCTCTGGCGCTGGTCGAGCAGGACCTCGGGCGCGAGCTCGCGCTGGAGATCGCTCGCGCGCTGGTGCTGTTCCTGCGCCGGCCCGGCAACCAGGCGCAGTTCAGCGTGCACCTGCACCGCCAGCTCGCCGACCGCCAGCGCCTGCGCGAAATCCAGGAGTGGATGGCCGAGCATCCCGAGGCCGACCTGAGCGTCGAGGCGCTGGCCGAGCGCGCAGCCATGAGCCCGCGCCACTTCGCCCGTCGCTTCGCCCAGGAGGTCGGCAGCACGCCGGGACGCTACGTGGAGGCGGTGCGCCTCGAGGTCGCCCGCCGTCGCCTGGAGGAGTGCTCGGATCCGATGGAGCTCGTCGCCCAGGCCTCCGGCTTCGGCTCGGCCGAGACGATGCGCCGCACGTTCGTCCGGCGCCTGGGGGTCGCTCCCGCCGAGTACCGGCGCCGCTTTGCCCCCAGGTTGTCGCTGGCCTCCTGAAGGCCGAGACCCCCACCCTCCCCAACC
>DASYID010000084.1:0-2918 GCA_036252775.1 Solirubrobacteraceae bacterium
GAAGGAGCCAAGCCGGTGGCCGCCATCTACTCGACCTTCCTGCAGCGCGCCTACGACCAGATCGTCCACGACGTCTGCCTGCAGCGCCTGAACGTGGTGTTTGCCCTGGATCGGGCCGGCCTGGTGGGCGACGACGGCCCCACCCACCACGGCGTGTTTGACATCCCCTACCTGCGCTGTTTGCCCAACATCGTCCTGATGGCCCCCCGCGACGAGGCCATGCTCGTCCACATGCTCCACACCGCGGTCTCCTACGAGGGCGGGCCGATCGCGCTGCGCTACCCGCGTGGCGAGGGCGTCGGCTGCGCGCTGCCCGACCAGCCCGAGGCGATAGCGCTGGGCCGTGGGGAGATCCTGCGCGAGGGCCGCCGGGTGGCCATCGTCGGCTACGGCACCGGCGTGGGCAAGGCGCTGGAGGCGGCCGACCTGCTCGCCGCCGAGGACCTGCCCGTCACGGTCGCCGACGCCCGCTTCGCCAAGCCCCTGGACGTCGGCCTGCTCGCCCAGCTGTCGGCCGAGCACGAGCTGCTGGTCACCGTCGAGGAGGGGGCGCTGGCCGGCGGCTTCGGCAGCGCCGTGTGGGAGGCCCTGTCGGAGGGCGGCTCCGCTCCGCGCATCCTGCGCGTGGGCGTCCCCGACCGCTACGTCACCCACGGCAAGCCCGCACTGTTACACGAGGAGATCGGCTTCACCGGCGAGCGGATCGCCGAGCGCATCCGGGCCGCGATCCAGGATCCTCGCTCGGCCCTGACCGGGACCCGCTGAGGGCTTAAAGAGAAACGGCCCGCCAGGGAGAGCGGGCCGTTTCCGGGGAGGGAGAGATACTGCTTGGCGGTTCGCAGATCATGGTGCCGGCAACGGACCCCCAGCTGTGTGATCGTCGTCACAGAGGCAGTGACGTGGCGCGGAGCCCTCCGGTCAGGCGCTCTCGAGCCGGGGCCCGCTCACGCGAGGCGGGGGCGAGCGGATACCGTTTGCTGCCATGACCAAGCTGCGCCTGGATGCGCTGCTCGCCGAGCGGGGCCTGTATGAGTCCCGCTCGCGGGCCGCGGCCTCGGTACTGGCCGGTGAGGTGTACATCGGCCCGGGACGACGGCGCGCCGAGAAGCCCGGCCAGCTGGTGGCCGACGACGTGGCGTTGGATGTCGACGCCCCGCCGCCGTTCGTCTCGCGCGGCGGAGTCAAGCTCGCCAACGCCCTGCAGGCGACCGGCCTGGACGTGTCCGGCCGCCACGCGCTGGACGTCGGCGCCTCCACCGGCGGGTTCACCGACTGCCTGCTGAGCGGCGGGGCAGCGGCGGTGGTGGCGGTGGACGTCGGCTACGGGGAGCTCCACTGGCGCCTGCGCAACGACCCTCGGGTGACGGTGCTCGAGCGCACCAATGCTCGCGGGCTGACGGCCGAGCAGCTTCCCTTCCGTCCCGACCTGGCGGTGGTCGACGTCTCGTTCATCGGCCTGGCCAAGGTGCTGCCGGCGGTCCTGGCGTGCCTGGAGGAGCGCTTTGACTGCCTGGCCATGGTCAAGCCCCAGTTCGAGGTCGGTCGCGAGCGGGTCGGCCGCGGGGGTGTCGTGCGCGACCCCGCCCATCGGCGGGCGGCGCTGCTGGAGGTGGCCGGCGGGGCCGCTCGGCTGGGCGCCGGGGTGATGGGGATGCAACCGTCGGGACTGCCCGGCCCTAAGGGCAACCTGGAGACCTTTTTGTGGCTGGCCGAGGCGGGACGCCCGGGCGCCACGCGCGACGGGGACGAGCTGCAGCACCTGGCCGAGGCGGTGGCGGCGTGAGCGGCGACCGTGCGTTCACCGTGCTCACCCACCGGCGCCCGGAGGAGACCTCGGCGGCGATCGACGAGCTGGCCCAGGCCGCCGAGCGCACGGGGATCGAGCTGCGCTTCGATGAGGACGAGACGCACAAGCACTCGCTCACGCCCCGCGAGGGCTTCGTACTTGACGCGCCCATGTCAGACGACGTCGAGCTGTGCGTGGTGCTCGGCGGCGACGGCACCATCCTGCGCGGCCTGCGCCGCTATGCGCGCACCGAGGTCCCGGTGTTCGCGGTCAACTTCGGGCGGGTCGGGTTCCTCGCCACGCTCGATCCCGAGCAGTTGGCCGAGGGCTTTCGTCTCGCCTGCTCGCGAGAGTTCGAGGTCATGCGCCTGCCCGCGATCGAATGCGACGGCCCCGGTGGATCGGGGCTGGCGATCAACGATGTCGCCCTGCATCGCAAGGCCGGCGAGCGGGTGGCCGAACTGGCCTACGTGCTCGACGGCGAGGAGGTGGGCAGCGTGCGCTGCGACGGTCTGGTGGTGGCCACCCCGGCCGGCTCCACCGGCTACAACCTGGCCAACGGCGGGCCGGTCCTGGCCTGGGGCGTCGAGGGCTTCGTCGTCTCCTTCATTGCCCCTCACACCCTGACCGCCCGCTCCCTGGTGGCCGCTCCCGGCAGCGAGATCGTGGTGGAGAACCGCGGCCTCGAGCCGGTCGAGATCTCCCTCGACGGGCGCCCGGCGGGCGAGATCGCCCCGGGTGAGGGAGTCCCCGCTCGCTTCCTGGAGGCGGCGGCCGGGCTGGCCCAGCTGCCCGGCACCTCGTTCTACCGGCGCCTGCGCGAGAAGTTCGGCCGGCTCTCCCGCTAGCCACCGCTAGCGACGGCTAGCCACCGCGGAAGACCGCGGGACGGGCCGGGGCAAAGGCCCCGCGTGCGCCCCATCCGTCGGTGCGCGCTGATACACCTGGACGGTGCTGCTCGAGCTGCGCGTCGAGAATCTGCTGTTGATCGAGGAGGCCCGCCTGGCTCTGGCGCCCGGCCTGAACGTCCTCACGGGCGAGACCGGGGCGGGCAAGACCGTGCTCGCCCACGCCCTGGACCTGCTGCTCGGCGGCCGCGCCCGCGGCGCCATCGTGCGTCCCGGGGCGCAGG
>DASYID010000085.1:0-9285 GCA_036252775.1 Solirubrobacteraceae bacterium
GGACGCCGGGCCCCCTGCCTCCGGCAGGAGCGCGTAGGGGCGCTGCGGGATGGCCAGCGAGTGCCCGTCGAAGCGCGCCACTCCCTGGGCGCTGTCGACGGGCTCCAGGCCCGACATCCAGTAGGCGCTGTCGAAGTGGAAGGTGAGCTTGGCCCCCTGGGCGTTGACGTGCTCGACCGCGTGCTCGAAGGGCTCCGAGCGTATGTAGGTGACCTGCGGCGGGTTGGGGTCGCGCACGAACTGGTGCTCGTAGCGAGCGCCCTCCCCCCACTGGTCCTGGATCGGCGGACCGTAGTGCTCCTGACCGGGGAACAGGTAAAGGCGGTAGCGATAGCCCAGGTCACGCAGGCGCTGGGCCTGGAGGATCACGCCGCTGACCGGCACCAGCTCGTCGACGGTGCCCTGGTAGATGGCTTGGGGGACCCAGCGCAGGTTGTCCAGCAGCGGCCGGGTGAACTCGGCGCGCGCGTCGCCGCCGTTGGCCGAGGTGTAGCACGGGCTCATGCCGTCCGCCGAGATCTCGTCGCAATGGGCGAAGTCGACCCCGGTCCACGCGCCCTGGGTGGGCGGGCCCGAGGCGGGGAAGCCGGCCGCGAACCGATCTGGGTAGAGGATCGTCATCAGGTAGGTGGCCCAGCCTCCCATCGAGTGTCCGGCGATGTAATTGCGGTCCGGATCGACGTTCAGCAGCTGGTGCACGTCGGCCCATACCTCCTGGAAGTCGAGCTGGCCGCGCCCCACGTACCAGCTCGACTCTCCCCGGCCGCGGGGGGTGATGACGATCGAGTTCACGTTCTCGCCCATGTCCTGAAAGATCCGTGGCACCAGCGCGGCGGCGATGTGCGCGCGCCCACCGCGGAAGTGAAACCACCACTGCACCGGGGACGGCCGCTCGGGTCGATAGCTGGAGGGCAGGTAGACGCCGTAGTGCTGCAGCAGCCCCTCCTGACCCCTCTCCTGGGAGATGATCGCCTCGGATGGAAAGATGCGGTCGTGATAGCCCGGTCCGGGCTGGTAGGCCTCGCTCGATCCGGCCAGCAGCCGCCCGATGTCCACCCCCGCGAAGAACGGGTCGATGGTCCCCTGATACAGCGTCAGCGCCTGCTGCTTGTCCCAGTAGTCGCGGGCGGGCTCGGAGGTGCGAAAGGCAACGTTGGCGACGTTCGCCAGGCCGGCCCCGGCGCCCAGGTCACGCAGGGCGGGACCGTGTCCCGGATCGATGAGTCCCGTCGCCGCGGCGATCGAGAAATGATCGGGCAGGGCGCCCCCCAGGGAGGCGGGCGTGATGTGGGCCTCGATCGCGTTCACGTACCCGCTGGGGTTGGTGGCCACCGAGCCCGCGGGCAGCTCGGTGATCGCACCGGTGGCCAGGTCGGCGACCCATCCGCGGCTGCCCCACAGCAGCAGGGCATGATCGGCTCGAGCGCTCTTGAGGTTGGCGTTGAAGGGAACCGTCCGCGGCGAGGCTCCGGGATGGCCGGTGTCCAGCAGGACGAGCAGAGCGGTGCTCGGCGGTCCGGTCATCGTGGTGGTGCGCGCGAGCAGCCACAGGCCGCGCGAGCGCTCTGTCCCGACCCGCAGCTCGGACAGATCGGCCTGCTCCTGGAGGCTCAGCGCCCCGTAGTGGGTCTGGATGTCCATGCCCGGCGTGGGAATCCCGAACTCGTAGGGCACGTACTGGATGGCGGGATCGAGCCGGTAGCTCTCGGGCAGCAGGGCGGCGACCGGGTCCTGGATGGCCAGGCGTCGTGTGTTCTGTCCGTTGTCGGGACCCCAGGCGTCGAAGAGGTGGTCCTGATAGACGAGCTCGCCCGAGGAGTAGACGAGCGTGCCTCCGTAGCCGGCCGGTTGACCGTGCCAGTCACCCGGGGCGCCGTCCACTCGCCGAGGCGGATCGCGCCGGGCGGCGATGGGCGTGGAGCTGCCGCCCCCGGTCGGTGTCTCCCCGGCGAAGACGGGCGCGGTAGCGCCCACCGGAGCGCCGGCCTGGGCCCAGGCGCCGGCCGAGCCCGCTCCCAGACATACCGTGACGAGCATCCCGACCAGAACCGCCCTGAAACCGCCCGTGGTCATCCGGGGTCAGTGTAGGCGGGCGAGCGCAGGGGACCGCCAGGGCCCCCCGTCCTAGCCGAGCACCAGCTCGGCCGCGGTCCGCAGGGCGGCGGCATCGCCGGAGACCAGCAGGGTGGTGACGACCGACTCGCGCCACTGGTCGAGCTCTGAGCGGATCTTCTCCCGCGAGCCGATCAGCGACAGGCGTTCGATCAGATCGGTGGGTATGCGGGCGGCAGCCTGGTCCTTGTGGCCGCCCAGGTACAGGTCCTGGACGTCGGCGATCGCGTCGCCGTAGCCCATCCGGATGGGCACGTTGGCGTGAAAGTTGGCGCCCTTGGCGCCCATCCCGCCGAAGTACAGCGCGTAGAAGGGCCGCAGGGTGTCGGCCGCCGCCTCGATGTCGTCGGTCACGATCAGGGGAACGGTCGCGGCCACCTCGAAGTCCTCGGCGCTGCGGCGCGCACCCGGGCGGCCGAATCCCTCGGTCAGCGGCTCACGGTAGAGCTCGTCGTAGACCGCGGGCGAGAACAGCATCGCCAGCCAGCCATCACACAGCTCGGCGCACAGCGCGATGTTGCGCGGGCCCTCGGCGCCCAGGAAGATCGGGATGTCCTCGCGCAGGGGATGAATCGAGGACTTCAACGCCTTGGCCAGCCCCGTGCCGTCGGGCACCGGGAGCGGATAGTGGGGACCGTCGTTGGTCAACGGGCCCCGGCGCGCCCAGATGTCGCGCACGATCCCGATGTACTCCCGGGTGCGGGCCAGCGGCCGGGCGAACGGCATCCCGTACCACCCTTCGACGACCTGCGGCCCTGACACTCCGAGCCCGAGGATGAACCGTCCGCCCGACAGGTGATCCATGGTCATGGCGGCCATGGCCGTGGCCGCCGGCTGGCGCGCGGACATCTGCACGATGGCGGTCCCGAGCCGCAGGCGCCGGGTCGAGGCCCCCCACCAGGCCAGCGGGGTCAGGCAGTCCGATCCGTAGGCCTCCGCTGTCCAGACCGAGTCGAACCCCAGTCGCTCGGCCTCGGCGATCGTCTCGGCCATCCCGGGGGGTGGGCCGCCCGCCCAGTAGCCGGTGTTCAACCCAAGCTTCAGCGCGCCGCTGGCCACCTGCCGATCGTAGGCGATCGGGTCACGAGGCGAACGTCACAATGCCTCCATGTCGCCCGCGCCCGCGATCCGCCCGGCCGAGCTCGCCGACCTCGGCGCGGTGGGCGAGATCTATGCCCATTACGTTCGCCACACGTTCGTCACCTTTGACCTCGAGCCTCCCACGCCCGGGGACTGGCGGGCCAGTTGGCGAGCCGCCCAGCGCGACCGTCATCCCTGGTGGGTGGCCGAGGCGGGAAACGAGGTGCTCGGATTCCTGAGCACATCGGCCTTCCGGCCCAAGGCTGCCTACCGCCCCACGGTCGAGACCACGATCTACCTGGCCCCTGAAGCGGCCGGTCAGGGCCTGGGCACCGCGCTGTATGAGGTGGGACTGCCGCGCCTGACCGAGCTGGGCTTTCATCGCGCCACGGCGGGGATCGCCCTGCCCAACCCCGCCTCGGTGGCGCTGCACGAGCGCATGGGCTTCACGTTGGTCGGCGTCTTCGACGAGGTCGGACACAAGCTCGGTGGGTGGCGCGACGTCGGCTGGTGGCGGCGGGCCCTGTAGGGATAATGTGCCGGTATGGCGCTCAGCGCACCCTCCGCCGACACCACCGCCCTGGTCACCGGTGCCTCCTCGGGCATCGGGCTGGAGTTCGCCCGCGCTCTCGCCGCCCGGGGCCACGGCGTCACGCTGGTGGCGCGGCGCGCCGAGCGCCTGGAGGAGCTGGCCGATGAGCTGCGCACAAGATTCAGCGTGCGGGCGGAGGTCATCCCCACCGACCTCAGCGATCAGGATGCCTGCGCGAACCTCGTCGAGGAGATCGCCCGGCGCGGCCTGACCGTCGACGTGCTCGTCAACAACGCCGGCTTCGGGATCTACTCGGCCTTCGCTCGTTCAGACCTGCAGCGTGAGTTCGAGCAGCTGGCGGTGCTGATCGGCGCGGTCGTTCAGCTCAACGGCTTGATCCTGCCGGGGATGGTCCAGCGCGGCCAGGGAACGATCATCAACGTGTCCTCCACCGCCGGGCTGCAGCCGTTGCCCGGCAACGGCACCTACGCCGCCTGCAAGGCGTTCGTGCTGTTTCACTCCGAGGCGATGCATTCCGAGCTGCGCGGCAGCGGGGTGACCGTTACCGCCGTATGCCCGGGTCCCGTGCGCACCGGGTTTCAGGAGACCTCAGAGCCGCTGTTCGCCGACCGCCTGCCGAAGTTCGTTTGGCGCAGCCCCGAGCGCGTGGCTCGTGACGGGCTGCGCGCCGCCGAGCGCGGCAAGCGCATGGTGATTCCGGGGGGACCGGTGGTGCGCGCCTTCTTTGGACCCAACCGGGTGATGCCCACCTGGCTGACGCTGCCCGTGGCCCGCCGCCTGATGGCCGGCGAGATCGAGCGCCAGCCGAGCCCGTCACAGATCGAGCGCGCGAGCTAGGGGCCGTCCCGGGGTCTGCTCCCCCGCGGCCCGCAGTTCGAACGTCTCGGCCAGCAGCTCATACGAACGTCGCCGAGCTGCGTGCTCGTGGGTGATGGTGACCACGATCACCTCCTCGGCGCCGTACTCGGCGGCCAGCTCCTCCAGCCCGCGCCGGACCGTCTCCGGGGCACCGATGATCCCTCGGCGCCCCCCGGGCTGAGCGTCCAGGGGCCTGCCCTCGGCCGCCAGGAAGCGCAGCGCCTGTTCCACGGGAGGGACCGGGATCAGCTGCCCCCGGCGCAGCAGCGTGAGCGTCATGCGGCTGCTGGCGGCCAGTCGCTGAGCCTCCTCGTCGGTGTCGGCGCAGATGACCCAGGCCGCCACGGCGGTGACCGGCCCGGGGCGCGCCTGGGTGGGGCGAAACTGCTCGCGGTAGACCTCGGTGAAGGGGGCGCCCGCCGGGTTGATGAAGTCGGCGAAGGCGTATGGGAGCCCCAGCTCGGCCGCCCACACCGCGCTCTGGGGCGAGGACCCCAGCAGCCAAGGCTCGGGGCGGGCCGGCCCACCTGGCAGGGCGGCCAGCCGGGCGAAGGGGTGATCGTCGGGGAGCCGCCCCTCCAGGTAGCCGAGCCGCTCGGCCAGCTGGGCGGGAAAATCGTCGGGCGCAGCCTGGCGGCGGTCGCGTTGCAGGGCGAAGGTGGTGATCGGGTCGGTGCCCGCCGCGCGCCCGAGCCCGAGGTCGATCCGTCCGGGGTACAGGGCGGCGAGGATGCTGAAGGTCTCTGCCACCTTCAGCGGGCTGTAGTGGGGCAGCATCACACCGCCGCTGCCCACCCTCAGGTGCCGGGTGGCGGAGGCGATCGGCCCGATCAGCGCCTCGGGGCTGGCGCTGGCCAGCATCGGGCCGCCGTGGTGCTCGGCCACCCAGTAGCGGTGATAGCCGCGCGCGTCGGCCAGCCGAGCCAGGTCCAGCGTGTTGTGCAGGGCGTCGGCGCCGGTCAGGCCCTCGGGGATCGGGGACTGGTCCAGCACGCTCAGGCGCAGGGCACTCATGTCACGGTGAGTCTAGGCCCGGGGGGCCATCCCGGCCGGGGTTGTGCGACCGATCCGGTCGCCTCGCCAGCTGCGACGGCCACCAGTTCCAGCGGCCGATGATCACCACTGCCGAGGGGATCAGCAGCGTGCGGACCAGGAAGGTGTCCAGCAGGATGCCCGCGGCCAGGCCCAGGCCGATCTCCTGGGCCTGGCTGTCGCCGGTCGCGGTCAGTACGGCAAACGTGCCGGCCAGCACCAGTCCGGCGGAGGTGACCGTTCCTCCGGTGGCGGCGATCGCTCGGCGGACCGCCTCCGGTAGAGGCCAGCTGTGGGCCTCCTCGCGGATGCGCGTCATCACCAGGATGTTGTAGTCCGAGCCCAGGGCCATCAGGAAGACGAACATGAAGAACGGCAGCACGAAGTTCAGCCCCGCGTCTCCGCCCAGACCGATGAACACGACGATGGCCAGGCCCAGCGCGGCCAGATAGGAGAGCCCGACGCTGACGATCAGATACAGGGGCGCCACCAGGCTGCGGAGCAGAACGGCCAGCAGCAGCGCGATGATCGCCAGCACCACCGGGACGATGCGACGCAGGTCCCGCGTGGAGATCTGGCTGACGTCGTAGGCGACCGGTGCCTCGCCCGTCTCACCGTGGTCGCTGGCACCGATGCTCGCGGCGACCGCGTCGACCGCCTGGCGCTGCTCGGGCACGGCGTGAAGCGCCTCGGTGCTCGCCGGATCACCGGCGCGCAGCGTGACGTAGGCCTGGACGGTGCGGCCGTCGGCTGAGATGAACTGCGACTCGGCGCGGTAGGCGGCCAGCAGCCGGGCGGTCACTCCCGCCACGGGCCGCCGGCCGCGGCCGCCGGCGCCCAGGGCCTGGGGCGCGCCGAGGCGGTCGTGCAACGCGATCAGCTGGGCCGGCGTCAGCGCCACGCCGTTGGGGTTCAGGGGGCCGACAACCGAGGTGAAGGGCACCGAGCCCTGCAGACCTCTCTGCATGGCGGCCAGGGGCGCGGGGTCGGCCCACACCGGCGTGCGCAGGCGGAAGATCACGTTGGTGGGGTTGCGAGCGGCCAGCGGGAAGTGCGCCTTGAGCAGCTGGTCGCCCTGGGCTGAATCTGAGCCCGTGGGGGCGTTTTCGGCTCCGAAGCCGGCTGGCTTGTAGGCCAGCAGGGCCAGCGCCAGACCAACGAACACGGCCAGGCCGATCAGCAACGTGCCGCGAGGACGTCCGACCACCCGCGCGGCCACGCCACCCCAGGCGCCCCGGTACTGGTGACCTGGCCGGGGGCGCGAGGGCCAGAAGGCGGCTCGCCCGAAGACCGCCAGCAACGCCGGCAGCAGGGTCAGGCCAGCCAGCAGCACGACGGCGATCCCGATGGCCAGGCCCGGTCCCAGGCCCCGGTAGAGCCCGAAGTCGGCGAGCACCACGCTGAGCAGCGCGAAGATCACGCAGGCGGCCGAGAAGGTGATCGTTTCGCCCACGCGCGACAGGGCAAACGTGGTGGCGGTGCGGGCGTCCGAACCTCGGGCCATCTCCTCGCGCACGCGGTAGATGAGAAACAGCCCGTAGTCGGTTCCCGCCCCGAGCACGATAACCGTCAACAGGATCTGGGTCAGGCCCGATACCTCGACCCCGGCCTCGGCCGCCGCCCCGATCAACGGTCCTGCGATCAGAACCGACAGCCCGGCGGGGATCAGCGTTATGAACGGCGCCAGGGCGGCGCGAAACACCACCAGCAGCAGCGTCAGGATGAACAGGATCGACAGCTGAGAGGTCAGCGAGCGGTTGTGGGCGTCCTGGGTGCGCTTGTCCACCGATTGGGCCAGCCGACCGGCCAGGTGCATCCGCAGGCCGCCCGGCGTCGCGCTGGATCCCCAGACGCCGCGCAGGCGGGTGAATGTCTTCTCGGCGTTGTCGAAGCGCAGACCGGATCGAAACTCGATCAGCACCCGCCGTGCCCGGCCGTCGCGGGAGATCCCTTGGTCGCGTACGTCGAGGACAGCGCGATCGCGGGCCAGCGTCGACTCGACGCGGGTCAACCGCGCGTCGTCGGCGGCGGTCAGCGGCGAGCTCGCGCGCCCGGCCACCAGCACCGTGGACAGTGCCGTGCGCGATTGAAAGGGCGCAGCCAGCTGCGCGCCGTGAAGGCTCGGCGTGCCGCTGGGGAGGAAATCCGCGTTCTGAGACCGGATCTGGCTCGACAGCGACGGCAGCAGCTGGGGCACCGCCACGGCCAGGACGAGCCACAGGGCGATGAGCGGCCACCGCAATGCCACCGTGGCCCGGGCCAGACCGGCGAAGGCGCGGTCGATGGCGCCGAGGGGGGCGCCGGTCCGGGCCGGCCGGGCGTCGTCGGGCGGTCCCGAGGCGGGTGGGTGGGAAGGGTCAGTCATGAGGGGAGAGGGGTGGTGGCCGGTCGGGCATTGTTGCCCAGTGGCGTCACTGCCGCCCCCGTGGTCTGGTGCCGGCCTGCCTCTCCGGCCCGGCCTGCCTTCCCTCCGGCCCGGCCTGCCCGACGCGCCTCAGCCGGGCGACGCGCCTCAGCCGGGCGGCGCGCCGGCAACGGCGGCCAGCCCGGGGGCGACCCGGCGGACGGGCAATCCCGAGGTCGCCGCCCCGGGGGCGCGGGTCACGTCGCTCGCCGCCGGGCCGGCGGCACCCTGGGCGGCGCCCGAGACCGTGGCGGCGACGCCCGGGCTCCGCGAGACCGCTCCCGCCCCGGCACCCACGACCCCCTGGGCCGCAGACGGGACCGGCGCGATGGCACGATGCACGACCTGGCCGGCGCCGCCGAGCAGGCGGGCACCCGGCCCGCCGGCCGGCAGGCGGCGCTGCCCGCCAGCGCCTCCCCCACCCGGCCCGGAGGCGGCCGATCGCTGGTGGGCGACCGGCGCTCCCGCGGGGTGGGCGTGGCTGGCCGCCGCCGGGCCGCTCGCCGGGCGACCCAGAAGACCGCGGCCGGGGACGCCGGCGGGCCCCACGCCCCCAGAATCGCCGGTGCCCAAACTCGTGGCCCGGCGCCGCGCAGCCGTGTCGCCGGCCCCGCCCCCCGAACCGCCCAGGGGGCCAGAGCGGTCGACCCGGCCCGGCGTCAGCTCCCCGGCACCGACCCCCGGACGCAGAGCGCGGACGTGACCGCCACTCCCCGTCCCCCCGGTCAGCGCTGCTCCCGCGGCGCCCGCGCCGAGGATTCCGACCATTCCGAGAGCCGCGGCCTTGGCCGCCGCGCCGCCGGCGGAAGCCTGGACCAGGCGGCGCAACGCGGCGCCGGTGCTCAGCGCCACCAGGCCCGTGCCCGGTCCGGCGAGCGTGGGCAGCAGCAGGGCGAAGTCGCTACGGCGCGTGCGCAGGGCGGCGTCAAACGCACGACAGCAGTGGCACCCGCGGATGTGAGCGCGCACACGGCGCGTTCGCAGCAGGCGGTTGTCGCGGTCTGACAGCGAGCGCTGCACCGAGGCGCAGCTCAGGTCGCGACCGGCGTCGAAGTGAGCGAGCGAGGTGCGGGCCTCAAAGACCGTCTGGCGAGCGGCCGCCTCGGTGCACTCGAGCGCCTGGGCGATGTCCCGGAAGGAGAGGTCTCCGAGCTCTCGCATCACCAACGCCTCGCGCTGACGGTCGGGCAGCGCCCGCAGGTCGGCCAGCAGCTCGGCCAGGCGCCGGCGCACGGCAGTTGCCTCG
>DASYID010000086.1:0-14832 GCA_036252775.1 Solirubrobacteraceae bacterium
CCTTTGACTTGCTCGAGCTCTTGCTGGCCCCCGGCCTGGTCGAGCGGCCCGAGCCACCCTTGGCGCCGGGGCCCTTGCGGTGCGAGCGCGACTTGGGGGTCGAGCGACCCGGCTTGAGCGCTCGCTCCAGCGCCTCGACGCGGGCCTCGAGTGCGGCCAGGGTGCCTCGCACGCCGCGGAGGTCGTCGCCGCTGGGCGGCCGCAGCTCGTCGAGCGCGTCTCGCAGCCGACCGGCGGTGTGCCCGAGCTCGTCCACGAGCTCCTGCGCGCGGTCACGCGTCACCTGGGCCTGGCCGGCGGCAGCCTGGAAGGTCTGATCGACGGCGCTGCGCAGGGTCTCGCCGCGGGTGGGCCTCTTCGCCATGGGTGCAGTCTAAGACTAGATTGGCCATTCCCGTGCCTGGTGTGGCCATCCACCTCCGACCGACGGCCGACCTGGCCGAACGCGCACTGCTACCTGGCGATCCTGGGCGGGCTCTGGCGCTCGCCCAGGCCCTGCTGGCCGAGCCCCGGATGTTCAACCACCACCGCGGCCTGTGGGGTTACACGGGCATGGCCGACGACGGGCAGCCGCTGACCATCCAGAGCACCGGCATGGGGGGGCCCAGCGCGGCGATCGTGCTGCAGGAGCTCTCAGACCTCGGGCTGAGACGAGCGATCCGGGTGGGCAGCTGCGCGGCCCTCATACCGGGGCTATCGCTCGGCGAGCTGGTGGTAGCCGCCGATGTGCTGGCGGCCGATGGCACCAGCGTGGCGCTGGGGGCGGGTGAGATCGTCACCTCCGATGCCAAGCTCACCCGCGCCCTGCTGGCCGCCAGCCCGCAGGCCCGCTCGGGGCGAGCCATCTCCACCGACCTGTTCTACGAGCGCGACGACGGTCGGGCGAAGGACTGGATCGCCCGCGGGGCGGTGGTGGTGGAGATGGAAGCCGCCACCCTGCTGACCCTGGGCGCCGCGCTGGGGCTGAGGGTGGGTTGCGTACTGGCGGTGTCTGACCTGCTGCACGCCGGCCGCGAGCGCATCGCCGACGAGCCCCTGGCCGAGGCGGGCCTGCGCATGGGCGAGGCCGCGCTCAGAGCGCTGGCCTGAGCCGCCTTAGGAGCCGCGCTTCTTGGCCGCCGCGCGGGGGCGCGAACCGCCCGCCCGGGCTGAGGTCTTGCTACGCGCCGCGCCGGCCTTCCGACGCGCTGCGCCGGCGGGTGGCTCGTCCACCGCCAGGCGCTCCTGGGTACGGGGAATCGGAGCGGGGCGACCCGGGAGGACCTCGTGAAGCTCCGCCACCTGGCGGCCCAGGCCGGTCAGCTGCTGCTCGATCGCCGCCAGGCGCTGCTCCAGGCCGGCGAACCCGGACACCGGCCCCAGCGCCCGGTCGATGCGATCGACCACATCTTCGATGCCCTCCAGGCGCTGGGACACCGAGCGCAGTCGGCGCGTCAGACGCTCGAGGTCGGCCGCCGAGGGGAGGTTGAGCGCGCCCATGGCCACCTCCTGGGCCGCCGCGGCCTTCTCTCGCGCGTCGAAGGCGCGGGCCAGCGCCCCGTTGATGAGGGGGTTCTCCAGCAGATCCTGGGCCAGCTTGCCCAGGGCGTCCTCGCCCCGGCTGGCCAGGCGCCCCCGAATGCCCTCGGTGTCCTTCTCAGCGGTCATCTCGAGTCCCCTCGTAGGTAGCAGCGGCCAGTGGGCGGGGAAGGCTAGATGATCGGCACCCGGGCAATCGCCAGAGTGCCGATCGTGGACCAGCCACGGGCCGACCCTAGACCTGTGATCAAGCCTTATACCGGGTGTCTGATTCGGGCCTGGGTCGCCCCGAGCGGCGGTGCGGCGGGTCGATGCGGCCGTCCCGGGCCCGGGCGGGGCGCGCTGGAGGCCCGAAAGATGCAGGCAAAGTTGCCCTACGGTTCCGCGTTGCAATTGCCCAGGGCAGCCAGTACCGTGCCTCGCCGAGACCGTCAGGGACGCTGGTAGGCTGGCCGGCCAGTCGGTGGCGGTACGGGACAATGGTGCGGGGAGGAGAGCCGCGGTTGGTGACGATGAAGCGCAAGCTGCTGATCGGATTGCTGAGCGTAGCCCTGGTCGCTGCGGCCTTTGGCGTGGCTGTGGTGCCCGCCTCGGCGCAGCTGCGGTCGGTGACCGTCACGCTCCTCGACGGGCGCCAGCTCAACGTGGTGCTCGACCTGCCTCCCGGCGCTCCCCTGAGCGCGATCAAGATCCCGGGCGTAGATCAGCCGATCGTCAGCATCGTCGAGAACCCGGCGCCGCCATCCAGCTCCGCCCCGGGTCCGGCTCTGACCACCAAGCCGGCGCCCACGCCCCCGCCCACCGGTCCCGCCACCAACGTGCCGGGCACCCCACAGGCTCTGGCCCAACGCGAACGCCGCCAGCGCACGACCGGCCACAAGCGGCGCAACGCTAAGCCTAAGGTCAAGGGTAAGTCTAGGAAGCCTGGTGCGACCCCGGGAGCGCGCTCCTCGCTGGGCGTGCCCACCCCAGCCAACCCGACCTTCTCCTTCGCCCTGCCCAACGCCGCCCCGATCGGCGTGCCCGACTTCTTCATCCAGAAGTTCCGCGTCCCCCTCTTCCTGCTGCCGATCTACCAGGCAGCGGCCACCGAATACGGCGTGCCGTGGCAGGTCCTGGCCGCGATCAACGAGATCGAGACCGACTATGGCCGCGACATGGCGGTCTCCTCCGCGGGCGCCCAGGGGTGGATGCAGTTCCTGCCCGCCACCTGGAAGCAGTACGGCGTCGACGCCAACCAGGACGGCAAGAAGGATCCCTACGAGCCCTCCGACGCCATCTTCGCGGCCGCGCGCTACCTGAAGGCGGCGGGTGCCCAGAAGAACCTGCGCAGCGCGATCTTCGCCTACAACCACGCCAACTGGTACGTCGACTCGGTCATGCTGCGCGCCCAGGTGATCGGTGGCCTGCCCGATCGGCTGGTGGGATCGCTCACCGGTCTGGCCCAGGGCCACTTCCCCGTGCACGCCCGGGCCCGCTACGCCGATGACCCGGCCGACGCCGCCAAGGCGGCCGGCGCCAAGGGAGCCACGGCGGCCCGTCGCGCGGCGCTGGCTCCCCGCGACGGCGTCAACATCTACGCGCGCTCCGGCGCCCCCGTGGTCGCCGTGCAGGACGGCAAGATCGTGGGACTGGGGGACTCCAAGCGCATCGGGCTCTACGTCCGTCTGCGCGACTCGCTGGGCAACACCTACACCTACGGGCACCTCAAGAAGCTCGTGGACCGCTATCCGGTGCCCAAGCCGCGCCAGGTGACCCAGGCCCAGGTGGCACGTGAGCTGCACCTGGCGCCCGCCCAGGATCCCACGCCCACCCAGCCCGCCAGCGCCGGCCACCAGCCCGCGCAGCCGGTGGCCCCGACACCGAGCGCACCCGCCGAGCCCCCGGTGGCGGCCGTGCACGTGGCCAAGGAGCGTCTGTTCGCCAACCCCCAGCGACCCGACGCCTACGCCGCCGGTGGCAAGGCCCAGATCGACCAGCAGGGCCAGCCGCTCCCCGCCGCCGACAGCTTGTCCTCCTACTTCACGCAGGTGTTCGGGCTGCGCCGGTCCGACGTCCAGCTCAAGCCGCTGGTAAAGGGCTCGATGGTCATCGCCGGCACCATCCTCGGGCGGATCGGAGCCGTCGCCCCCCACGAGGCCCCGCACGTCCTCTTCCAGCTGCGTCCCGCCGGTCGCGGCACACCGCTGATCGACCCCAAGCCCGTCCTGGACGGCTGGAAGCTGCTGGAGGCAACGGCCATCTACCGCGCCGCGGGCAAGAACCCCTTCCTGGGCCCCGACGCCAAGAACCCGACGCTCGGCCAGATCTTCCTAATGAGCAAGGAGACCCTCCAGCAGCGCGTCCTGACCGACCCCAGCGTGTCGATCTATGACTGTGGTCGTCGCGACATCGAGTCCGGCCAGGTGGACCGCCGGGTGCTGGCCACGCTCGAGTTCCTCTCGCTGTCGGGCATGAAGCCGACCGTCAGCGCCCTCAGGTGCGGTCACAGCGTGCTCACCAGCTCGGGCTATGTCTCCGAGCACTCATCGGGCAACGCAGTCGACATCGCCCAGGTCAACGGGATCCCCATCCTCGGCCACCAGGGCCCGGGCACGATCACCGACGCGGTCATCCGCCGCCTGCTCACGCTGCAGGGGCTGTACAAGCCCCACCAGATCATCAGCCTGATGACCTACCCCGGGACCGACAACACCCTTTCGCTGCCCGATCACGCCAACCACGTGCACATCGGGTTCCAGCCGCTCTACAGCGACGACCCCAAGCTGGCGGCCCAGATCAACTCGGTCCTCAAGCCCAAGCAATGGATCAAGCTGATCGACCGACTGCGCCAGATCAAGAATCCCGTCGTCTCGGTGACACCGTCGGCCGCCTCGATTCCCGCCGGGTCGGCGGCGGGCGACTGACCTTCCGCTTCGTCCAGCTCGAGTTCCCGTGGGCGCTCGGCCCCCCCGACGGCCGCTACGTGGTGCGCTCCGACCGGGCCGACAACGCCGAGCACGTGCTCGTCCTCAGCACCCTGGGGGCCCGAGAGCGACGACTGCTGTCGCGCCGGCGACCGCGGCGTGCCGAGCCCGAGCCCGAGCCAGAGCCCGTGCTCACCGCCCGTGCGACGATCATCGATGCCCAGCCCGCACAGGACATCGGCGCCGCCCGCCGCTGGCTGGACGGGGTGGACGCCGAGGTCCAGGCCCGCCAGGCGCTCGGCGTGCTCAACCGGGCCCTGCACGCCTACCGGATCGCGGCCGCCGAGCCGCTGGTACGCGAGGTGGGTCTCGAGCAGGCCCTGGTTGCCCGGTTGGGCTTCGGCGAGGGCGAGCAGGTCGCCGATGGGCGCTGGACCGACGCGCTGACCCTCCCGGGGGGTGCCCATGCCGGGCCGGGCGGTGTCTCGCGGGGCCGCCGCAACCCTGCCCTGCGCCACCAGGAGCGCTTTGCCGCGCTGCTGGGCGCCCGCGAGCAGGCGCTGGCCTGTGAGGAGCTGGTCCTGCGCGCTCGCGCCGACCTCGACGCGGGGCGCCTGCGCGAGGGCGCCCTGGAGCTCGATCGCGCCCTGGGCCTGGCGCTCCACGAGCTGGCAGGGAGCACCGACCCCGAGATCGCGCGCAGGCTCACCGAGCTCGAGGGGTACCGGGCCCCCATCGGCGAGCTGGCCGGCGCGGCCATGGCCGCCGGCGTCGGGCCCCAGAGTGGCGAGCAGCTGGCGGCGCCGCTCGAGCGCCTGGAGGCGCTGCTGCGTGCCCTGAGCGCTGCCGGTCCGCACCCGGGCGCGTAGCGCCCCGCCTACAGGGCGGCGAGCAGGGCTCCCAGCTCGGCCACCACGTCGCCGGTCAGGCGCACCTCGGCCAGGGCGTCCAGCGGAGTCGGCCCCCGGGTGATGATCGCCACGCGGCCGCCGGCGTCGCGGGTAACCAGCGGCAGCTGCGCGACGGGGTAGACCTCCAGCGACGAGCCGACGCACAGCAGCAGGTCGGCACCGGCGCACAGGGTGCGGGCCCGCATCAGGGCGGACTCGGGCAACAGCTCCCCAAACAGCACCACGTCAGGCTTGACCGGCTCGCCGCAGTCGCAGCGGGGAACGCCGACGGGGTCGACGTCCTGGCGCCGGCGGACCTCCGGTGCCGGGTAGCTGCGTTCACAGGCCAGGCACACACAGCGTTCGATGCTCCCATGGACCTCGACCAGCTCGCGGGTCCCGGCCCGCCGGTGGAGCATGTCGATGTTCTGGGTGATCACGCCGTCGAGCTGGCCGCGACGCTCGAGCTCGACCAGCGCCAGATGGGCCGGGTTGGGCGACCGGTCCTCCAGCGAAGCGAAGCGATCGCCGTAGAAGGACCAGAAGCGCTCGGGATCGCGGCGAAAGACGTCGATGTGCGCGACCTCCATGGGATCGACGTTCTCCCACAACCCCGTCACCGGGGAGCGAAAGTCGGGGATGCCGGAGGGGACCGAGATGCCCGCGCCGGTGAGCGCGACCACGGAGTCGGCCTCGCGCACGAGCTCGGCCAGGCGCGCGAGATCCGGCGCCGGTGCGGGGACGGCGTCCACCGACACGGTCACCGCCCGGCAAAGCGCGGGGTGCGCTTGGCCAGGAAGGCGCCGATGCCCTCCCGGGCGTCCTCGGAGCCAAAGGCGCGCGCGAAGCCCTCCTTCTCGGCGGCGATGCCCGCGTCGAGGTCCCCGTGGCCGGACACGCGCTTGATCTCCCCCACGGCCAGCGGCGCCTGGGCGGCGAGCTTGCGCCCCCAGGCCAGGGCGGTGTCGAGCAGCTCGTGATCGGGCACGACCCGGTTGACCAGGCCGAACTCGAACGCCTCCTCCGCCCCGATGGCGTCTCCGGTCAAGTTCATCTCCAGTGCCTTGTTCTCGCCCACCAGGCGCGGGAGGCGCTGGGTGCCACCGAAGCCGGGGATGATCCCCAACTTGATCTCGGGCTGGCCGAAGACCGCGGACTCGGCGGCGATCCGCACATCGCAGGCCATGGCCAGCTCACAGCCCCCTCCGAAAGCTAGGCTGTTGACCGCCGCGACAGTGGCCACGTCGGACTGGCCCAGGTCACGCAGCAAGGCATGACCTGAGTCGATCAGCTCCCGGCCGGTCGCCTCGTCCATCTGGGTGAACGCGCGGATGTCCGCGCCGGCGCTGAACACCACTGGGCTGGCGGAGGCGATGATCAGCGCGCGCACCTGGCCGGCGTCCTTGACGCGTCGCCACACGACGTCGAGGTCGCGTATCACCGCCGGCGAGATCGGATTGACCTGCCCGTTGGACAGCCAGGCGATACCCACCTCGCCCCGCGTCTCGAGCTTGACCGTCTCGGCCTGGTCGTCCTCGTCGGGCTGGGGGTAGGCGTAGAACCCCTGACCGGACTTGGCCCCGAGCCGGCCCTGGGCCAATAGCCGCCGCAGGACCGTCGGCGGCGCGAAGCGCTCCCCATGTGTCTCCTGCAGGGCCTCCAGACGCTCGAGCACGACATCCAGCCCGGTGGCATCGGCCCGCATGAACGGGGGCAGCAGGCCGCGCCGCGGATCGAGCCCCGCGCCCGCCATCAGCCCGAGATCGATCTCGCGGGTGGTGCACACCCCCTCCTGGAGGATCAGGCAGGCTTCGACGAACGACTTCAGGCTCATGAGCTCGGCCAGTGCCTCGCCGTCGGCCTCTCCGTCCCCCTCGATCTGGGGCTGGCCGTCGGAGTAGAAGCCCGAGCCGCCGGTCTTGGCCCCCAGCTTGCCCTCCGCCACGAGCCGGCCCATCCCCTGGTGCACGTAGAAGCGGTCTCCGTAGGAGGCATGCAGATGCTCGGCGACGTGGTAGACGGTGTCGAGTCCGAGCAGATCGATGAGCACGAAGGGGGGCATGGGCACGGCATTGGCGGCTCCCACGGCGTCGTCGATCGCCTTGATGGACAGGCCCTGCTGCTCCTGGGCGCGCCAGATCTCCGATATGCCCGAGTTCAGGATGCGGTTGACGACAAAGCCCGGGACCTCGTCGCAGACGATCGGCTGCTTCTTGATCGTCTGGGCCAGGTTGAACGTGGCGGCGATGGTCTCCTCGGAGGTCTCATCGCCGCGCACGATCTCGATCAGCGGCATGACGGCGGCGGGGAAAAAGTAGTGAAAGCCGACCACCTTCTCCGGGCGCAGCGTGGCATCGGCGATCTCGGTGATCGACAGCGATGACGTGTTGGAGGCCAGGATCGCGTGGCCCGGCGTCACCGCGTCGAGCTCGGCGAACACCGCTTGCTTGATCTCCATGCGCTCGGGTACGGCCTCCAGCACGAAGTCCACGTCGCCGAAGCCGTCGTAGGTGGTACTGGGATGGATGCGGGCGACCAGCTCCTGGACCTGCATCGCCGCCTGCTCCTCGGAGAGCTTGCCCTTCTTCACCTGGCGGGCCAACTGGCCCTCGGTGACGCTGCGCGCCTCGTCGATACCCGCCTGCACGAGCTCGTCCTTGACGTCCTTGAGCACGACTTCGATGCCCGCGGCGGCGATCGTCTGAGCGATCTGACCGCCCATCGTTCCGGCGCCGACGACCGCGGCCTTGTTGACGAACATCTGAAGATCTCCTTGTGGGAAGTGCGGCGGCCCGGAGCGGTGGGGGCAGCCGAGGGCGGGTGCAGAGCGCCCGCGAATCTAGCGGAGCGCCCGCCCAGGCGGCGCCGCGGCCCGGGCGCTGGACTAGTCTGACCCGATGCGAGCTCGCCTGGTCCTGTGCACGGCCGTGCTGGCGCTCGCGCTGGCGCCGGCGGCGACCCAGGCCGCCCGCCTGCAGACCTGGACGACGCCCAGCCGCTTCGTCGACCTGACCAAGGTCAAGTTCAACAGCCTCCCGGCGGGCAGTCCGCTGAAGCTCAACGTCCTGCTACCCGACGGCTACGACGGTCGGCGGCGGTTCCCGGTGCTCTACCTGCTGCACGGCCACGGCGACAACTACGCGTCCTGGGCCCGCAGCGATCGGGGCGACGTTCTGGACATCGCCAAGGGTATGCCGGCGATCATCGTGATGCCCGAGGGTGCCACCGGCTGGTACACGAACTGGTGGGACGCGGGAGCGCGCGGCGCCGACGGGCGGGCGTGGGAGAACTATTACCTCGACGAGCTGATCCCGTTCGTCGAGAACCACCTGAGGATCGTGGCCGGGCGCAGCAACCACGCGATCGCCGGCCTGTCGATGGGGGGCGAGGGCGCGACCTACCTGGCCGAGCAGCTGCCGGGGTACTTCGGCTCGGTGGCGACCTTCTCGGGAGCCATCTCCATCCAGCGGGCGGAGTGGCCGCAGGGGTTCGACACCCAGGGTGAGAGCCATGCCGATGTCTACGGCGACCCCAGCGCCCAGCAGTTCTACTGGCGTGGCCACAACCCGACCGCCCTGACCGAGAACCTCGCCCACAGCCGGGTGTTCGTCGCCGTCGGCGACGGTACCCCCGACCCGACCTCCCCCAGCCAGGTCAGCAACTACTTCGGGGCGGTCGCCGAGACCGAGCTGCACCAGCACGCCAACGACTTCGTCGCCTCAGCTCAGGCGGCCGGCGCCGACGTCACCTACCGGCCCCAGCAGGGCATCCACGACTGGCCCTACTGGCGCCAGCATTTGCAGCAGGCGCTGGCCTGGGGCCTGTTCAAGCCGGTTTCGCCGGCACCGGCGAGCTGGCGCTATGAAACGGTGGCCCGCAGCGGCCGGGCCTGGGATCTGCGCTTCACGTTCTCAGCGCCGCCGGAGACGACGATCGTCCTGCAGCGCGATGGCCAAACCCTGCGGGCCACGGGATCCGGACGGGTGACGATCGTCCCCGACGGTGCGGCCGCCTTCACCGCCACTCTGCCGTTCACCCGAGCGATCGCTGCCGCCCGTAGCCCGAGGACCCCGCCACGCAGGAGGCCTGCCGCCGCCTGCCCGAGGGGGCGTGGACATCGTGGGGCGCCGGCTCGCTCGCGCCGAACCCGGGTGAGCAAGCGCCATTGCCGTCGGCGCCCCGCGCAGACCCGCCGACACAAGCGCTAGGGACTTCTCAGGCGGCAGGCGGCAGGCGGCTACCGCGCGGCTGGCGGCTCCTGCGCGAGCACCTGGCCAAAGCGAACCAGCGTGCGCAGCAGGGAGTCCCGCAGGGCCCGACGGATGAACAGCAGGTCAGACAGGCTGGCCAGGGCCCCGGAGGCCGCGAGGGTGTAATCGAGCTCGAGGGCCACCGAGACACCTCCCTGGAGTGCCTCGAAGCCCACCGATTGCCGGCCCCGCAGCCGCTCGTCTTGCACCTCGACGGTGTGTCCCGCGCCGGGCCGGTAGTCGACGGCGCGCTCGAGCACCCGACCGCGCCCTCCGGGGCGTGAGTCCCAGAGAACCACGGCCCCGGCGTGGGGCCAGTCGCCGTCGACGCGCACCACGTGTCCGAAGCCATCGACCCATCCCCCCCAGCGGTCGAGGTCGTGCCACAGCGCTTCGGTCACCGCCGGATCGGCAACGAAGTCACGCTGCACGCCCACGCGGGCCATCAGGCCCGACGTCCGGGCACGATCTCCCGGCGCACCTCATCGACCGCCGCCGACACGCGGTCGAGATGGGGAACCAGCAGCTCGGCCAGGCGCGCCCGCTCGACCGCCCCGGCGTCGGTCAGGCGATAGAAGCGACGGCTGCGACGCTCGGGGTGCTCCCACTCGCCGGCGATTAGGTTGCGCTCCTCCAGCGTCCTCAGCAGCGGATACATGGTGTTGGGATTGACGCTGATCAGCCCTCCGGTCAGCGTCGAGATCCGCTCCATCAACTGGTTGCCGTAGGAGGTCCCGGATCCGAGCAGGTGCAACACCAACAGGGGCAGCAGGCCGGCCCGGCGCAGGTCGCCCAGGAGCGGATCGCCGGTGCCCGGCCCCCCCGCCTCCCGCGCCACGGCTGCGGCCGAGCCCGCCGCCGCCTGTGCGTCGTGCAGGGAGGCGGTCTGTGCGACCGCCTTCTCGGTCGACCTCGCTCCCGCCATGGCAGGATTATGGACCGGCCCCGAGGCAGGCGCCGACGGGCTCCCGAGGCGAGGCTCTAGGCCGTGGCGGGCTCCGGCGCCTCGACGCGCCGGGGCAGCAGGGTCTCGCGGGCGATGACCAGGCGCTGAATCTGGGCGGTGCCCTCGTAGAGCTGCATGATCTTGGCGTCGCGCATGAGCTTCTCGACCGGGTATTCCTTGATGAAGCCATAGCCGCCGAACACCTGGACAGCGTCGGTGGTGACCTTCATGGCGGTGTCGGCCGCGAAACGCTTGGCGTGCGAGGACAGCAGCGTGTTGCGCTCGCCGTTGTCCAGCTGCACCGCGGACTTCCAAGTCAGCAGGCGGGAGGCCTCGATCTCGGTGGCCATGTCGGCGATCATGAACTGGATCGCCTGGTGCATGGCGATCGGAACGCCAAACTGAACGCGCTCCTTGGAGTACTCGGTGGCGAACTCAAACGCGGCCCGCGCGATGCCGACGGCCATCGCCGCCACGCCGGGACGGGTGCGGTCGAGCGTCATCATCGCCAGCTTGAAGCCCTTGTTCTCCTCGCCGATCAGGTGGTCGGCGGGAATCTCTACGTCGTTGAAGGTGATGGTCGCGGTGTTGGAGGCCCGCTGGCCCATCTTGTCCTCCTTCTTGTCCACCACGACGCCAGCGTCGCGGGGAACGATGAAGGCCGAGATGCCGCGATGGCCGGCCTCCTTGTCGGTCTTGGCGTACACCGTGTACCAGTTGGCGTAGCCGCCGTTGGTGATGAAGCACTTCGAGCCGTTGATCACCCACTTGTCGCCCTTGCGCACGGCACTCGTGCGCATGCCCGACACGTCGGAGCCGGCGTCGGGCTCGGTCAGGCAGAAGGAGGCCAGAAGGGGCGCTTCGGTTAGGCGTCCGAGATAGTCCTTCTTGAGCTCCTCGGAGGCGCCGAGGATCACCGGCGCGGTGGCCAGGCCGTTACAGCCGACCGAGGTCTGGATGCCCGAGCAGCCCCAGGAGAGCTCCTCCTCGATCAGGCAGCCGTCCAAGTAGCCCACGCCCGGGCCGCCGTACTCCTCGGGGATGTGGGTGTTCATCAACCCGACCTCCCAGGCCTTGTTGATGATCTCCTCGGGCCAGGTGCCGTCCTTGTCGAACTCCCAGGCGACGGGGCGGATCTCCTTCTCGGCGAAGTCGTGCGCCATCTCGCGCAGGTTCTTCTGCTCGTCGGTGAGCGTGAAATCGACCATTTGAAAAGAGTTCTCCTTGGGGGGGGAAGGCTGGCGAGGAAGGGCGGCTCAGAGCGGCCCGCAACAGATTGACTAGTCAGTCAACGAACACAGGGTAGCTGAGGGTCAGCCGCCCAGCAACCGCGTCTCTTCCATCAGCGAAGCAGCAGCACCAGGGCGACGATCCCGCCGGCGATCGTCGCCACCGTCACCATCGCCAGACCGATCTGCTCACCAAACAGCGCCGGGCGGCGGGGGGCGAAGCTCCTGCTCCGGTAACGGCGCCACATGGACGACAATCTAGGCTACGGTGGTCTCCCGCCGGCCTGCCCGCTATGCAGCAAGCCTTTGGCATCGTCATCTTCGCCGTGGTCGGCCTCGCCGCGGTCGGCGCGCTGCTCTCGCTGGTGGGCCGTGGACGCCTCTATGAGCAGATCGGACGCGGGGGACTGTCGCTCAACGAGGAGGGTGAGCAGCGCCGGGAGCCCGGGCCGGGATCGACGGCCAGCCGCCTGGAGCGCGATGAGGAGATCCGTCAGCTCCTGGGAGCGCGCAACCAGCGCCGCCAGCGCCGCGGGCAAGCCCCGCTGGACATCGAGGCCGAGCTCACCCGCCTGACGGCCACCACCGTCGACCACGAGCTGGTCGGCGAGGTCCGTCAGCTGGTGGTGGCCCGCAACGAGCGCCGCGCTCGCGCCGGCAAGCCCCCCCTGGACGTCGAGCACGAGGTCGCCCGCCAGCTGCGCGATCTCGGGGCCTGATGCGCCGCAAAGGGGTATAACGGACCGCCATGGCCGACCAACGCCGCTTCGAGCTCGACGAGCTGACCGTCCGTCCGGGCACCTACTTCAATCCTCAGACCGAGGTCCTGTTGGTCATCGACGACTCCCCGGACCTCGACTCGGAGATCTTCGACATGGAGGAGTTCGAGGGCGCCGACTGGGTCCTGATCTCCGACGAGTCACCGGTGGACGAGCACCGTCGCGACGAGCTGCTCGAGCAGTTCCAGATCTCCTTTCACCCTGGAGCCCGTACCGCCGTCCCCGAGGAGGACGCCGACGACGAGGACGAGGTCGACGAGCTCGAGCCCGACGAGCACCAGCCCGGGGACGCCTGATGTACACGCGGCCGTTTGGAACCACGGACCTGCGGGCCTCGGCGATCGGCTTCGGCACCTGGGCCCTGGGCTCGGATTGGTGGGGACCACACGAGGACCCGGACGTGCTCGTGGCGCGCGCGCTGGAGCTCGGGATCACCTTCTTTGACACCTCCGATGTCTACGGACAGGGCCTCAACGAGGAGATCGTGGGCCGGGCGCTGTCCCGGGCCGGGGCCCCGCGCGAGGAGATCCAGATCGCGACCAAGTTCGGCTATGTGACCGACCGCGAGCGCACCTCACACACCGAGTCCGAGCGCCCCCAGGACTTCTCCCCCGCTCACACCCGCCAGGCCCTGGAGGCCAGCCTCAGGCGTCTGGGCACCGACTACGTCGACCTCTACCAGCTCCACAACCCGCGCATGGACGCGATCGAGCGCGATGACCTGTTCACTGAGCTCGAGGCGCTGCGCGACGAGGGCAAGATCCGCGAGTACGGCGTGGCGCTGGGCCCGAAGATCGGGTGGCGCGACGAGGGGGTCCGGGCGCTGAGCGAGCGGCGCCTGGCCTCTTTGCAGACCGTCTACAACCTGCTCGAGCAGGAACCGGGGCGCGAGTTCCTCGAGCTGGCCGAGCAGCGGGGCGCGGGCATCATCGCCCGGGTCCCAACCTCCAGCGGGCTGCTCGAAGGTCACCTGACGCCCGAGTCGACCTTCGAGGGCAACGACCACCGCCGTCACCGCCCGCGCTCATGGCTGACCGAAGGACTGGCGAAGGTGGCCCGGCTCGAGTTCCTGGAGCGGGGCGGCCAGCGCACCCTCACCCAGGCGGCGATGCAGTTCATCCTGGCCCAGCCGGCTATCGCCTGCATCGTGCATACCGTCACGACCGTGGCCGAGCTCGAGGAGTGGGTGAAAACCACCGAGGTCCCCGAGCTAGACGACGACGAGCTGGCGCGCTTGTCGGAGCTGTACCACAGCGACTTCGGGCTGGCCGCCACGCCCTCTTAGCGGCCCGACGGACCCCGCGATCCGCGGGCCGCGCCCGCGCCCGCGGGTTCTACTTTCCGACCAGCGGCGCGCATTTCTGCACCGCGGCGATGTCCGAGCCCGCCTTCTGCAGGCAGCTGAGGTACTGCGGGCTGGTGCCCGCGGACGGGCTACCGGAGGCCGGCGCCGCGGCGCCGGGCGACCCGGCGGCGGGCGCCCCGGAGCTACCGGCAGCGGTGTTCGCCGTCAACTCCGCCAGCGGGTGGGCGCCGACCGGCGCCCTGATCGTCTGCGGACCGTTGACGTCGGCGATCGACACGTCAAAGGAGACGTTGCCCGAGCTCAAACCCCCGGCAGACTGGCGTAGGGCCGGCGGCACGTCGAGGTTCAGCGCGATGGTCAGGCGCCGCAGGACGTTGTCGTCGGTGCCGCTGAACACATCGACCACCGCAGACTTCACGGAGGTCGCGATAGCCGCTCGCTGGAGCGGGCTGATGCCCTTGGGCACCTGCTTGGTGTTGACCCCCAGGCCCGAGGCTCTGCCGAGCAGCGCGTTGACGTCGTCGAGAAACTTCCCCACGTCGATCCCGGCCTGGACATGCACGGTGTCGGCCCCTCCCATGTGAGCCGTCCCGATGCGCCGCGGGTTGATCAGCCAGCGCAGGGGATCGATCCCCAGTGAGGCGAGGCTGGACTGCTTGCCCCGGCTGGCCGAGGCGGCTTGGGCCTGGCTGTAGCCCTGGCGAAAGGTGGCGAACTGGGCATCGGGCATCGCGTAGGGGGTGCCCCGGAAGACCAGGAAGCCTCGGTCGGAGGTCGAGATCGCGCCAGCCGAGAAGCTCTGGCCCGAGGCGGTGATCTGGACCGTGAAGTTGAACTTCGGAAGTTGCTTGGAGGCGCTGCTCTGAAACGGGCCCCCGATGCGAAACGCCACCGGTCCGTTGAGGCTCTTGACGCCCTGAACGTCGACGTTGAGCGCGAGCGCGAGGTTGCCGCTGTGAATGGACTTCTTGGACCCGAAGGTGGCTCGCAACACCTCCGAGGCGCTCT
>DASYID010000087.1:0-18848 GCA_036252775.1 Solirubrobacteraceae bacterium
GTCGGGCCACCACGTGTCCTGGCTGGCCACACGCGACGACTGGACCGAGGCCGGCGGCGATGTGGCCCGCGAAGGCGTGTTCGTGGCCCGCACCGTCAGCCGGGCCTCCCGGCAGCGGCTGAGCCCGGCGGGACAGCTCGCGGTGGCCGCCAAGGCTCTGTGGAACCGTGACGCCGAGCGGGGGATGCGGGAACTGCTCGCCCGCCATCGGCCCGACATCGTGCACGTGCACAAGGTCTACCCCCAGCTGTCGGTCGCCCCCCTGATCATCGCTGCTCGGGCGGGCGTGCCCGTGGTGCAGACGCTGCACGACTACGAGCTGATGGCGGCCAGTCACGCCGACCCGCGGGGTGGGCGCGTCGATCGCCACGAGGCGCTGGCCCGCTTTCGCGTCCTCAACACGGCCACGTTCCCGGTGCGCCGCACCCTGCATGCGTCTGCGGTGAGCACGTGGATCGCCGGTTCACGCTTCCTGGCCGAGCGCTACGCCGCGCGTGGAATCGCCGCGGACGTGCTGGCGCACTTCACCGAGCTGCCCGCCGGCCCGGGGATCGCGCCGGCCGACCGGCGCCAGGGGATCGTCTTCGTCGGCTACCTGGGTTGGGAGAAGGGCGTCGGCGACGTGCTCGAGCTGACCCGTCGCCTGAACGGCGAGCGCGTCACGGTGATCGGCGATGGACCGGACGCCGACCGGGTGCGGAGCGCCAGCGATCGCCTGGGCAACCTGCGCTACCGGGGCCGGATCGACCACGCCGAGGTCCTGACCGAGATGGGCAGCGCCCGGCTGCTGCTCGCCCCCTCGCATTGGCAGGAGCCCGCCGGTCTGGTGGCACTGGAGGCGATGTCGCTGGGAACGCCCGTGATCGCCTACCGCAGTGGGGGGTTGGCCGAGTACGTCAGCGACGCCGGTGGAGGACGGGTGGTGGACGCCGGGGTGGAGAGCCTGGTGGGCGCGGCCCAGGAGCTGCTGGGTTCGCCCGAGCAGTGGGGACGTCTGTCGCGAGCTGGCGCCGAGGGGGTGGCCCGGCGCCATTCGCCGGCTGGCTACCTCAGTCAGCTGGAGGCTCTGTACCGTCGGACCCTGGGTGGGCACGGCACGGGTTCGCCGCGGCGGGTGGCTTGGCAAAGAGGACGTCGTGGGCGCCCGGGTCCTTCGAGTCGCTGAGGGCCGCGAGCACGGCGCGTCGCTGCCGGACGCCGGCCAGCCGGGGGTAGTAGCCCAGCGCGGCCATGAGATCGACCACCGCCCGCGGGCTGGCGCCCTGGGTGCGCAGGCGCGGCCCGGACACCTCGACCATCACCGCGGCGCGGCTGGCCCGCAGGGTGGCGCTCATGCCCTGCAGCACGGAGAGCTCGGCCCCTTCGACGTCGATCTTGATGAACGAGATCTCGCTCGGATCGAGCGACACCTCCCGTGCGTAGTCGTCAAAGCTTCGCTGGGGAACCTCGATCTCGGTGGCGCCGGTCGCGGTTCCGGGGACCAGGCTGGACCAGCCGAGCTGATCGGCCAGGTACAGGCGCGCGCGGGGCTCGGTGCGCTCGGCTAGCGCCAGCTCATTGACGCACACCCAGTCCATCCGGTTCAGGCGCACGTGCTCGCGCAGGCGGGCGGCGAGGCGAGGGTCGGGCTCAAAGCTGTGTACGGCGCCGCCGCGCCCGACCTGGCGCGCGGCCACCAGGGCGTAGAGCCCCAGGTGGCCCCCAACGTCGATGACCGTGGACTCCGGGGTCAGGAGGCGACGCATCGTGCCCAGCTGCCGGACTTCATACAGCCCGAGGACCATCGCGGCCTGGTAGACGTCCCCTGGGTCCACCCGCAGCGCCAGACCGTCGGGCGAGCGGTAGACGCGGCCGGGCTCCAGCAGTCGCGAGGCCAGGCTGGCGGCGACGCGCGTGGCGCCCGGGGCCTGGATCCGTCGCGCCAGGTAAGCCCAGGCTCGTAGGGCGGCGGGGAGCTTCATCGCCGCGGTGTCCCGCTCGGATCCTGGGCCAGGCATCGGCAAGGCGCGAACCTAGTCGGTGCGGCGGCGGGGCCAGCGCAGTCGCCGCGGCAGCCGGGAGCGCTGGGCTAGGGTCACGCCATGTCCGGGCCCCTGACCGCGGCGCAGGCCAACCGCCGGTTCTATGAGCAGGTGGCGGCCACCTATGACGCCGCCGAGCACTGCGTGATCGATCCACGCCTGCGCCAGCGCTTGCGCCTAGCGCTTGAGTCGGCCCTCGCCCTGGCTCCCGGTCGGGCGGTGCTCGACGCCTGCGGTGGGTCCGGGCACGCCTCCGGCCTTCTGGCCGAGCTCGGGGTACCCACCGTGCTCGTGGATGTCTCGGCCGAGATGGTGGCGCGCTGGCGGGCACGGGCGGGTCCAGAGGTCGAGGCCCACGTCGAGGAGATCGAGAGCTTTCTCGCTGCCGATCCGCGCCGCTGGGACCTGATCGTCTTCTCCTCCGCCCTGCACCACCTGCAGGACCCACGAGCGGTGCTCGAGCGGGCCGTCGCTCGGCTCACGCCGGGGGGCGTGCTGCTCACCGTGTTTGACCCGCCCCTGACCGATGCGCTCGGGCGGTGGCTGCGTCGCCTGGACGCGGTCCTCTACAGCCTGGCGGTCCATCCGCGCGCGTTCGCCGGCTGGGTGGCGGTCAAGCTGCGCCGGCGCGCCCAACCCGCAAACGATGAGCACTGGCTGGGCCGGCTGGCCGAGGTCCACGCCGTCGCCGGCCTGGACGACGAAGCGCTGCGTGAGGTCATCGAGCGGCTCGGTGCGGAGGTCATCAGCCACCAGCGCACCTTTGACGCTCGGCTGCGACCGATCGGCCGCCTCCAGCGCCGGCTGGGCCGTCCGTCCGCCTTCTCCCTACTCGTACGTGCTCGGCGTACGGCCGCGACCGTCCGTGAGGCGACTTCTTAGTCGGACCGACCGTCAGCCGGCTTGGTGGCCACGGCGTGCAGGCGCGGGCTGAGCAGCTGGGGACGGCGGCTCGTCTGGATGCGGCGGGACAGGCGCCCGAGCACTCGCCCGCCGGCGGACCTGGCCGCAGCCGGAATGCCCTCCAGCGGGTCCCCATGCCCGCCGACGACGATGCAAGCCAGCCCGCAGTACTCGAGCAGGCGCCGCAGGGCCGAGACGCTGAAGAAGCGCAGGTGGGGGTCACGCCACGGCTGCTTCACCGAGAGGGAGTCCCCCAGCGGGTTCCAGCGCCCCAGCACCGCCAGATCAATTCGCCGCCGCCAGTAGGCGACGTTGGGGACGGTGACCAGCAGCCGTCCCCCCGGTCTGAGCACACGCAGCAGTTCGCTGACGGCCGCGGCGGGATCGAACAGGTGCTCGAGCACCTCCAGGGCCACCACCAGGTCAAACTCGCCGTCGCCGAAGGGAAGACCCTCATCGGGGGCGATGAGGCGAGCGTCCAGGCCCTGGCCGCGGGCCCTGGCCACCGCGGCCTCGGACACGTCCACACCGACGTAGCGCCGGGCGCGCTCAGCCAGCCAGACGGCCGCTGCGCTGCCCTCGCCGCAGCCGAAGTCCAGACAGGCCCGGCGCGGATCGAGGACCAGCTCGCCCAGGACGCCCTGGAGGCGAGGGTCGATGCTCTGCGCGGTCTGGACTCGTCCCGAGGACCAGTACTCGCGGTAGTACTCCGTTACGTCCACCCGGGGTCACCGTAGTGGATCGCTGCCGCTCAGCGCCCCCGTCCCGACAGGACGTAGGGCACGGTGCGCGCCAGGATGGCCAGGTCGAGGCGCAGCGACCGGCGCTGCAGGTAGCGGTGGTCCATCTGGACCATCTCGGCCAGGGGGACGCGGGGATGACGGAGGATCTGCCACTCCCCGGTCATGCCCGGCTTGAGGTCCAGTCGGCGACGGTCCTCACCGAGGATGGTGGCGTCCTCCTCGGGCACCAGCGGCCGCGGGCCGACCAGGCTCATCTCGTTGCGCAGCACGTTGATCAGCTGGGGCAGCTCGTCCAGGGAGCTGCGCCGCAGGAGGCGCCCGACCCAGGTGAGCCGGGGGTCGTCCTCGAGCGTGAACAGCCCCCGGTGTGAGCTGAGGGGGCTCAGCGCCGGCTGCTGTTCCTCCGAGCCGGCGACCATGGTCCGAAACTTGTACATGGCAAAGCGCCGGCCGTGGCGGCCCACGCGGGTCTGGCGAAACAGCACGGCACCCTTGGACTCCAGCCGGATCGCGATGGCTATGACCGCCATCAGGGGGCAGAGGATGAGCAGGCCGAGGCCGGCGAGCGCGAGGTCAAGCCCGCGCTTGGACGCCAGCGCAAAGGGGCTCTGGCGCTCCGGGGGGAGCGCGAGGTCAGCGCTTACGTCGGCGCTGACGGGCTGGGGACGGGTGCTTGTGTGTCCCACGGTGCCTGATTTTATGCCGTACTGGGTGCTTGCGGTGACGCGGACGCTTGCGGTGCCCCGGCCTCTTGGACACTCCGGGCAGGCAGTAGTCCGACAGCAGGCCGCCGCCGGTCTGGCAGGGCAGCAGCTTGTCCGGGCTGGGCAAGGTGATGTGGACACCGGAGCTGTCGATGACTGGCTTGTGGCGGGCGGCGGAGGCGCCGGCGGGTCCGGTGGCGATCGCCGCGCAGGCGATCAGCAGGGCGCCTGCGATCCGCAGCCGTGTGGCTCTGTGCACGTTGAGAAGCCTGCCCACCAGATAGTCATCGGCTGCGACGCGCCATCCCTTGACCCCCCAGTTATGGGATCAGAGCGAGCGGGTCAGATGCGTCTGGTCCATTCCCAGCACCAGCACGGCGATCAGGCCGAGGTAGACGGCGGCGACCATGGCGCGGTGGCGCGGCGCCACGCGGTAGTAGGCGGCGGTGGCCTGGTCACCGGAGCGCCGGGCCTTCCAGCGCCTCCAGGTCTCCATGCCTCCGAACAGCACGATGATCAGGATGATCGGGTTGGGGAACAGGATGGCCAGGGCCACCAGCCCGGCGAAGCCCACGAACCACATCCACGGCGCCATCGCCGCCATCGCCCGCCCGCCGTCCAACGGCACGACCGGCAACAGGTTGAACAGGTTCAAGAAGAACCCGGTGAAGGCCAGCGCCAGGAACAGCTCGTTGCCGGTCGCCTCATAGATGGGGATCATCGCCGCCGCGCCGATCGTGCCCAGGATCGGGCCCGCCAGGCCCACACGGGCCTCGGCCAGCGCGCTGCCGCCCAGCGACTTGGCCGAGATCACCGCCCCCAGGAAGGGGATGAACATGGGCGCCGAGGCCTTGATCCCCTCGCGGCGCAGCGCGATCACGTGGCCCATCTCGTGCACGAACAGCAGCCCCACGAAGCCCAGCGCAAACTGCCAGCCCCAGAACAGGCTGTAGGCGGCGATCGACACGATCATCGTGCCCGACGTGCTCAGCAGCTTGAGCTTGGGCAGAAACAGCAGGACGGCCTTGAGCTTGGCCAGCAGGGCGACGACCACCGCCAACCCGGCCCCGAGGCGCCGGCGCAGCGGGCCGTGGCCGGGCTCGCCAAACGGTGACGGCTGAGCCGGCTCGGAGCCCAGCGCGCCGACCGGGGGGGCCGGCGCCGCCGGCGGCAGCCACTGCTGGCGGGTTTCCATGCTGTCCATTCTGACAAGGGGGCCTAACCGGCCCCTAAGCACACAAATTCTCGGTGTATGCGCAGTCTTCTCTGAGGCACCCCTTGCGCGGGCAAACGGGATTTGGGACCTTGGCTTCAGACGCGGAACCAAGTCGCTAAAGAGCGAGGCCACCGAGGTGTGAGGCCGCGCCACCCAGATACCGAGCGCCTTCACCGGCGAGCGGAGGAGGGTTCCTCAAGAGCGGCTTGGGACCGCGTCGTTTTTTGTCTCCCAGGGCCCGGTTAGGGCCCTTTTTCATGTCCTCACCGGACGAGGCGCGGCCGCGGGCCACGGCGGGCGCCCCGTCAGGCCGCGGGACGGCCGAGCAGGCCGCCGGAGCGCGAGACCCTCGTGGCGCGGGACCGGCGCTGCCAGTACGCGAGGCCGACCGTGGTGGCGCCCAGCCACAAGCCCGAGAGCAGGACCGCGGCGAACAGGTCGCTCGGCCGATGCGCACCGGTGATTAGCAGCGCGTAGCCGACGGCGGTGGCGAAGACAACGCCCAGCACGCCCACCAGCAGCCGTGCGGCCCCGCGCGTGACGATCACCGCCGATAGCGCCAGCGTGACCGCTGCGACGGCGTGGGCGCTGGGCCACAGGGCCTCTCGACCGTCGAGGATGTCGGGCGAGTGCGTGGGCCCGATAACGGCCTTGATCACCTCAGCCGACGCGGTCCCGGCCACCAGCAGGACGCCGATGGCCGCGACGACCCGCCACTGCCCCCGGCCCGCCGCGGTGGCGGCCAGGGCGGCACCGACCACCAGGAAGAACGGCGGATCGGTCACTCGGATCAGCCCTTGCAGCCAGGGTCGGGCGTCGGATGTGTTCATCGAGACCAATGAGGCCAGGATCTCGGCGTCCAGGTGATGGCCGGCCGCGGTCTTCAGGAAGTAGAGGCCGGTGATGAGCAGCCCCAGCAGGCAGGTGAGGGCGAGACCGGCCGCCGCCCGGGAGTTAGAGGCCATGCAGGGGTCCTCGGCAGGTGGGCCGCAAAGCTGAAGTGATCGGGGCGGTAGAATGAGCGTGCACTCCTGGGGACGACAGGCTTCGACGTGGTCGGATCGTGGGAGTGGTTGCGAGTCGAGGTCCCGGGCGGCCTCGTTAAACACCCGGGAAAACCATAAGTGCGGACTCTCACGAGTACGCCTTCGCTGCCTAGCTAACACTAGGTGAGCGAAGTCTCGGCCCCCGCCCGCCCGCCGTGGGGATCGCCGGGATCAGAACGCGGGCTCACCCGGGAAGATCCGCTTCCGTCGACCCGGGAAAATTTCAGGAGGCTGGTCCCCCGCAACCCGGCCGGCGAGGCTAGCGGGGGATGAGATCAGAGCGCCGGCTACGCTCGTAGACACCACTCCTCACGCGACCGCGGACGCGGGTTCGATTCCCGCCGTCTCCATAGACGCCACCGCCACCCAACTCCACGGCGTCGCTGGTCACATTCGACGAAGTGGTGTCCTGGGACGATACCGTTAATAGACCAAAGATATTTGGTCTATCCTCGTGCTAACGCTATAATTCTTGGCATGGCTGGCACGCGGAATTACACGTCCATCACGCAGGAAGCGTCGCGGCTACTTGGCGCGCAGATTCGTCTTGGCCGCATTCAGCGGCGCTTTAGTCAAGCTGAACTCGCGGAGCGGGTCGGAGTCTCGACGGAGACGATGCGCAAGATCGAGCGGGGGGACCTCGGAGTTGCGTTGGGTTCGGTGTTCGAAGCCGCTGCGATTGCGGGTGTGAGTCTGTTTGGCAGCGACCCTGATCGACGCGTTGGGGAGGCTCGCCGAGTCCGCGACATGCTAGCTCTCCTGCCTAGCCGCGTAGACGAACGTCCGGGCCCGGTGCGCGATGACTTCTAGCCGTCAGGAGCCGAAGGAGGCTTACGTGTGGGTGTGGCTGCCGGGGGCCCGCGAGCCGGTGGTCGCCGGGCTCCTGGAGGCGGCCAACGACGGCACACTCAGCTTCACCTACGCGTCCAGCTATCGCCGCCGATCGGACGCCATCTCGCTGTACGAGCCAGAGTTGCCTCTGCAGCCGGGACGCATCAGACCTCGTCACGGTGCAGTCGCGTCCAGCTTGCGCGACGCTAGCCCCGACGCGTGGGGGCGCCGAGTCATCGTCAGCAGATGGCCAGACCCGACGGTGGATGACCTCGGCGAGCTGACCTTCATGCTGGAGTCGGGTTCAGACCGTATCGGCGGCCTCGACTTTCAGGCATCCCCGACTGACTACGTGTCGCGCGAGGTGGGCCAGGCGACACTCGCCCAGCTCGAAGAGGCCGCTCACGAGTTCGACGCCGGTCACCCCCTGCCCGAGGCACTCGTCGATGCGTTGAGGCATGGGACGAGCATCGGGGGTGCCCGCCCGAAGGCGCTGCTGACCGGCGGTGACCGGCACCTGATCGCCAAGTTTTCGTCCAGTACCGACCGATTTCCCATCGTAAAAGGGGAGTTCCTAGCCATGACGCTCGCGCGGCGCGCGGGCCTGAACGTCGCCGGTGTTCAACTGGCTGAGGCTGATGGGCGTGATGTCCTGCTGATCGAGCGTTTCGATCGGCCTGCCGGTGGTGGGAGGCGTCTGATCATCTCCGCCCTCACGATGCTCGGACTGGAGGAGATAGATGCCGCGCTCGCGTCCAGTTACGCGGACCTGGCCGCCGTGATCCGCGAGCGTTTCCACGACCCGACCGACACTCTGCGCGAGCTCTTCGGGCGAATCACGTTCAACATCCTCACCTCCAACACAGACGACCACGCGCGCAACCACGCGGCGTTCTGGGACGGCCGGCTGCTCTCGCTCACGCCCGCCTATGACATATGCCCGCAGCCGCGAGCGGGTGGCGAAGCCCGCCAAGCGATGGCTATCGGCTCTGATGGTTGGCGCTACAGCCAACTGGCCGGCTGCGTGGCACGCGCCGGCGAGTACCTCCCAGCGAAGACCGCTCAGGCCGACGCTCGGGAAATCATCGACCACCAAGTCACGACGATCCATGCCGCTTGGGATGACGTGAGTGACCAGGCACGACTAACGCGCCTGGAACGCGACGCGTTTTGGCAGCGTCAGTTCCTCAACCCGTACGCCTTCTACGACTATTCCATCTGACGTTTACTTGCCATGACCGAGCGAGCCCCGTCCCTGAACCCGGCATCCGTAGCTGCTGAGATCGAGGCGATCGACTGGTTTCATTCGATCGCACTGGCGCCCGACCTCGTCACGCCGGGACGCGACGACACTGCCGAGCGCGTCGATGTGCTGCATCTCCCCGAAGATCTTCGCGGCAAGACGGTGCTCGACGTCGGAGCGTGGGACGGCTACTTCTCCTTCGAGGCCGAACGCCGGGGCGCACAACGCGTGCTGGCCACCGACAGCTTCGCCTGGGACGGGCAGAACTGGAGTACCAAGGCCGGCTTCGAGTTGGCCCGGCGGGTTCTCGGCTCAAAGGTCGAAGATCAACACATCGACGTCATGGAGCTCTCGCCCGAAGCGCTCGGCGGCCGCTTCGATGTTGTCCTGTGCCTCGGTGTCCTGTACCACGTGCGCCACCCCTTTCTGATGATCGAGAAGGTCGCGAGCGTCACCGAGGAGCTGCTGATCCTCGAGACCCACGCTGACCTGACCTGGACACGCAGGCCAGCGATGGCCTTCTACCCCAGCCACGAGCTGGCGTGGGACCCAACGAACTGGTGGGGCCCCAACCCAGAGGCGGTCGTCGCGATGCTGCGGGCCGCTGGCTTTGACGAGGTGCAGGTCATGACGCCAGACAGCACCTCATACCGCTTCACGCGATCCCTACGCCGGCTCCTGCGCAGCGTGAAGTTCAGGCTCAGCCATGGGGGCTGGCCCCCCGAACACCCCTCCCAAGGGCGCGTCGTCGTGCACGCCCGCCGAACCGCGGCTGGGGCCTGAGGACAGTCAGGCCGGCTGGATCCGTGGGCGGGGTGCGGCCGGTCGGCGAGTGGGTCGTGGGGCCTTTCGCTGGGTGGGTGGCGGAGGTGGTGGCGGGTCCTCGGTCGGCTTCTCCCGCAGGCGGCCTATGGCATCCAGCAGCGCGTCGCGCTGGGCAGCCAGCTCGTCGATGCTGAGCAGACGGGGCTGGGCGATCGGCTTGGTTGGGTGGGCGCCGAGCGTGGGCAGGCCCGCGCCGGCCCGCAGCGCCAGCTCGGCGTGCAGGCGATCGAGAACCGCGATCTGCTGGCGCAGCTCGCGGCGCTTGCCCATGTCAGAGCCCTCTCGGGCCGGCGGGATGTCTGCGGTGTAGAGGGCTCCGGCGAGGTCGCGGGGATCGATGCCAGCGTGGCGGGCGGCTCGGGCCACGTCATCGACCAGCCCGGACATGTTCGTGCGTCGCGGGGGGTTGGCGGTCACGAAGGTTCCCGTGCCGTGGCGGGTGTCCAGGTATCCCTCCAGCTCCAGACGCGCGATGACGGTTCGCAACGTGTTGACGTTGACCCCGACGGCCTCTGCCAGCTCCCGGGCGCTCGGCAGCCGCTGCCCGGGAGCAAGCTGCCCGCTGCGAATGGCGGAGCGTACTGCCCACGTAAGTTGCAGACCGACCGGCACCTCGGCCTGACGGTCTAGCGATACGCCGAGGTCTTCAAGCCAGCCCTTTTGCATCTTCAGAGCGTACTGCGGCCTGGTGGCGGAAAGCCCCTGATGGACAGATAGCCAGAGAACTAGTAGTCACCTCGAGAACCTCGCGGCGGGCCAAACGCCTCAGCGAGGCCGCCGACGTCGCCAGCGCCGGAAAGCAGGGGCTTGTCGGTCGGCGTCGCGGTCGACCACGGCCTGGTGCACGGCCAGCCTGATCTCGTCAAAGGAGGCTCCCTTCTCGACATAGCCGTCCCCTCCGGCGCGCTGCACCGGCGGACCCATCGTTTCCGCACTGAATCCCGACAGCACGAGGATCGCGGCGGTGGGGCATGCGCGGCGCATCAGGGGTATGGCCTCGAGTCCGTCGAGGTCTGGCATCGATAGGTCCAGCAGCACTACGTCGGGCTGGGTCTCGCGAACGCCCTCGTACCCGGCCCGACCATCGCCTGCTTCTCCGACCACGATGATCTGCTCGTCGCCCTGGAAGGCGATGCGAATGAGCGCGCGAAATTCTTCGACGTCATCGCAGAGAAACGTTCTAATCGGCGTCATCGTCATCGTCATGGAGGTGTCGTCGGTAACAGTGGTCACGGCACATTCCAGTTATCGGTGCGGGCCTATGACCAACTCGATACCCAAAGGTGGGGAGGGCATGACTCGGTGCGAGGTGGATAACCCAGCCCCAGTCGGGCCATTTAGGATTGCGTCCGTGTCGTTCACGCTGAGGAACCTCAAGGAGGATCTCGAGGACCTCGGATCCAAGTTCGACGGCGCCCCGGACCTCGAGTTCCGGCTGGCCACCCAGGCGCTCGAGCTTGAGCAATCGGGCCTGAGCTACCAGCGCGTCCCGCCCGGCTATCGCTTCCCCTACGGCCACAGCCACCGCACGCAGGAGGAGGTGTACGTGGTCCTGCGCGGCAGCGGGCGGATGAAGCTCGACGAGAAGATCGTCGAGGTCAAGGAATGGGACGCGGTGCGCGTCTCACCCGGCACGTGGCGAGGCTATGAGGCCGGGCCGCAGGGCCTGGAGATCCTCGTCGTCGGAGCCCCCAATCTCGGCCCGGCTCCGCGCGAGGATGTCGAGGGCCAGCGCGACTGGTGGGCTGGCTAGGCTCACTATCGGGCGGCGGTCTCCTGCGTTAGGGTCGGCCGCCCATGCGCGTACTGGTAACGACCCCGGGAGGCCTCGGCCATGTTCATCCGATGATTCCCTTGGCCGAGGCGGTGGTCGCTCGCGGACACGACCTGCTGTGGGCGGTTCCGGGCGAGTCGCTGGATCACGTCGAGCGCCGGCGGCTGCCCGCCGTGGCCGCGGGCGGCTCGGGGCTCAGCCCGGCCGCCGCCCAGCGTGCCTATCCGGAGCTTCTGGAGCTGGCGCCCGCGGAGGTGCCGGAAGTCATGTTCGCAAAGCTGTGGGGCGCCATGGCCACGCCGACGATGCTCGCCGACCTGCTGCCGGTGGCGCTCGAGTGGCGCCCGGACCTGGTCGTGGCTGACGGCGCCGAGTTTGCCGGGCACATCGTGGCGGCTGAGCTAGGCGTGGCGAGCGTCACCAAGGGCTTTGGTGCGCTGTTGCCCGAGTCGCGGGTGGCGGCCGCCGGCGAGGAGGTCGCGCCCTTGTGGCGCTCGCGCGGCCTGGAGCCGCGACCGTACGGCGGTTGCTATGAGTACCTGTACATCGACACCTATCCGCCCGAGCTCCAGCCGCAGACCGCGACCCACGTCCCCCATCGCCAGCTTATGCGTCCCGTCCTCGAGGACGAGCGGCCGGGCCAATCGCCGCCGGCCCTGCCCGACGCCTCAGACGGCCCGCTCGTGTACCTGACGATGGGCACCGTCTTCAACGAACCGCAGGCGCTTCGCTCGGTGCTCGACGCGCTGGAGAAGCTCTCCGTCCGCATCCTGGTGACCGTGGGTCCTTGGCTCGACCCGGCGACGGTCGCGACGAGCACCCCGCGGGTGCGCCTAGAGCCCTTCGTGGCCCAGATGCTGGTGCTGCCCCACTGCGATCTCGTCGTCTCCCACGCCGGCTCGGGCACGGCCATGGCCGCGCTGGCGCTGGGACTTCCCCAGCTGTGCCTGCCCAGGGGGGCCGACCAGTTCCTCAACGCCGGCGCCGTCGCGGCGGCGGGGGCGGGCCTCTCCCTGGGGCCCGAGGAGGCCACCGCGGAGGCGGTCTGCGACGCAGCGACACGCCTCCTGGAAGACCCCGCTTACGCTGAGGCCGCCCGCCGGGTGGGTGCGTCCATCGCCTCGATGCCCTCACCCGATGACGTGGTGGGCGTCCTGGAGTCGCTGTCAGCGCAATCCCTTGCCTGAGGCGCCTGAGGTGCTGGTCCAGCGATTGAACGGCGGCTGGTTCACGGCGCCGTCCGGGCTGTTTCGGGCGGGCGAGCCCCTGGATGAGACCACCCGCTATCCGGTGCCGGCCTACCTGGTGCAGACGGCATCGGAGCGGATCCTGATCGATACCGGGCTCAACCCGTTGGCCATCGCCGATCCGGGGGCCTACTACGAGCGGCCCGACGCCTTCTCGGTGTTCACGCTCGAGCAGGACCAGAGCGTCGTCGAGCAGCTCGACGTCGGCACCCTGAGCCGGGTCGTGCTGACCCACCTGCACTGGGACCATGTCGGTGGGCTGTCGCTGATCCCGGCATCGGTGCCCGTCGTGCTTCAACGTCGTGAATGGGAGGCGGGTCACGACGAGGACGCCGTCAACCGCAACTTCTACATGCCGCGCGACTACGTGGGGGCTGAGCGCGAGGTCGTGCTCGTCGATGGGGACTGCGATCTGCTCGGCGACGGCAGCATCGAACTTCTGCACACGCCTGGACACACGCCCGGGCACCAGTCGGTCCGCATCGGCGAGTTGATAATTGGTGCCGATGTCGCCCATTTCGCGTCGGGTCTGGACGACCACCGTTTCCCGGCGTTTGCCGACGACCACGAGCAGCAGGGCCGATCGGCACAGCGCCTACGCGCCCTGCGAGACAGGGGTATGACGGTCATTCCGGGCCACGACCCCGACGTGCTGGCCCCGGGTGCCGTAACCGTCTGAGCGGGGCGACCCGAGGGGTAGGTCCACGCGGGTGGCGTGCGCTGGGCGCCGGGCGGCGTTAGGCTGGGCCCGACCGCCTGTCTAGAGAACGGAGGCGCCGATGTCTGCCGAGCCAGCCGCTGCCCCGGAGCCGCCGGCGCTAGAGGACCTCAACGTCATCGACCGGGCCCATTGGCTCGACGGTCCGCCGCACGAGCTCTTCCGGCGGCTGCGCAACGAGTGCCCCGTGCACTGGTCTGAGAGCATCCCCGAGTATCCCGAGGAGACCGGCCACTGGTCGGTGACGACTGCCGAGGACGTTCACACGGTCAGCCGCGACTGGGAGACCTACTCCTCTGAGCTGCGCGGGATGACCGCCCTGACCAACGCGATCCTGCCGCTCGAGCTCCAGCGGGCGATGTTCATCGGCATGGACCCGCCCAAGCACGATCGCCTGAAGGCGCTGTTTCAGGGCGGTTTCACGCCCAAGCGGATCGCCGACCACGAGCCCGAGATTCGCGCCATCACCACGGGAGTGCTCGAGCGCGTGCAAAACCGTGAGTCGTGCGATCTCGTCACCGACGTCGCCCAGCCGGTGGTCTCGCGCGTGATCGGCAGCTTCATGGGCATCCCTCCTGAAGACGACGAGGTCTGGGCGCGCCTGATGAACTCGACCCTCGGGGCCGGGGACCCCGACCTCACACCCGAGGGCGCGGAGATCGTCATGCAGCGCGATGTGCCCGAGATCTTCGAGCGCTGCTGCCGGCTCATCGAGCAGCGCCGCCAGACACCGACCGACGACCTCACGAGCGTGCTCGTGCATGCCGAGATCGATGGTGACCGCCTGGAGGAGCACGAGATCGTGATGGGCTTCTTCCTGCTGGTGGCGGCCGGCAACGACAGCACCAAGGCCACCTACTGCAGCGCGATGCGCGCGCTGATGGAGAACCCCCGGGAGCGCGATCTGCTGCTCGAAGATCCCAGCCTCATCCCCAGCGCGGTGGAGGAGGCGCTGAGGATGTTTCCCGCCTTTGCGCACTTCGCCCGCACCGCCACCCGCGACACTGAGCTCCACGGGCAGCCGATCCGCGCGGGTGAGAAGCTGGTGATGTGGTACCCGTCCTCAAACCGTGACGAGACCCGCTATGCGGATCCCGATCGCTTCGACGTGCGCCGCAAGCCCGAGCACCAGGCCTTCGGCGCGGGGGGCCGGCACTTCTGTCTGGGAACGGCACTCGCGCGCCTGGAGCTGCGGGTACTGCTCGAGGAGACGCTCGCGCGCTTCCCCGCGATGGAGATCGCGGGGCGACCGGTCTACGCCGAGTCGCCGTTTGCCAACCAGCTCAAGACGCTGCCCGTCACGCTGACGCCGCGCTGAGAGCTGGGCCCGCGCGACGGTCTAGGCGCCTTGGGCGCCGACACCCTCCGCGGCCCGGCGCAGCTCGGCGATGTCGAGCTTTCTCATCTTCAGCATCGCCTCCATTGCCCGGCGGGCGCGCTCGGGGTCGGGATCGCCGAAGATCTCCGCCATCCCGGTTGGCACCACCTGCCAGGACAAGCCGTAGCGGTCGGTGAGCCATCCGCACTGACTCTCCTGGCCGCCCTCGGTCAGCCGCTCCCAGTAGTAGTCGACCTCCTCCTGGTCGCGGCAGCTGATCTGAAAGGAGACGGCCTCGTCAAAGGTGAACTGGGGGCCGCCGTTGATGCCCACGAAACGCTGGCCGTTGAGCTCGAACTCGACGGTCATCACCGTGCCGGCGGGCCGTGGGCCCGCCTCGGTGTAGCGGGCCACGTTGACGATGCGCGAGTCCTCAAACACCGAGGTGTAGAACGCCGCGGCCTCCTCGGCCTCGGTGTCAAACCACAGGCTCGGGGTGATCTTCTGAGACATGGCACTGCTCCTCTCAGGACGGGCGGGGCAGGGGTCGGTGATGGATACCGGATCTGCGGATGGCGCCGGCGCGAAAGCTCAGCGGTGGCGGCGCGAGGCGATCATCGCAGCATCGGCGCGGGCGATCAGGGACTCGACGCTGTCGTCGAGGCGTCGCTGGCTGATGCCCACGCTGATCGAGCCTCCCGAGGTGGCCTCGCTCACCTGGGTGCCAACCCGCTGCAGGCGCGCGGCCACCCCGGTCAGGCCATCGCCCGTGAGCGAGCAGACGAACTCGTCGCCGCCCACACGGGCCAGCAGGTCATAGGAGCGAAACTCCGCCTTGAGGCAGCTGGCCACGGTCCGCAGCAGGTGGTCCCCGACGGCGTGGCCGAGGGAGTCGTTGATGTCCTTGAGGCCATCTACGTCGATGAACACCACCACCAGCTGCTCCCGAGAGCGCATGGTGCGGTCCATCTCGCGCCGGATCGCCGCGAAGCCACTCTTGCGGCGCAGCGCGCCGGTGACCTCGTCGATCTCGGCCGAGGCGAGCTCCTCGGCGTGGGCCCGGCGATCCAGGGCGGCCTGCGCTCGATCCCTGGCGGCATGCTCGCGATCCTCGGCGGCCGCCTGGCGCTGCACCGCGGAGCGCGTACGTGATTGCGCCGCGCGCTGTCGCTCGCGGGCCGCGCGCAGCAGGATCTCGCCGCCGCTCAGCTGGCGATCGCCCCCCGCCGGGCCCATCCGTTCGAGACGCTCGACCTCTTGGTCCAGGGCCTGCGCGAGCTCATCGCGTGCCTGTGCGGTCAGATCCCGGGCCGTGGAGACGAGGTCGCGCTGCTCGGCCCCCCGGTCGCGCGCGCTGCTGGTAGCCTCGCGCTGCTGGCTGGATACGTCGCGCTCGAGCGCACTGTGGGCGCGGATCCGGCGGCTGTGCTCATAGACGAGCTCGTCGGCGCCCAGCGTGTGGGCGCGGTTGCTCGAGGCCTGGTCGCGGTTGGCGGCCTCCTGGTCGCGATCGGAGGCGACCTGGTCGCGGTCGGAGCCGAGCTGGTCGATATCGGAGAGCGTCTGGTCGACATCCGACGCACTCCGGTCGGTGTCGGCCGAAGTCTGGTCCAGGCTGGACAGGGCTCGTTCGTCGGACCCTTCGAAATCTGAGCTCGCCTGCGCCGAGCCCTCATCGGCGGGGATCATCGATCCCCCTTCCCAACGTTGCCACCCGCCCAGAGAGAGCCGGTCGCCTCGTCAATAGACCCTGACCACGATACTCCCTCCTGCCCCCACTTCCAAAGGAGCCGCCATGACCGCCACTGCCCCGTCGATCACGGGACTCGACTTCATCCCTGTTCCCACGCGCGACCTGGAGGCCGCGGTGGAGTTCTACGGGACCACGCTGGGCCTCGAGCGCTCGCAGTACATGCCCGAGCGCAACTTCGCCGAGTTTGAGACCGGCAACGTGACGATCAACGTGATGAACGCCGAGAAGATGGGCCTCGAGCATCACCCCAGCGCCAACTGGCTGGCCCTGCACGTCGACGACGTCGCGCAGGCCCGCGAGCAGCTCCAGCAGCGCGGCGTGACCTTTCAGGGCGACATCATCGACACCGGCGTTTGTCACATGGCCCTGTTCGCCGATCCCGACGGCAACGCCCTGATGCTCCATCACCGCTACGCGCCTCGCCACCCAGAGGGCTAGTGGGGCCGGATCTCCCCGGACGTCAGTCCGGGTCTGCGCGGTCCATCCCGGCGACGCGGCTGATTAGGATGGGCGCCATGCCCCTCCTGCGTGTGCGCGGCCCCCTCAGACAGATGGCGGGAGGCGACCCGGAGCACCAGATCGCCGGGGCCACGGTCTGCGAGCTGCTGCGCGGGCTCGAGCGCACCCACCCTCCCATCGGCGGATGGATCCTCGATGAACGGGGCCAGATCCGCCGCCACATCAACGTGTTCGTAAACGGCGAACGGGCGGCCGCCGCCACGGCGGTCGGTCCGGAGGATCGTGTCGACATCCTCCCGGCCATCTCGGGAGGATGACGCGGAGATGACCGAGCTGCTGGTATCCACCAAGAAGGGGCTGTTCGTGCTCGAGGGCGAGCCCGGGTCGGGGTTTGAGCTGACGGCGCGGGCCTTCGCCGGAGAGCCGGTCGAGTTCGCGATGCGGGACCGGCGCACCGGCCGCCTGGTGGCGTCGGTGACCTCGCCGTTCTACGGGCCGAAGATCTGGCATAGCGAGGACCCCGGCGCGGAGTGGATCCAGGCCCAGGGCGTCGCGCTTCCGGAGGGAGGAGGCGCGGCGCTCGAAAGAATCTGGGTCATCGTCGCCGGCCAGGACGGGCACACGCTGTATGCGGGCGGTGATCCGGGCGTCCTCTATGAGAGCGCCGATGGCGGTGGCACCTGGGCCCTCAACCAGGCGCTGTGGGAGCACCCGACGCGTGGGTCATGGCAGCCCGGCGGCGGTGGGCTGTGCCTGCACTCGATCGTGCCCTGGCCCGACGATGCCAACCGACTCGCCCTGGCGATCTCCGCGGCGGGTGTCTGGCTGACCGAGGATCGTGGCCAGACGTGGCGGCGGGGCAACGAGGGCCTCGTGCCTCGCTACGCCCCCGAGGATGCGTCTGAGGAGGCGGTCGGCCTGTGTGTGCACAGCCTGCACCGTGCGGGCACCCAGCCGGAGCGCCTGTTCATGCAGTTTCACGGTGGTGTGTATCGGTCAGATGACGCCGGTGAGAGCTGGACGGACATCGGAGCGGGACTGCCATCGGACTTCGGCTTTCCCATGGTCCTGGACCCGCGCGACCCCGACAGCGCCTTCGTTATCCCCCTGACCGCCGATACCGACCGGGTGACGCCGGACGGTCGGGTGTGCGTGTATGAGACGCGTGACGCCGGGTCGACCTGGATGCCCCGCGGGGAGGGGCTGCCCCAACGCGACGCCTATCTGACGGTCCTTCGGCTCGCCTTCACCACCGCCCAGGTGGGACCGGAGGTCGAGCTCTACTTCGGCTCCACTTCCGGGGAGGTGTTCGGCTCCGCCGACGCCGGGGCGAGCTGGGGCTCGGTGGCCTCGCGGCTGCCCCCCGTGTTCTCGGTAACCGCCACGGGGTAGACGCTACGTCTCACAGACCACAACTCCTGCTCTACTTCCCTCATGCGCTACCTGATCACCGGCGGAGCCGGCTTCATCGGCTCCCATCTCTCCGACGAGCTGCTCGCGCGCGGGCACTCCGTGCACATCCTCATCGACCTCGCCCATCGCATCATCAAGGCGGTCGACACCAAGTCGGAGATCACCCTCGTGCCCTACGACGAGGCCTACGAGGAGGGCTTTGAGGACATGCTTCGCCGGATCCCCGACATTCATAAGATCGGCCAGCTGTTGGGCTGGCAGCCCCGCGTCCCCCTGGACGGCATCATCAGCGACGTCGTCGACGCGCACCGCACCGCCGCCGTCGTCTAGCCGTTCCCCCGTGGCCGATCTCGACGCCGCTTCGCAGACCGAGCAGCGGGTCACCCCGCTTGAGCTGTTCTTTGACCTGGTGTTCGTGTTCGCCATCACCCAGGTCACCACCCTCATGGCCCGCGACCCGACCTGGGGCGGCCTGGGCCACGGACTGCTCGCGCTGGGCGCCCTGTGGTGGGCCTGGGTGGGCTACTCGTGGCTGACCAACGCCATCGATCCCGAGGAGGGGTGGGTGCGCCTGGCCATGTTTGCCGCCATGGCTGGGATGCTCGTGTCATCGCTGGCCACGCCCGGCGCCTTT